>NZ_CP137549.1:4958746-5259996 GCF_033335955.1 Streptomyces sp. N50
GCGCGCCGTAGAACGGGATGCACAGTTGGCCGCCGTGCGTGTGGCCGCCGAGGATCAGGGGGTAGCCGTCCGCCGCGAACGCGTCCAGGGCGCGGAGGTACGGCGCGTGCACCACGGCCATCGAGAAGTCGGCGTCGTCGGACGGGCCGCCGGCCACGCGCGCGTAGCGGTCGCGTTTGATGTGCGGGTCGTCCAGGCCGGTCAACTCCACGGACGCGCCCTCGAGTTTCAGCGTGCCCCGTGTGTTCGTGAGGTTCAGCCAGCCCGCCGCGTCGAAACCGTCCCGCAGGTCCTCCCACGGGATGTGGACGGCGCCTACGACGGGCGGGTTGCCGTTCAGACCGTGGCGGCCCGCGGTCTTCTCGAACAGGTACCGGGCGGGGTTACGGGGTGTGGGGCCGTAGTAGTCGTTCGAGCCGAAGACGTACGCGCCCGGGAAGTCCATCAGCGGGCCGAGCGCGTCCAGGACCTCGGGGATGGCCTCCGGGTCGGAGAGGTTGTCGCCGGTGTTGATCACGAAGTCGGGGCGCAGTCCCGCGAGCGAGCGCAGCCAGCGCTGCTTCTTGCGCTGGCCGCCGACCATGTGGATGTCGGAGACCTGGAGGACTCTGAGCGGGCGCATGCCGGCCGGCAGCACCGGGACCGTCACCCGGCGCAGCCGGAAGGAGCGGACCTCGAAGCCCGCCGCGTAGACCAGACCGGCGGCACCGGCCGCCGCAATTCCCAGGGGTACTCCGTATCGCGCGCGCATACCGCCATGGTGTCAGACCCCACTGACACCCCGTCGGCCACGGCCACTTAAGAAGCCCCTCAGGCGCCCCCCCAGGCAGCTCCTCAAATGGTTCCTCAAGCAGCCCCTCAAGCAGTCCCTCAAGCAACCCCCTTAAATCCGCGGGCGGCCGGACTCACGCACCTGCGAGAATCGGACCCATGACCACCACGCTCAAGGCGAAGCTGCAGGAAGACCTCAACGCCGCGATCAAGGCGCACGACAAGCTGCGCTCCTCCACGCTCCGGCTGACGCTCTCCGCGATCACCAATCAGGAGGTCGCGGGCAAGGAGAAGCGCGAGCTCTCCGACGACGAGGTCCTCAAGGTGATCACCAAGGAGGCGAAGAAGCGCCGCGAGGCCGCGGACGCCTTCGCGCAGGGCGGCCGCCCCGAGTCGGCCGCGCAGGAGACGGCGGAGGGCGAGATCCTCGCCGAGTACCTGCCCAAGCAGCTCGGCGACGAGGAGCTGACCGCGATCGTCACCCAGGCCGTCGAGGAGGCCAGGACGGCCGGCGCCGAGGGCCCGCGCGCGATGGGCGCCGTCATGAAGATCGTGAACCCGAAGGTCGCCGGCCTGGCCGAGGGCGGCCGCGTCGCCGCCGTGGTGAAGAAGCTCCTCGCCGGCTGAACCGACCCCCTGGAGCAACACATCTGTCTACGACGACGGGGGCGCCCCTTTTCACCAGGGGCGCCCCCGTCGTCGTAGACGAAGAAGCAGACGAAGAGGGCAGGAGAACTGCCGACCGCCGGGGTGTCAGCCCCTGTTGCCGCCGTTCCCGTTGCCGTTGTTCCCGCCGTTGTCGTTGCCCTGGATGAAGCCGTCGGGGAACGAGAACGTCGGGGTCGGGGTGGTGCCGCCGTCGGTCGTGCCGGTGGTGCCGCCGTCGGTGGTCAGGCCGCCGTTGTCGTTGCCCCCGTTGTCGTTGTTCTTGCCGCCGTCGTTGCCCTTGTCCTTCTTGACGGGGTCCGGGATGTTGACGAGCTGGAAGTTCTCGACCTGCTTGCCCTCCAGGGCGCCGGTCATGGCGTCCTTCCAGATCGGGCCGGGGGTGTCGGCGCCGTAGACCTCGTCGTGCCAGACGCCGCCGATGCGGATGCTGGTCATCTCGACGTTCTGCTTGGGGCTGCCGACCCAGACCGCGCCGGCCAGGTTCGGGGTGTAGCCGACGAACCAGGCGTTCTTGCGCGCGTCCGTCGTACCCGTCTTACCGGCGCTCTCGCGGTCGGTGAGGCCGGCCTCCTGGCCGGTGCCGGAGTCGACCACACCGCGCAGCACGGTGTTGATCGTGTCGGCGGTCTTCTTGCTCATCGCGCGCGTGCAGGTCGACTTGGGGACGGCGAGCGACTTCTGCTCGTTGCCCACCTTCTGGGTGATGGACTCGATGGCGATCGGGGTGCAGTACGTGCCCTCGTTGGCGAAGGCCGCGTACGCGGAGGCCATCGTCAGCGGCGAGAGGCCCTTGGAACCGAGCGCGATGGCCGGGACCTCGGGGATCTTGTCGCCGTTGCCCTGCACGACCCCGAGCTTGTTGGTCATGTTCACCACGGGGCACAGACCGATGTCGGAGATCATCTGCACGAAGTAGGTGTTGACCGACTTGGCCATCGCCTCCTTCAGCGCGTACGGACCCTTCTCCGACTCGCTCTCGTTCTCCACCGTCGCGCCGTCGGTGTTGACCCAGTTCTTGCCGCTGCAGGTCGAGACGGGGCTCGGGTAGTCCATCGAGTACGGCGCCGGGTACTGCTGGGTGGCCGGCAGGCCCTGCTCCAGCGCGGCCGCCGCGACGAACGGCTTGAACGTCGAACCGGTCGGGAAGCCGAAGTTCGAGCCGCCCATGTCGGCGTTGACCGAGTAGTTGTACTCGGTCTCGTTCTTGCCGTAGCCGTACGGCTTCGACTGGCCCATTCCGAGGATCTTGCCGGTGCCGGGCTCGACGAGGGTGGCCGCCGCGGCGACCGAGTCCGACTTGTAGATGTGGTCCTTGAGCGAGGCCTGCACCGAGTCCTGCGCCTGCGGGTCCAGCGTCGTACGGATCGTCAGGCCGCCCTGGTTCCAGATCTTCGCCCGGGCCTCCTTGGTCTTGCCGAAGACCGGGTCGCTCAGGAAGACCTTCTCGACGTACTTGCAGAAGAAGCTGGCGCCCTTGACCGCGGTGATGCAGCCGTTCTTCGGCTGGCTGACCTTGAGGCCCAGGTCGCTCTGCTCGGCCTTGAGCGCGTCCGCCTTGGAGATGTCGCCGACCTCGGCCATGCGGGCCAGCACGGTGTTGCGCCGCTTCTTGGCCTCGGCCTCGTCGTTGATCGGGTCGTAGCGCGTGGGCGACTGGACGATGCCCGCGAGGAGTGCCGACTGCTGGAGGTTCAGGTCCTTGGCGTGCTTGGAGAAGTAGCGCTCGGACGCGGCCTCGACGCCGTAGGCCTGCTCTCCGAAGAAGGTGATGTTCAGGTAGTTCTCGAGGATCTTCTTCTTGCCGAGCTTCTCTTCGATCTGGATCGCGTACTTCAGTTCCTTGACCTTGCGGCCGAGCGTCTGCTGCGTGGCCTGCGCGACCTTCGTCGGGTCGTCACCGGCCTCCTCCACGAAGTAGTTCTTCACCAGCTGCTGGGTGAGGGTCGAGGCGCCCTGGGAGACCCCGCCGCTCTGCGCGTTCTTGTTCAGCGCGCGCAGGACGCCCTTCAGGTCGATCGCGCCGTGCTGGTAGAAGCGCGAGTCCTCGATCGCGACGATCGCCTTCTGCATGTACGGCGAGATGTCCTTGAGCTCCACCACCGTGCGGTCACGGGAGTAGACCGAGGCGATCTGGTTGCCCTTGCTGTCCAGGATCGTGGTGCGCTGGCTGAGCTGAGGGCTCTTCAGACTGTCCGGGATGTCGTCGAACCCCTGGACCGACCCCTTGGCGGCGAGTCCCAGCGCGCCGGCCGCGGGCAACGCGATACCCGCCATGACGGCACCGGCGAGCACACTGACACCGAGGAACTTGGTGGCCTGTTGCAGAGGGGACAGACCACCACCCGAGCGCTTTTTTGGCATGGGGGCAGCCTACGTTCTCATTCGCCGGACACGTGTATAGGCGTTGGCCTAAGCTGCTCTCAACTGTCACAGCAGCGCGGTCACGTATCAATACGTCCGGCGACCCCGAATCGTTCCGGTCGTTCCGGATTATTTGTCGGAGGCGTGTCCGAATCCGCCTCCTGTGTCACCTGGTGCCCCTTGTGGCGCATGTCAACTGTCCCGCTTTGCCGGGAAAGTCACGCATGTCGTCAGCTCACTCCCCCGGGTGATCTGCCGCTTACCCATAGTCCGTTCGGGCCATTCAAGATTGGGCCCGAAGGGGGTGTTGCGCTGTGCCCACCTTCCGTAACGTCCTCAACTGGCGGCGGTGAATATGCCGCTGCCGCCGTGGGGGAGCCTCGATTCGGGAGAGGACGGCGCCGGTATGGGCTGGGTTACCGACTGGAGTGCGCAGGCGGCCTGCCGCACTACCGATCCGGATGAACTGTTCGTTCAAGGAGCAGCGCAGAACAGGGCGAAGGCAGTGTGCACCGGATGTCCGGTACGCACGGAGTGCCTCGCCGATGCGCTCGACAACCGCGTCGAATTCGGCGTATGGGGAGGAATGACGGAGCGGGAGCGCCGCGCACTGCTGCGCAGGCGGCCCACTGTCACTTCATGGCGCCGGCTACTGGAGACCGCGCGTATCGAGTACGAACGAGGGGTCGGCATCATCCCCCTCGACGACGACGAGATCTACGAGAACTACGCGGCGGTGGGCTGACGCCGGTCCCGTAGGGGCCGATCGACCCCGGGCGATCCCCGGGGTACCCGCCCGGGGAGTTGCGTCCCGGGGCGTGCGTCAGACCTTCGTCTCGGGCAGCTCCGGCCGACCGGCCGCGAGCCGGTTCCCGATGTCCCGCAGCCCCGCGAGGTCGTGTACATCGCCGGGCAGCGCGGCCACTTCGGCGACTGCCACCTCCGGGTGGCGCGCCGTGAAGCGGTCACGTGTGCGCTGCTCACGTGAGAGCAGGCGCATCCGCTCGGCGTGCAACTTCAGCAGGCCCGCGGTGAGTTGGTCGACGGATCGCTCGTCGTCGGCTGGCTGATCGTCGGTCGGCCGACCTTCCGTGTCGTCAGTGCCGTCGGTGTCGTCCGTGGCGGCGGACCGCTCCTGGTCCGTGTCGGCGGGGGAGCCTTCGTCAGGAGCTGTGGCGCGAACCGCTGCCTCGGTGGCGGGCGGTGAAGCGGGAGATTCTGAACTGCCGTACGTGTCGGGAGAGTTACGAAGTCCAGCTTTCCCGCCCACCTGATCGACAATGCGGGGCTCTTCAAGATTTTCCGCGGCGGCGAGTGCCCGCTCGGCCGACAGCCGGGCGGCTCCGCTGCCGTGCACCCGGTTGAGGACCAGACCGGCCAGCGGCATCTCCTCGGCCGCCAGCCGCTCCACGAAGTACGCCGCCTCGCGCAGCGCGTCCCGCTCCGGGGCCGCGACCACCAGGAACGCCGTACCGGGCGCCTGGAGCAGCTTGTACGTCGCGTCCGCGCGCGTGCGGAAGCCGCCGAAGGTGGTGTCCATCGCGGCGATGAACGTCTGGATGTCCTTGAGGAGTTGACCGCCGAGCAGCTTGCCGAGCGTGCCGGTCATCATCGACATGCCGACGTTGAGGAACTTCATCCCGGCCCGCCCGCCGAGCTTCGCCGGGGCGGTCAGCAGCCGGATCAGCTTGCCGTCCAGGAACGAGCCGAGACGTTTCGGCGCGTCCAGGAAGTCGAGCGCCGAGCGGGACGGCGGGGTGTCCACGACGATCAGGTCCCAGTCGTGCTGGGCGCGCAGCTGGCCCAGCTTCTCCATCGCCATGTACTCCTGCGTGCCCGCGAAGCCCGCCGAAAGCGACTGGTAGAAGGGGTTGTTGAGGATCGCGGCCGCCCGCTCGCGGTCCGCGTGCGCCTCGACGATCTCGTCGAACGTGCGCTTCATGTCGAGCATCATGGCGTGCAGTTCGCCGTCCCCGTCGACGCCCTTCACGCGCCGCGGGGTGTTGTCCAGCGAGTCGATCCCCATGGACTGGGCGAGCCTGCGGGCCGGGTCGATGGTCAGGACGACGACCCGGCGCCCCCGCTCGGCGGCCCGCAGCCCGAGCGCGGCCGCGGTGGTCGTCTTGCCGACCCCGCCCGAGCCGCAGCACACGACGATGCGGGTCTCCGGGTCGTCGATCAGCGGATCCACGTCGAGCACGCGCGCGTGGGAGATGTGGTGCGAGCGGGCGGGGTCCGTTGCGCGGGCCGGGTCCGGACTCATGACATCCCCTGCTTCCGCAGCTCGCTGGCGAGTTCGTACAGGCCCCCGAGGTCCATGCCCTCGGTGAGCAACGGCAGTTCGTGCAACGGCAGGCCCTGCTCGCCGAGTACGGCCCGCTGGTCGTGCTCCAGCGTGTACCGCGCGGCGTACTCCTCGGCCTGCGCGAGCAGCGGGTCCACCAGCTTCTCGGCGTTGCCGCCGCGCCGGGCCCCGCCGAGGCCTGCGGACGACAGTGCCTGCGCCACGGCGGTGCGCGGGACGGCGCGTACGAGATCGAGGTCGGCCGCGTCCAGCACCTCGGGGCGCACCATGTTCACGATGATCCGGCCCACCGGCAGCCGGGCCGCCCGCAGTTCGGCGATGCCGTCCGCGGTCTCCTGGACGGGCATCTCCTCCAGCAGCGTCACCAGGTGCACGGCCGTCTCCGGGGACTTCAGGACCCGCATCACCGCCTGCGCCTGATTGTGTATCGGGCCGATCTTGGCGAGCCCGGCGACCTCGTCGTTGACGTTCAGGAAGCGGGTGATGCGGCCGGTGGGCGGTGCGTCCATCACGACGTAGTCGTAGGCGAACCGTCCGCTCTTCTCCTTGCGGCGTACGGCCTCGCAGGCCTTGCCGGTCAGGAGGACGTCCCGGAGGCCGGGCGCGACCGTGGTGGCGAAGTCGATCGCGCCGAGTTTCTTCAGGGCGCGGCCGGCTCCGCCGAGTTTGTAGAACATCTGGAGGTAGTCCAGAAGGGCCAGTTCGGGGTCGATGGCCAGTGCGTACACCTCCCCGCCCCCGGGAGCGACGGCGATTTTGCGCTCCTCATAGGGCAGCGTCTCCGTCTCGAAGAGCTGCGCGATGCCCTGGCGACCCTCGACCTCGACGAGAAGCGTCCGCTTCCCCTCGGTGGCCAGGGCCAGCGCGAGGGCCGCGGCCACCGTGGTCTTGCCGGTACCGCCCTTGCCACTGACGACCTGGAGCCTGCTCACGTCTTCGAGCCTAACCAGTCCGCGCCCGAACCAACCGGGAGGCTGTGGATAACGCGACGACCGGCGGCCGGTTCGCAGCGGCTAAAGTCGGCCGCATGACCAAGTGGGAATACTCGACAGTGCCGCTTCTCGTACACGCCACGAAGCAGATTCTGGACACCTGGGGCGAGGACGGCTGGGAGCTCGTCCAGGTCGTGCCCGGGCCGAACAACCCCGAGCAACTGGTGGCCTACCTCAAGCGGGAGAAGGCATGAGCGCCGTCGACGCCCGGCTGGCCGAGCTCGGTCTGACGCTGCCGGCGGTCGTCCCGCCGCTCGCCGCGTACCAGCCGGCCGTGCGGTCCGGGGTGTACGTCTACACCTCGGGCCAGCTGCCCATGGTGGACGGCAAGCTTCCCGTCACCGGCAAGGTGGGCGCCGAGGTCACCGCGGAGGAGGCCAAGGAACTGGCCCGCACCTGCGCGTTGAACGCCCTCGCGGCCGTCAAGTCCGTCACCGGTGACCTCGACCGCATCGCGCGCGTGGTGAAGGTCGTCGGCTTCGTCGCCTCGGCCTCCGACTTCACCGGCCAGCCCGGTGTCATCAACGGCGCCAGCGAACTCCTCGGCGAGGTCCTCGGCGACAAGGGCGTGCACGCGCGGAGCGCGGTCGGCGTGGCGGTACTGCCGCTGGACTCGCCGGTCGAGGTCGAGATCCAGGTGGAGCTGACAGAGGCGTAGTTCGCAGTCCTGGGATGGCCGACGCGTCGGCTTGATCGCTGTCGCTGTCCCGGAGCGCGCGATAGGGCGTATCGGGTGTTATCGCTGTCCAGGGGTGCGTGTTGTTGCCTCTCGAACATCCGCGCGCTACGGGATAGCCTCCGCCCATGGCGAACGGTCAGTGGTACCCGGCGGAGTGGCCCGAGCGCATCAGGGCGCTCACGGAGGGCCGGCTCACGCCGGTGGAGCCCCGTAGGGCGGCCACGGTGATGCTCCTCAGGGACACCGGCAACGGCCCCGCTGTCCACATGCTGCGCAGACGCGCCTCCATGGCCTTCGCCGGGGGCGCGTACGCGTACCCGGGCGGCGGTGTCGACCCGCGCGACGACGATCACCACGTCCGCTGGGCGGGCCCCACGCGCGCGTGGTGGGCGAACCGGCTCGGAGTCGACGAGACGGCGGCCCAGGCGATCGTGTGCGCGGCGGTCCGGGAGACGTACGAGGAGGCAGGCGTCCTGCTCGCCGGACCGACCCCCGACTCGGTCGTCGGCGACACCACGGGCCCCGACTGGGAGACGGACCGCGCCGCCCTGGTCGCCCGCGACCTGTCCTTCGCGGAGTTCCTCGACCGCCGCGGCCTGGTCCTGCGCTCCGACCTGCTGGGCGCGTGGGCCCGCTGGATCACCCCGGAATTCGAGACCCGCCGCTACGACACCTGGTTCTTCGTCGCCGTCCTCCCGGAGGGCCAGCGCACCCGCAACGCCTCCACCGAGGCCGACCGCACGGTGTGGATCACCCCGGGCGAGGCGGCGACCGGGTACGACAAGGGCGACCTGACGATGATGCCGCCCACCATCGCGACCCTGCGCGGTCTGATCCCGTACGGCAGCGCGTCGGAGGCCCTCTCGGCGGCCCCGCGACGCGACCTGACCCCGGTCCTCGCCCGGGCCCGCCTGGAGGCCGACGAGGTCGTCCTGACCTGGCCGGGACACGGGGAGTTCACGAAGCACATTCCTTTGGGCGGGGCGCCCGCATGACCGGTTCGGGGAAGGGCGGGTTCCGTGCGGCGGGTGCGGCGCGGGGTGGTTCTCGCGCAGATGCTCCGGAGGGTGATGCCCGCTGTGGGGCTGGTCCGGCGGTGGGTGCTTCTCGCGCTGTGGGTCCGGCGGTGGTCGCCTGCCGCGTGATCGCTTCGGTGGTGGACGCCCACCGCGTGATCGGTTCGCCGAAGGGCGAGCCCTGTAGGCCTGCTTCAGGCGAAGACACCTTCCGTAGGACCAGATCGGCGAGGAGCGCCTCGCGCGTGACCGCCCCGGGGCGAGGCGTCCTCCGCGCGAGGGACCCGAAGGCGGACGTCCTCCGCGCGGCTGCCCCGGCGGAAGTCACCTCCCGCGCGGCCGACCCGTGCGACCACCCCAGCGAGGGACGCCCTCCATGGGCCCCGCCCCGGCGAAAGACCACCTCCGTGGGAACAGCCCGACGGAAGACGCCTTCCGCCGATCCACCCCAGCGGAACCACGTCACCGAGACCCGTCCCACCGAAAACCGCCCCCACACGACCACCCCGCCGAAAACCGCCCCGCACCCGACTCCCCGCCCCACGGAAGGCGCCCCCGTATGACCGACGCAGCCGCCCTCCCCGGACAGCCACGTGGCGGGGTGCTCACCGGACCCGCCACCGCCCGTGCCGTCAACGTGCTGGCGCCCAACGCGTCCGCGATGACGTTGGACGGGACGAACACGTGGATCGTCGCGGAGCCGGACTCGGAGCTGGCCGTGGTGATCGACCCGGGGCCCTTGGACGAGGGGCATCTGCGGAATGTCGTCGACACCGCCGAGAAGGCGGGGAAACGGGTCGCGCTGACCCTGCTGACGCACGGGCACCCCGATCACGCGGAAGGAGCCGTCCGGTTCGCCGAGTTGACCGGCACCAAGGTGCGTGCGCTGGATCCGGCGTTGCGGCTCGGGGAGGAAGGGCTGGGGGCCGGGGAGATCGTTCGGGTCGGCGGGGTGGAACTGGTCGTGGTGTCGACGCCCGGGCACACCGGGGACTCGCTGTGCTTCCATCTCCCGGCCGATCAGGCCGTCCTGACCGGGGACACCGTCCTGGGGCGCGGTACGACCGTCGTGGCGCATCCTGACGGCCGCCTGGGGGACTACCTGGACTCGCTGCGGCGGCTGCGGTCCCTGACCGTCGACGACGGCGTCCACACCGTCCTGCCGGGGCACGGGCCCGTCCTGGACGACGCCCAGGGTGCCGTCGAGTTCTATCTCGCCCACCGCGCCCACCGGCTCGCCCAGATCGAGACGGCCGTCGAGAACGGTCACCGGAGCCCGGCCGAGGTCGTCGCCCACGTGTACGCGGACGTCGACCGTTCCCTGTGGCCGGCGGCGGAGCTGTCCGTACGGGCTCAACTCGACTACCTCAAGGAACACGGCCTGATCTAGTCCGCGCCCACGTCCTCCGGGCGCGGTGTCTTCACGCCGTGCACGCGCGCGTACTCCCCGGCCAGCCACGGGCCCAGGTCGTCGACGTAGGAACGCAGGACGCTCGCGTCGGCCGTCGGGTCGTAGCCGGACTCCGCCGCCTCGCGCAGGGCCTCCGCCCGTTCCGGGTAGTACGCGGCGAACGCCTCTGCCATCTCCCGCAGGTCGCTGGTCCAGCCGTTCCAGCGGGGCATGACCAGGGTGAAGCCGGTGCGGACCAGGTGGCGGGACATGAAGCGGACCAAGGGGCGGCGGGCCTCGTCCGTGTCCTGGGCCGTGGCGATGCGCTCGCGCCAGCGGGGGAGCAGGCGGGCCAGGTCGCCGTTCGTCTCCCGGGCCAGCTGGGAGTCGGGGCGGTAGCGGGGCAGGTCCTCGGCCAGGTCCTCCCCGAGCAGCGGTGTGCACAGGCAGGCCACGAACCACCCCAGGTCGTACGTCTCCGGCTCGCTCAGCAGCCGTGCCCGGCCGTACAGCAGCGTGCCGACCCCGTCGATCTCCGGGAACTCCTTGTCGAGCGCCTCGCCGAGGTTCCGGGCCCCGGAGCGGTCCTCCTCGGTCGGTTCCTGCCGGGTCACCACGAGCAGGTCCAGATCGCTGCGCCCCACGCGCGCGGTGCCGCGCGGGATCGACCCGTAGAGGTACGCGCTGTTGAGGCGTCCCCCGTAGAGGTCGATCAGCCGGTCACGCGCGGCGGCGACGACCGGGCGGAAGGCGTGCGGGATACGCCCCAAGGAGCCCTCGCGCTCGATGTATCCCTGGGCGTCGAGCCCCCGGTGGTCAACGGTTGTGGCCATGGGATCACTCTGCCGGGAGACGGGCCCCCGGGGAGTGCTTTTCCGGCCGCCGAGCGGGATCATCTCCAGCGGAACACATGGAGTCGGCGGAAGCTCCGGCTGAACTCGCACCCCACCGCGATCACGTCACCGGACGCGGCGAGGAGCGGACGGAAAACGTCCGCGCGCAGCCTGCGACGGGCCACGACCCGGCCGTCGGCGGGATCGAGCACGCTCAGTCGGCGGCCGTACCGGTGCAGGGCCAGGAGCCAGCCACGATGGGCGACGGGAACCATGGACGCGCCCTTGCTCCGCCACTCCCACAGGAACTCGCCCGAGGACATGGAGAACGCCCCGAGCCGGGTGCCCGCGTCCCGTTCGGCCTCGGCGGCGGGGATCAGCTCCACCGCGAGGACGTCACCGGTCACGGCGACCCGCTCGCCGAACCGCGCGTATCCGTCCGGCAGCGCGAGCGTCGCAGGCTCCTTCCGGTAACCGTCCAGGACGAGCAGCTGAGGCCCGCCGCGCGCGCCACGGATCTCCAGGTGCGCGACGAAGGGACGGGCGCTGATGGCGGACGCCCTCGCGACGCGCCGGTCCCTGAGCGTGTGCTCGCGCCGGATCTCTCCCGTGTCCACGTCGAGGGTGCGCAGCGTCACCTCGTGCCCCTTCCAGGACGTGACGGGCGCCGCGACGAGGCCTCCGCCGACGGCCATGTCGAACGGGAGACGCCCGAGCGGTTCCGCGTCCTGCTCCCGGTGCCGTACGACCTCACCCGTGTCGACGGCCAGCGAGGTGAGGCCGACGTTCTCCACGTCCAGGAGTCTGTCGTCGTGGTGCAGCACCACCCCCACGCCGTCCTCGGTGTCCGCCGACACCCGTGCGACGACCTGCTTGCCGGGTGGCCGCCAGGTCCACAGGGGCTCGCCCGTGGTCATCCGGTAGGCCTGGACGCGGTCGAAACGGGCGACGGCGACAGTGTCGTCCGTCAGCCACAGGCCCAGCGTCTCTCGGCCCGTGACGCCCTCCTCGAACGGCGTCCGCCACAGTCGGCGGGCCGATCTCCGCCACCGGGAGTGCTCCCAGACCGACTCCGGCGCCTTGTCCTCGCTCATCCCCACCCCTTGGGTCCCCACCCGGCGATATGCGAAGGGCCCCGCCGTAGCGGGGCCCTTCAGTAAGAAGACGTGCGATCGACAAGAAGACGTGCGATCAGCGCGAGCGCTTCGCCAGCCGCTCCACGTCCAGCAGGATCACCGCGCGGGCCTCCAGGCGCAGCCAGCCGCGGCCCGCGAAGTCGGCGAGGGCCTTGTTGACCGTCTCGCGGGACGCGCCGACCAGTTGGGCCAGCTCCTCCTGGGTCAGGTCGTGCACCACGTGGATGCCCTCTTCCGACTGCACGCCGAAGCGGCGGGAGAGGTCCAGCAGGGCGCGGGCCACCCGGCCGGGGACGTCCGAGAAGACCAGGTCGGACATCGCGTCGTTGGTCTTGCGCAGTCGGCGGGCGACCGCGCGCAGCAGCGCGGAGGCCACCTCGGGGCGGGCGCTCAGCCAGGGCTGGAGGTCGCCGTGGCCGAGGCCGAGCAGCTTGACCTCGGTCAGCGCGCTGGCGGTCGCCGTGCGCGGGCCCGGGTCGAACAGCGACAGCTCGCCGATCAGCTCGCCGGGGCCGAGGACGGCCAGCATGTTCTCGCGGCCGTCCGGGGAGGTGCGGTGGAGCTTCACCTTGCCCTCGGTGACCACGTAGAGCCGGTCGCCGGGGTCGCCCTCGTGAAAGAGCGAGTCCCCGCGCGCGAGGGTCACCTCACTCATGGAGGCGCGCAGCTCCGCGGCCTGATCGTCATCGAGCGCCGCGAAGAGCGGGGCGCGCCGCAGAACGTCGTCCACGAGTTCTCTCCTTGTCGACCTGCTCAGGGGGTGGTGTTCCCCCTTGGTACCAGGGGACCGTGCTCCCCATTTTGCTGGACCGTCCAAACAGTGTGATCTGTCACAAGGATGCCGCACAGGTGTCCCGAGGTAAGCGGCAGGGGTCCAATTGGGGGCTGATCTTCGGGGTCCGGGGCGGATGTCAGTGGCGGGCTCTAGGCTGGCCGGGTGTCCAAATCGCCGGTGAGAGCACAGGCCAAGGGGGCTGGGCGGATGGTTGTACCTCGTGATTCCGCTGTGGGCGAACAGGGCCCTGACGGCGGCAAGAGCAGCGGCAGGAAAGCGACAAAAGGGGCAAAAGTGGTGGCCGGCGTGAAGAGCGAGTCGCACACCGCCCTCGTCCGCCGCGCCCGCCGCATCAATCGCGAACTGGCCGAGATCTATCCGTACGCCCACCCGGAGCTCGACTTCGAGAACCCCTTCCAGCTCGTGGTCGCCACGGTCCTGTCGGCCCAGACCACCGACCTGAGGGTCAATCAGACGACCCCGGCGCTGTTCGCTAAGTACCCGACCCCCGAGGACCTGGCCGCCGCGGACCCGGAGCAGGTCGAGGAGATCCTCCGCCCGACCGGGTTCTTCCGGGCCAAGACCAAGTCGGTGATAGGGCTCTCCAAGGCACTCGTCGCGGACTTCGGTGGCGAGGTGCCCGGCCGGCTCGAAGATCTCGTCAAGCTGCCCGGTGTGGGCCGCAAGACCGCCTTCGTGGTGCTCGGCAATGCCTTCGGGCGGCCCGGCATCACCGTGGACACGCATTTCCAGCGGCTCGTACGGCGCTGGAAGTGGACCGAGGCGACCGAGCCCGACAAGATCGAGGCCGCCGTGGGAGCGCTCTTCCCGAAGAGCGACTGGACGATGCTCTCGCACCACGTGATCTTCCACGGCCGCCGGATCTGCCACGCCCGCAAGCCCGCGTGCGGCGCCTGCCCCATCGCCCCGCTCTGTCCGGCGTACGGCGAGGGCGAGACCGACCCGGAGAAGGCGAAGAAGCTGCTCAAGTACGAGAAGGGTGGCTACCCGGGCCAGCGTCTGAACCCGCCGCAGGCCTATCTCGACGCGGGCGGCAAACCGGCGCCGCCGCTGGGCTCGGCGTGACGGGGCCGAGGCGACGGGGACCGGCATGACATCGGGGGCCGGATGACGGAACGATCTCGGAGGTATCGGGCGTTGATCAGTGGGAACGGGGGTGGGGGATGACGCACGCGAGCAATACCCAGGGTGTGGGGCTCAGCAAGGACGGGCTGCCGGGCTGGCTGGATCCGGTGGTGCGCGCCGTGGAGACGGTCGAGCCGTTGCAGCTGAGCCGGTTCCTGCCGCCGGAGGACGGGGCGGGGCGGCAGTCGGCGGTGCTGATCCTCTTCGGGGAGGGCGATCAGGGGCCCGAGCTGCTGCTCATGGAGCGGTCGAGCTCGCTCCGGTCGCACGCGGGGCAGCCGTCCTTCCCCGGTGGTGCCCTCGACCCCGAGGACGGTGATCCGACGGGCGACGGGCCCTTGCGGGCCGCTCTCCGCGAGGCCGAGGAGGAGACCGGGCTCGACCCGGCCGGAGTGCAGCTCTTCGGGGTGCTGCCGAAGCTGTACATCCCGGTGAGCGGCTTCGTGGTGACACCGGTGCTGGGCTGGTGGCGGGAGCCGACACCGGTGGGCGTGGTCGACCCGAACGAGACGGCACGCGTGTTCACGGTCCCCGTGGCGGATCTCACGGATCCGGCCAACAGAGTCACCGTCACGCACCCCAGCGGCTTCCTGGGTCCGGCATTTCTGGTCGAATCGGCCCTCGTGTGGGGCTTCACGGCCGGAGTGATCGACCGCCTGCTGCACTACTCCGGTTGGGAGCGGCCCTGGGACCCCGAGAAGCAGGTCCCCCTCGACTGGCGGTCATGACAGGGTGTCGCTCGTGAATGTGCTGGACATCCTGCTGCTGGTCGCCGCCGTGTGGTTCGCGATCGTGGGCTATCGCCAGGGGTTCGTCGTCGGCATCCTGTCGGTGATCGGGTTCCTGGGCGGCGGTCTCGTCGCCGTCTACACGCTGCCCGTGATCTGGGACGCGCTGACCGAGAAGTCCGAGGTCAGCACCACCGCGGCCGTCGTCGCGGTCATCATCGTCATCGTCTGCGCCTCCGTCGGCCAGGCCCTGACCACCCACCTGGGCAACAAGCTGCGCCGGTACATCACCTGGTCCCCGGCCCGCGCCCTGGACGCGACCGGCGGCGCTCTCGTCAACGTCCTCGCGATGCTCCTGGTCGCCTGGCTGATCGGCTCCGCGCTGGCCGGCACCACCCTGCCGACGCTCGGCAAGGAGGTCCGCAGCTCCAAGGTGCTGCTGGGGGTCTCCCGGGCGCTGCCCTCGCAGGCCGACACCTGGTTCGCGGACTTCTCCTCGGTCCTCGCGCAGAACGGCTTCCCGCAGGTCTTCAGCCCCTTCGCGAACGAGCCGATCAACGACGTCCAGCCACCCGACCCGGCCCTCGCCTCCAGCGCGGTCGCCACCCGCGCCCAGCAGTCCATCGTCAAGGTCATGGGCACCGCCCAGAGCTGCGGCAAGGTACTGGAGGGCAGCGGCTTCGTCTTCGGCGACCGCCGCGTCATGACCAACGCGCACGTCGTCGGCGGCGTCGACGAACCCACCGTCCAGATAGGCGGCCAGGGCCGCAAGTACGACGCCAAGGTCGTCCTCTACGACTGGCACCGCGACATCGCCGTACTCGACGTACCGGACCTGAAGGCGCGCTCCCTGCAGTTCGCGACCAAGGACGCCACCAGCGGCAACAGCGCGATCGTCGCCGGCTTCCCGGAGAACGGGTCGTACGACGTCCGTGCCGCACGCGTGCGTGGCCGTATCACGGCCAACGGCCCGGACATCTACCACCGCGGCACGGTCCGCCGCGATGTGTACTCGCTCTACGCGACCGTCCGCCAGGGCAACTCCGGCGGCCCGCTGCTCACGCCCGAGGGCAAGGTGTACGGCGTGGTCTTCGCGAAGTCCCTCGACGACCCCGACACCGGGTACGCGCTCACCGCCGACGAGATCCAGCCGGACATCCTCAAGGGGCGCAGCGCCAACGAGCAGGTGGACAGCGACAGTTGCGCGCTGTGAGAGGTACCCGCCGTGAAAGGTGTGCCCTGTAAGACGCACTGAAAAGCGTGCCCCTGTAGGAGGTGGGTGCGTCAGCCTCGGGGATGACGCAGCCGTACCGAGACCCAGCGGGCCCGGCGGCGCAGAATGCGCGGGATCCCCACCCTGAGGTCGGTGCCCTGGAGTTGCGGGGCGCCCCGTTGGTGGGAGCTCAGACCGTGGTCCGAGCGGCGATTGCGTGCTGCGTCACTGTAGTCGTGCGTCCAGCCCATACCCCGACGTCTGCCCCTGCCCCAAGGTCGATAACCACCCCTTGGGGCCCCAATTGGCCTATGCGCGAGGCAAGTAGCCGTTCGTAGTACAGGTGTTCAGATCCGGATACCGGGCGCAGCGGAGCGGTCACGCACCGGTCACGGGTTGGTCATCCACCGGTCAACGATCGGGTTCGGGATCCTTGAGCCAGTTGACCAGTTCGGTCGAGAAGACCACCGGGTCCTCCTCGTGCGGGAAGTGCCCGAGACCGTCGAACAGCCGCCAGCGGTACGGCGCTTCGACGTACTCCCCGGACCCCGCCGCGCTGCGGGTGCGCAGCACCGGGTCGAGCGAGCCGTGCAGATGCAGCGTCGGCACCCGCACCGGCCGCTTCATGCGCCGGTTGAACTGGATGCCGTCCGGGCGTGCCATCGACCGCACCATCCAGCGGTACGGCTCGATCGAGCAGTGCGCGGTCGACGGGATCAGCATCGCCCGCCGGTATGCCTCGACCGCCTCGTCGTCGGGGAGGGTCGCGCCGGACCAGTCCCGGATCAGCTTGCCCACCAACTCGGCGTCCTCGGCGAGCAGTTGCCGCTCGGGAAGCCAGGGGCGCTGGAACCCCCAGATGTAGGAACTCGCCGCCGACTGCCTGACGTCGGACAGCATGGCGTTGCGCCAGCGCCGGGGGTGCGGCATCGAGGAGACGGCGAGCCGGCGCACCAGCTTGGGGCGCATCGCGGCCGCCGTCCACGCGAGATAGCCGCCGAGGTCATGGCCGACCAGCGCGGCGTCCGGCTCGCCGAGCGAGCGGATCACGCCGGTGATGTCGAGGGCGAGGTTGGCGGGGTCGTAGCCGCGCGGGGTGCGGTCGCTGCCGCCGACGCCCCGCAGGTCCATGGCTACGGCCCGGAACCCGGCGTCGGCCAGCGCGCCGAGCTGGTGCCGCCAGGTCCACCAGAACTGCGGGAAGCCGTGCAGCAGCAGCACCAGCGGTCCGTCGCCCACCTCCGCGATGTGGAAGCGCGCGCCGTTGGCCGCGACATCCCGGTGGGTCACCTCGCGCCCGCCGGGGATGTCGAGCCGTACGACCGAAGCAGGTTGCGCCCAAGGATTGGCGGGGTCCGTCATGAGGACGAGCGTGCCACAGCCTCGATGGCTTCGGGGACACGGTCCTCGAGCGCCGCGCGCGGATGCGGCTTGGCGTTGCCGAGGACGCCCGCGGTCTCCTTGACCGAAGTGGCCACCTTCTGCGGGCCCTTGCTCTTGGCGGCCTTCTTGAAGAAGAGCACGCCCACCAGCCCGAGGACGATCGCGACGAGCACGTTCGCCGCGAAGGAGAGCAGGAAGCAGAGCGCCATGTTCCAGCCGCTCCAGGTCCGAATCCCGTACGCCAGCGCGAAGTTGAGCATCGGCAGGGAGAACAGCAGCACCACCGCGGCGACCGTGAACGCGCCGCCGCCCGCGACACCGCGCTTGACGTCCTGCTTGAGCTGCGCCTTCGCCAGCGCGATCTCGTCGTGCACCAGCGCGGACATCTCGGTCGTCGCCGAGGCGAACAGCTGGCCGATGCTGCGTTCGGCGCCGACCGGGCTGCCGTCGGGTGCGCTCATCGCGTACTCCCTCTTCTGCATGTGTTTGTACCGGCATGCGTTTGTACCGTCTGGTCAGATCATGCCGGACCGTCGTCGTCCTCGCCTGCCCCGCCCGCCACTTCGGCAAGCCCGCGTCGCTCGGCGGCCTTCACCTCGGCGAGCCTGCGGTGCTCCGCGGCCTTGCGCTCGTGGATCTCCGCCATGCGCAGGTGGTACGACGGCTCGTCCTGCTCGTAGATGTCGGGGATGCCGTCGAGATCCTCGTCGCGCTCCTCGTCCTCGTACATCCTGCGGTACCTGGCGTTGCGCAGCTTCAGCAACACGGTCGCGCACAGGGCCGCTATGACGGAGCCGACGAGGACGGCCGCCTTGACCTCGTCGGTGAGCATCTGGTCGCCGTCGAACGCGAGTTCCCCGATGAGCAGCGACACGGTGAAGCCGATGCCGGCGAGTGAGGCGACCGCGAACACGTCCGGCCAGGCGAGGTCGTCGCTGAGCGAGGCCCGGGTGAAACGGGCCGTCAGCCAGGTCCCGCCGAAGATGCCGACCGCCTTGCCGACGACCAGTCCGAGGACCACGCCGAGTGTCTCGGGCTTCGTGAACACGTCCCCCAACGCGCCGCCCGAGATGGCGACTCCGGCGCTGAACAGCGCGAACAGCGGCACCGCGAGGCCTGCCGACAGGGGTCGTACGAGATGTTCGACGTGCTCGCCGGGGGAGTGCTTCTCGTCCTCGCGGGTGGTGCAGCGCAGCATCAGGCCCATCGCGACACCGGCGATCGTGGCGTGGACGCCGCTGTTGTACATCAGCGCCCAGATGACGAGCGCGAGCGGGACGTAGACGTACCAGCCGCGCACGCCCCTGCGCAGCAGCAGCCAGAAGACGGCCAGGCCGATGGCGGCCCCGCCGAGCGCCACGAAGTCGATCCGGGCGGTGAAGAAGATCGCGATGATCAGGATCGCGAACAGGTCGTCGACGACGGCGAGGGTGAGGAGGAAGGCACGCAGCGCGCTCGGCAGGGAGGTGCCGATGACCGCGAGGACGGCGAGCGCGAAGGCGATGTCTGTGGCGGTCGGCACCGCCCAGCCCTGGAGGGAGCCGCCTCCGGTGAGGCTGGTGAGCGTGTACACGAGTGCCGGTACGGCCATCCCGCACAGGGCCGCGACGACGGGCAGGGCGGCGGCCTTGGGGTCGCGCAGGTCGCCGGCGACGAGTTCGCGCTTGAGCTCGATGCCGGCGACGAAGAAGAAGACGGCGAGGAGGCCGTCGGCGGCCCAGTGGGCGACCGAGAGGTGCAGGCCGAGGGCGGCGGGGCCGAAGTGGAAGTGGCTGACGCTCTCGTAGCTGTCGTGCAGGGCGGGGACGTTGGCCCAGATCAGCGCGGTGACGGCGGCGATCAGGAGGAGGACACCGCCGACGGTCTCGGTGCGCAGCGCGTCCGCGACGAAGTTCCGCTCGGGCAGGGACAGCCGTCCGAGCACTTTGCGGGCGGCGGTGGGGCGGGGCGCGGTCACGGGGAGACCTCCGGGGTGGCGGGCAGCACAGAGCACTTGCCGACCAGACTTCCCGGCACACCTTGGCGCGTTCTTGACGCTTTACTTAGCTTACCTAAGGTGCGGCGGGATAGGTCCTGCGGATCTCACATCTAGGGGGTTCTACGGGTCGTACGGGCACGTCTACGGGTCTCACCGTATGCGCGAAAGGGACGCCCGGCACGTTCGCCGCCGAGCGCCCCTTCTCGTCGTATCCGCAGGTCAGTCCTCGCTGGGCGCGGCCGGGAGCTTGTCCTGGATCAGGGTCATGACCGTGGAGTCGGTCAGGGTCGTGACGTCTCCCAGCTGACGGTTCTCCGCCACGTCCCGCAGCAGGCGGCGCATGATCTTGCCGGAGCGGGTCTTCGGCAGCTCGGCCACCGGGAGGATCCGCTTGGGCTTGGCGATCGGGCCCAGCACGGCGCCGACGTGGTTGCGCAGGTCGGCGACGAGGTTCTCGTCCTCGGCGTTCGCCGTGCCGCGCAGGATGACGAAGGCGACGATCGCCTGTCCGGTGGTCTCGTCCGCCGCTCCCACTACGGCAGCCTCGGCGACGGCGGGGTGCGAGACGAGCGCCGACTCGACCTCGGTGGTCGAGATGTTGTGCCCGGACACGAGCATCACGTCGTCCACGCGGCCGAGCAGCCAGATGTCGCCGTCGTCGTCCTTCTTCGCGCCGTCACCGGCGAAGTACCTGCCCGGGAACCGCGACCAGTACGTGTCGAGGAACCGCTGGTCGTCGCCCCAGATCGTGCGCAGCATCGACGGCCACGGCTCGGTCAGGACGAGGTAACCGCCGCCGCCGTTCGGGACCTCGTTGGCCTCGTCGTCGACGACCGTCGCGGAGATGCCGGGCAGCGGGGTCTGCGCGGAACCGGGCTTGGTCGCGGTCACGCCCGGCAGCGGCGAGATCATCATCGCGCCGGTCTCGGTCTGCCACCAGGTGTCCACGATCGGCGTCCTGTCGGCGCCGATGTGCTTGCGGTACCAGATCCACGCCTCGGGGTTGATCGGCTCGCCGACCGAGCCCAGGATGCGCAGGCTGCTGAGGTCGAACTTCGCGGGGATGTCGTCGCCCCACTTCATGAACGTACGGATCGCGGTCGGCGCCGTGTACAGGATCGTCACCCCGTACTTCTGGACGATCTCCCAGAAGCGGCCCTGGTGCGGGGTGTCGGGGGTGCCCTCGTACATGACCTGGGTCGCGCCGTTCGCCAGCGGGCCGTAGACGATGTACGAGTGGCCGGTGACCCAGCCGACGTCGGCCGTGCACCAGTAGACGTCGGTCTCCGGCTTGAGGTCGAAGACCGCGTGGTGGGTGTACGCGGCCTGGGTGAGGTAGCCGCCGGAGGTGTGCAGGATGCCCTTGGGCTTACCCGTAGTACCCGAGGTGTACAGGATGAACAGCGGCTGCTCGGCCTCGAACGCCTCGGGCGTGTGCTCCGCCGACTGCCGGTCGACGATCTCGTGCCACCACACGTCCCGCTCGTCGTTCCACGCGACGTCCTGGCCCGTACGGCGGACCACGAGCACGTGCTCGACGCCGCTGTCCGCGCGGTCGACCGCGTCGTCCACGGCCGGCTTCAGCGCGGACGGCTTGCCGCGCCGCCAGCCGCCGTCCGTGGTGATGACGACCTTGGCGTCCGCGTCCTGGATGCGGGTCGCGAGCGCGTCCGCCGAGAAACCGCCGAAGACGACGGAGTGCGCGGCGCCGATCCGGGCGCAGGCGAGCATCGCGACCGCCGTCTCCGGGATCATCGGCATGTAGACGGCGACCCGGTCGCCCTTCTGAACTCCCAGTTCCAGCAGGGCGTTCGCGGCCTTGGAGACCTCGTCCTTCAGCTCGGCGTAGGTGATCGCGCGGCTGTCGCCGGGCTCGCCCTCGAAGTGGATGGCGACGCGATCGCCGTTGCCCGCCTCGACGTGCCGGTCCACGCAGTTGTACGCCACGTTGAGCGTGCCGTCCTTGAACCACTTGGCGAACGGCGGGTTCGACCAGTCCAGCGTCTCGCTCGGCTCCTTCGCCCAGCTCAGCCGGCGGGCCTGCGCGGCCCAGAAGCCGAGCCGGTCAGCCTTGGCCTGCTCATACGCCTCCGCCGTGACATTGGCGTTCGCCGCCAGGTCGGCGGGGGGTGCGAACCTGCGCTCCTCGCGCAACAGGTTGGCCAGGCTTTCGTTGCTCACGGCATCTGCCTTTCCCAGGGTGTCCGTTGTGTCCCGGGCCAGCTCATCAGACCCGGGGGTCCGATGACAAGGGTCGTCGAAATATTGGTTTAGACCTGTCATCGGACCCACGGTCAGAGGCGCGTGGCGGGGGTCTTTCGTACCCACGGACGCCGGGTGAACAAGGTTCAGGCCGACATGTCCGCCACCCCCACCCCGTCGAACAACTGGTCCCCGTCCTCCTCGCTCAACAAGTACGCCTGCGCCTCCCCCACATGGAAATACATCCCGTGCAGCTCCACCGCCCCCTCCCGCAACGCCCGAGCCACCGACTCGTGCCCCCGCAGATGCTCCAACTGCTGCACCACATTGGTCAGACACAACTGCTCTACGGCGTCTGCGGGCGCCCTTCCGGCAAGCCGCGCCCAGGGCCGGCCGTCGTCGGCCATCCGCTCCAGGCTCGGCAGCCCGTGCCGCAGCCACCGCTTGAGCGGCGTCTGCGCGCCCTCGGGCTCGGAGTTGAGCAGCGCCTGCATGGCCCCGCACCCCGAGTGCCCGCACACCGTGATCGATCTCACGCGCAGTACGTCCACCGCGTACTCGATCGCCGCGGCCACCGAGTCGTCCCCGCTCTCCTCGCCGGGCGGCGGCACGAGGTTGCCCACGTTCCGCACGACGAACAGGTCGCCGGGACCACTGGAGGTGATCATCGACGTCACCAGCCGCGAGTCGGCACAGGTCAGGAAGAGCTGCGAGGGCCGCTGCCCTTCCCTGGCCAGCCGGGCCAGCTCGCCCCGCACGAGGGGCGCGGTGTCGCGCTGGAACGCGCTGATGCCACGGGCGAGTTGGTGGCCACCGGGACCGGTGCCGGGGGTGGTGCCGGTCCCGGGGTGGGTGTCCGGGCTGGTGCCTGCGCCTGTACTTGTGCCTGCGCCTGCGCCTGTGCCTGCGCCTGCGCCTGTGCCTGCGCCGAGGTGGGGTCCGGTGCCGGGGAGGGTTCCGGCTCCGGGGTCGGTCGGCTCGGCGGTGCCGGGCGCGGGGCGGTCCGCCGGCTGGTCCGTCGGCTCGGCCGGGTGTCCGTCGGCCAGGGCGGAACGCCGGTGGTCGCACTGGTGGTTGCGCCAGGGCGTCCAGGGGTGGCAGCGGCAGACGGTGGACGTCGTCGGCCCGCCGGTCGTGGCGTCGGCCGTGGTGCGGGCCGGAGCCTCGGTCGTCGTACCGCTCGTCGCGCCGGTCGCGGTGTCGGTCAGTGCCGCCTCGATCCCGGTGCGGTCCGGGCCGGTGTCGCGAACTCCCGTGCGCCGTCCGGTCAGTTCGGCGGAGCCTCCACGCGCGGTGTGCGCGTTCTGCCAGTCCTGCAGTGACTCGTACGCCGCGTGGTCCATGAACGAACCGTCCAACTCCACGACGACGTGCGTGCCTTGGGGTACGAGATGCAGGGTGCGGCTGAGCCGCGGCACCGCGAGAAACGTCAACTGCCCTCGGACGTGTACGTGATGGACTCCTTCCTTCTCGTCGTGCTCGTGCGTGATGCGGGTGTGGGCAAGGCGGTTGAGGGCTACGGCGACGGCCACGGTGACCCCGAGGAGCACGCCCTCCAGGACGCCGAGGAAGACCACGCCGAGGGTGGTGACGGCGTAGACCAGGACTTCGCGGTGGCGGGTCACCGTGCGGATGTGGTGCAGGGACACCATCTGGATGCCGACGGCCATCACGAGTGCGGCGAGCGAAGCGAGGGGGATCAGCTCCAGCACCGGGACCATCAGCAGCGCGGCTACCACTACGAGAACGCCGTGCAGCATCGTGGAGTTCCGGCTCACGGCACCGGCTTGCACATTCGCCGAACTCCGTACGGCCACGCCCGCGACCGGTAGTCCGCCGAGTGCGCCGGAGACGATGTTGGCGGCGCCCTGGCCCAGCAGTTCGCGGTTCAGGTCGGCGCGGCCGGCGCGGGCGGAGAGCCCGGGCTGCCCGGCGACCAGCTTGTCCACGGCGACCGCGCCGAGCAGCGACTGCACGCTGCACACCAGCGTGGTGGTGAGCACGGCGGCGGCGATGCCGAGCACCGGGCCCTCGGGAAGTCCGGCCAGCGCGTGGCTGCTCCAGGACGGCAGGTCGACCTTGGCGAGGCTCAGCCCGGTGAGGGACGCGGTGAGCGTGGCTCCGGCGACGGCGATGAGCGCGGCCGGGATCTTGCGCATCAGGTGACCGAGTCGGCCGGGGACGCGCGGCCACAGCAGCAGAAGGGCCAGCGTCAGCACGCTCATCGCCACGTCGGCTGGGTGCAGGTCCGCCAACTGGGCAGGCAGGGCACGGAGGTTGGCGAGGACCGAGCTCTGCGGGGTGCCGCCCAGCACGATGTGCAGCTGGGCGACGGCGATGGTGACTCCGATGCCGGCGAGCATGCCGTGCACGATCGCGGGGCTGACGGCGAGCGCGGTGCGGGCCACGCGCACGCAGCCCAGGGCGAGTTGGGCGAGGCCCGCGAGCACGGTGATCGCGCAGGTCGTACGCCAGCCGTAACGGTGGATCAGGTCGGCGGTGACCACGGTGAGTCCGGCGGCCGGGCCGCTGACCTGGAGGGGGCAGCCGCCGAGCAGGCCGGCGACGAGGCCGCCCGCGGCGGCGGCGACCAGGCCGGCCTGGAGGGGCGCGCCGGTGGCGAGGGCGATGCCGAGGGACAGGGGGAGGGCGATCAGGAAGACCGCGATGGAGGCCGACACATCGGCGCCCGCGATACGGAAACGGCGGGGCGCGGGCGGCGGCGGGCTGTGGGGTGGGTGGACGCGCTTCGTCCGATGCGCGTTCGCGTTCGCAGTCGAGTCGGTGGCGCGGGTGGGTACGCAGGCTGACATGTCTTCCCGTCTCCTCCGGGGCAGCGCGGTCGCGGAACTGGTGGCCCCCGTCGATGGCGGGGGTCGGTCGCGGCCGTGGGGTCACGGCGTGCAGCGGCGGGATATCTCAACGCTCGGTAAACGGATCGTAATGCAGAGTAAAGCTCAAGCATAGACTTTGCTGGCGAATGGGCTAATAAGTCACCTCGTGGAGTGAAGTGGAAATTTCATCGGCTTGTCGTACTAATCCCACCTTCGGCCCCGTGTCACCTTGGCGGCGCTGCCGGGATTCCCGGCACATCGCCAGAGAACGCCCTGATCGGCGTCGGTCCGAACGAAGGAAGAAGGTGGGCGGACATGGCCGCCACCCAGAGGATCACCGCGGGCGCCGTGATCGCCGCGGCCTGTGCCGCGTCGCTCGCCGGTTGCGCGATCGGTGACAACGGTTCCCCGCAGGGAGCGCACGGTCCGCACAAGGCGGCGCCCGCCCCGGCACCCAAGAGCGGAGTCCGCCTGATCGGGGACGGCTCCACGTCGTACACCGGGGCGCAGCCGCATCTGCCCAGACCCGAGCGGCTCAAGCCCGGCCAGAAGCCCCCGCAGTTCGTGGTCTTCTCCTTCGACGGCGCCGGTGAGGACAGCCAGAAGCTGTTCTCCCACTTCCGCAAGGTCTCCAAGGCCAACCACGCGAACATGACGTACTTCCTCAGCGGCGTGTACATGCTGCCGGAGGACAAGCGCGACCTCTACAAGCCCCCGGAGCACTCGCCGGGCAGCTCGGACATCGGCTTCAACGACGAGCAGGGCATCGCCGACACCGTGAAGCAGCTGCGCCTGGCGTGGCTGGAGGGCAACGAGATCGGCACCCACTTCAACGGTCACTTCTGCGGCAAGAACGGCGGGGTCGGCGAGTGGTCGGTCGCCGAGTGGAAGAGCGAGATCGCCCAGGCGAAGCAGTTCGTGAAGACCTGGAAGACCAACTCCGGGATGAAGAAGGCGTCTTCACTGCCCTTCGACTACGACAAGGAACTCGTCGGCGCCCGCACGCCCTGCCTGGAGGGCCAGGCCAACTTCATGAAGGCGGCGAGCCAGCTGGGCTTCCGCTACGACACCAGCGGGGTCAACGACCAGATCTGGCCCAAGAAGAAGGAGGGGCTGTGGGACCTGTCCATGCAGCTCGTCCCCTTCCCCGGCCACACCTACGAGCAGCTGACCATGGACTACAACTTCATGGTCAACCAGTCCGGCACGCAGACCCAGGGCGACCCCGACAAGTTCGACCAGTGGGGCGACGAGATGCGTGACGGCCTGCTCAAGGGCTTCGACCGCGCCTACGACGGCAACCGCGCGCCCCTGGTCATCGGCAACCACTTCGAGTCCTGGAACGGCGGCACGTACATGCGTGCCCTGGACGAGGTCATCGAGAAGGTCTGCAACAAGCCCGAGGTGCGCTGCGTCTCCTTCCGGCAGCTGTCCGACTGGCTGGACGCCCAGGACCCGGCGACCCTGGCGAAGCTGCGCACCCTGAACGTCGGCGAGGCGCCCAAGCCGGGCTGGACGTCCTTCCTGACCGGCCGCCCCGCCCCGGCCCCGAAGGGTGTCCCCGGGGCGCCGGCGGTCAAGCAGTAGGCGCTGCCGGTCATGCGGTGAGCGGCAGTTGGGAGAGGGCGCGCCTCACGCATCGCTTCACGCGGTGGCGGTGACGCTCTCGTCGAGCACGAACCCGGGGTCGACCTGCGCGGCCAGGTCGGCCCCGGTGCGCTCATTGCCCCAACTCCGCGCGTTCTTCAGGTGGAAGTGCACCATCTGCCGCGTGTAGCGCTCCCAGTCGCGCAGTTCGTACGTCGCGTCGGCGGCGATCTCCAGCAGGCGCAGGGCGCGGCGGTTGGCGTCCTCCAGGAGCTCGAACCGGGGCGGCCGGCCCTTCTCCATGGCACGCACCCAGTCCGAGTGCCCCACCGTCACGAGCAGATCGTCCCCGACCTCGGCGCGGAGGAAGTCGAGGTCGTCCTGGCCTTGCACCTTGTTGCCGACGACCTTCAGGACGACCCCGAAGTCGCGGGCGTACTCCTTGTACTGGCGATAGACGGAGACCCCCTTCCGGGTCGGCTCGGCCACCAGGAACGTGATGTCGAAGCGGGTGAACATGCCGGAGGCGAAGGAGTCCGAGCCCGCCGTCATGTCCACCACGACGAACTCGTCGCGCCCGTCCACCAGGTGGTTCAGGCACAGCTCCACCGCTCCCGTCTTGGAGTGGTAGCAGGAAACCCCCAGGTCGGCGTCCGTGAAGGGGCCCGTGACCATCAAACGGACGGCGCCGCCGTCGAGTTCCACCAGTCGCGCACAGGCGTCGTAGACCGGATTGTTCTCGCGCACCCGCAGCAGCCGCGAGCCCTGGCCGGGCGGGGTGGTCTTGATCATCGTGTCGGCGGAGGCGATGCGCGGGTTGGTGCCGCGCAAGTAGTCCTTGATCAGGGGGAGGTGCTCGCCGAGTGCGGGCAGCGCGGCGGCCTCGGACTCGTCCAGGCCGAGGGCGGGGCCCAGGTGCTGGTTGATGTCCGCGTCGACGGCGACGACCGGTTGGGCGGTGGCCGCGAGGTGGCGGACGAACAGGGAGGACAGGGTGGTCTTCCCGCTGCCGCCCTTCCCGACGAAAGCAATTTTCATGTTCACGAAGCGTAGTCGCGTCATTGCTGTACGTGACAGGTGCGCGTGAAGAAGACCACTCAATCGTGGGGCGGACCCCTGGGATGGCTACTGTCGTACTCATGAGTACGACAGGTGCGACCGCCGATCCGCTCGCGGCCCTGGGCACACTGCCCGGAGTGGCCGAGTCCGTCGAGTCCATGCGCAAGGCCGTGGACCGGGTCTACGGGCACCGCGTCATGCGGCGCCGCAGCAATGAGCTCACCGCCGAGGCGGCCCTGCGCGGCGCGCGCGGTTCGGCCGCGCTGTCCGGGGCCGACTGGGCTCTCGAAGAGGTACGTCGGCGCACCGACTTCAGCGGCGACGCGGAGGCCCGCACGATGGGCGCGGCCCTCCGGCTGTCCGCCGAGGCGGGCCAACTGCTGTCCATCTGGCGGCAGTCGCCCCTCCGGGTGCTCGCCCGGCTGCACCTGGTGGCGGCCGCGAGCAACGACGACACGGTCGGCAGGCCGCGACAGCAGGGGGAACCGGTCGACGAGCCGCTCATCGAACTGCCGCTGCCCGGCGCCGCCGAGGTGTCCGGGCGGCTGGACGGACTCGCGGACCTGGTCATCGCGGGCGGTTCGGCACCGGCGCTGGTGACGGCCGCCGTCGTGCACGGCGAACTGCTCGCCCTGCGCCCCTTCACCTCCCGCAACGGCCTGGTCGCGCGCACCGCCGAGCGGATCGTCCTCATCGGCAGCGGCCTCGACCCGAAGTCCGTGTGCCCGGCGGAGGTCGGCCACGCCGAACTGGGGCGCGCGGCCTATCTGGCGGCGCTGGACGGTTACGTATCGGGCACCCCGGAGGGCATGGCCGCCTGGATCGCGCACTGCGGCAAGGCGGTCGAACTGGGAGCGCGCGAGTCGACGGCGGTGTGCGAGGCGTTGCAGCGCGGCGCCGCCTAGCAGTGAGCGTCGATATGAAAAAGGCCCCCTACTGGGGGGCCGTTACAAGGGTGCGGCGGTACGAGGATTCGTACCGCCGCTGGCATGTTCCACCGGGTTACCAAGCGTCCTCGAAATATTGCCCATCAGGTCGGGAACCTGGCCCGTCACCTGGTGCGGCTGGCCCGTAATCGACGGGTCGACGTCGCGTGGGTGCTCGGTGTTCATGCGCGGTCCGTGGGCCAAATGCGTTATTAAGGTGATCCTTTCGGATGTCCTTGGTCTCGCGGGCCGTTGAATCCTTTGTACTCCAGCCCTGGAGGAAGCGGAACCCCTGGCCGCGGTTCTTTACTTTTACGTTCAAAGGGTCACTAACCGGCGTAAACGGTCGCCGCCTTGCGCCGGCTCGCGTACCAGACGAGCCCCGCCGTCGCCGCCGCGGCACCCACGGCCGCCGCCACGACCAGCGCCGGGCGGGGCGGTACGGAGAGCACGGGCAGTCGCTGCTTGAGCCGGACCGGGCGGTTGAAGTCCAGAATCGGCCACCCGCGCGCGAGTGCCTCGCGGCGCAGCGTGCGGTCCGGGTTCACGGCGTAGGGGTGGCCCACGGACTCCAGCATCGGCACATCGGTCGCCGAGTCGCTGTAGGCGAAGCAGCGGTCGAGGTCGTACCCCTCGGACTGGGCCAGCTCCTTGATCGCCTCGGCCTTCGTCGGGCCGTACGCGTAGTACTCCACCTCGCCGGTGAAGCAACCGTCGTCGCCCACGACCATGCGGGTCGCCACCACCCGGTCCGCGCCCAGGAGTTCACCGATCGGCTCGACCACCTCGGCGCCGGACGTGGACACGATCACGACGTCGCGGCCGGCGGTGTGGTGCTCCTCGATGAGGGAGGCCGCCTCGTCGTAGATGATCGGGTCGATCAGGTCGTGCAGCGTCTCGGCGACGATCTCCTTGACCTGCTGGACGTTCCAGCCGCGGCAGAGTGCGGACAGGTACTTCCGCATCCGTTCCATCTGATCGTGGTCGGCGCCGCCGGTGAGGAAGACGAACTGCGCATAGGCGGTCCGCAGGGCGGCCCTGCGGTTGATCAGTCCGCCTTGGTAGAAGGACTTGCCGAAGGTGAGCGTGCTCGACTTCGCAATGACCGTCTTGTCCAGGTCAAAGAAGGCTGCTGTGCGGGGCAAGGAGTGGTTTTCCACAACCCAGAGCATAGGCGCAGCCCATTCGGCGTAAGGTGAGGCGCGTGGGTTTGCCTGAGAGGCCTCTCGGGTACACCATGGAAGTCACGGATCGTTCGCGACCGTGCTAACGCGGTCCGGCTCCTCCCCCCCCGAGTCGGCCGTGAAGGCGACCCCCACTCTCCCCCCCGGTGGGGGTCGTCGCATGTCCGGACGCGTTTTCCCTCCCTGTACGTGGTCGTGAGGCCAACCCGAGGCGGCTGGTGCCGCCTTTTTTCATGCCCAGGGCTCGTCACCGTGCGTAGTTGGCGGACTGCGCTGTGGAACTCGCACAGACGCCAGTACAGGGGTCACCGGTATGGGTGAAGGCGATATTCACAGGCCCTGAGTTGTCCACAGTTTTCGACCAAGATCCACACGATTTCCGCGATGCCCGCACCGTGATTCCAACGCGTCCTCGCTCGCGGCGAGTTCATGGCCCGTTCCGTTTGTCGGACGCGTTTGGCCGGTTTCTGTCGGCCGTGCATATGGAGGGCCGGTCGCCGGTTCTCCGCACCTTTGGAAATCGCGGTGCCGCAGGGGTGACGCGAGAGACGCAGCGATGGGGGATGGAAAACATGGCCGGAACCGTCACACACGATTCGCCGCACGCGGCCGGAGGACGACAGGGCGGACCGCTGATCGTCACCGAGGACGCCGAACTCCTCGACGACCTGTTGCGCCTGTGCGCGGCGGCCGGCGCGACACCCGAGGTCCATCACGGGGTGCCGGAGCGCCAGGGCGGCTGGGAGACGGCACCGCTCGTCCTGGTCGGCGACGACGCGGCGCGGCGGGTGCGCGGGGCGGCCCGACGGCGCGGGGTGGTGCTGGTCGGCCGGGACCAGGACGACTCCGGGGTCTGGCGGCGAGCCGTCGAGATCGGCGCCGACCACGTCCTGATGCTGCCCGACGGCGAACCGTGGCTGGTCGACCGCATCGCCGACGTCGCCGAGGGCGTCGGCCGCCCCGCGCTCACCGTGGGCGTCATCGGCGGCCGAGGCGGGGCCGGAGCGTCCACGCTCGCGTGCGCCCTCGCCGTCACCTCCGCGCGTGAGGGGCTGCGCACGCTCCTGGTGGACGCGGATCCGCTGGGCGGCGGACTCGACGTGCTCCTCGGTGGCGAGACGGTGGAGGGCCTGCGCTGGCCCGCGTTCGCCGCCTCGCGCGGCCGGGTCGGCGGCGGCGCCCTGGAGGAGTCCCTTCCCGAGATCCACTCGCTCCGGGTGCTCAGTTGGGACCGCGGCGACTGCGTCGCCATCCCGCCCCAGGCGGTGCGGGCGGTGCTCGCCGCGGGCCGACGGCGCGGCGGCACGGTCGTGGTCGACCTGCCCCGCCGCATCGACGACGGGGTCGCCGAGGTCCTCGCCCAACTCGACGTGGGTCTCTTGGTGGTCCCCGCCGAACTGCGCGCCGTGGCGGCGGCCGGCCGGGTCGCGTCCGCCGTCGGCATGGTCCTGCGCGACCTCCGCGTGGCGGTACGGGGTCCGTACGCCTCCGGCCTCGACGACCGGGAGGTGGCCCGCCTGCTCGGCCTGCCCCTGGCCGGTGAAGTGCCGGTCGAATCGGGGCTGTTGCGGCCGCACGAGGGCAAGTCCCCGCCGGGCACGGCGGGGAAGGGGCCGTTGGCGCGGTTCTGCCGGGAGTTCCTGGAGCGGGCGTTGGTCGAGGCGGGTGGCGTATGAGGCGGGTGGTGAGGAGTGCGGGGGATTCCGGGAGGGGTGGTGCGGCGGGGGTCCTGGGGAGCGGGGTGTCTGGGCTTGCGGGGGCTGGGGGTTCGGTGGGTGTGTCGAGGGGTGGCGCGGACTTTGGGGAGGGGCGGTCGGCGGGAGTTTCGGCGGGTGGGGCGGTCGGGGTTGTGCGGGTGCGGGATTCGAGGGGTGCTTCGGGGCGGTGGGCTTCGGGTGGGGCCGTCGGGCTTGAGCGGGCGAGGGAGTCGAAGGGCGCTTCCGGGCGGTGGGCTTCGGGAGGGGCGGGGTGAGCGGGGCCGTTGGGAGCGATCGGGTGCGGGGCTCGGTGAGGGGTGCGGGTGAGGTCGGGGTGAGTGGGGTGATCGGGCGGGAGCGGGTGGTGGGTTCGGTGGGGAGTTCGGGTGAGGTCGGCGTGAGCAGGGCGGGCGGGGTTGGGTGGGTGCGGGATTCGGTGGGCGCTTCGGGGCGGTGGGCTTCGAGTGACGGCGGGGCGAGTGGTGGGGCGGCGATGCCCGTCGGGCTGCTCGACGGTGTGCGGCGGTGGCTGGCCGAGAGCGGGGGTGAGCCGACGCCCGCGCGGGTGGCGCAGGCGTTGCGGGAGCAGGGGCGGGTGCTGGGGGACGCCGAAGTCTTGGGCGCCGCCGAGCAGTTGCGGTCCGAGCTGGTGGGCAGCGGCCCGCTGGAGTCCCTGCTCGCCGACCCCTCCGTGACCGACGTCCTCGTGTCGGCCCCGGACCGGGTCTGGGTCGACCGGGGCGGTGGCCTGGAGCTGACCAACGTGTCCTTCCCGGACGCGGCAGCCGTACGACGCCTCGCGCAGCGCTTGGCCGCGGTGGCCGGACGCCGACTGGACGACGCCCGTCCCTGGGCCGACGCCCGGCTGCCCGACGGGACCCGTCTGCACGCCGTACTGCCCCCGGTCGCCGTCGGCTGCACCTGCCTGTCGCTGCGTGTCGTACGACCGCGCGCGTTCACGTTGGACGAGTTGGTCACGGCGGGCACGGTGCCGCCGGGCGGGGACCGCATCCTGCGGGCGCTGATCGAGGCACGGCTCTCGTTCCTGATCAGCGGTGGAACCGGTAGCGGCAAGACGACGTTGCTGAGCGCGCTGCTCGGGCTCGTCGGACCGGGGGAGCGGATCGTGCTCGCGGAGGACTCGGCGGAGTTGAAGCCGGACCATCCCCACGTCGTACGGCTGGAGAGCAGACCCGCCAACCAGGAGGGCGCCGGGCTCGTCACGCTCCAGGACCTGGTCCGCCAGGCACTCCGGATGCGGCCGGACCGGCTGGTCGTCGGCGAGGTGCGAGGCCCTGAGGTCGTCCACCTGCTCGCGGCGCTCAACACGGGCCACGAGGGCGGATGCGGCACCGTCCACGCGAACGCGGCGGCTGATGTGCCCGCCCGCCTGGAGGCCCTGGGGACGGCCGCCGGCCTCGACCGGGCGGCGCTGCACAGCCAGTTGGCGGCGGCCCTGTCGGTGGTCCTGCATCTCGTACGGGACCGGGCGGGGCGGCGACGGATCGCCGAGGTGCATGTCCTTGAGCGGGATGCGTCGGGGTTGGTGCGGACGGTGCCGGCGCTGCGGTGGGGGGTGGAGGCGTTCGCGTACGAGCGGGGGTGGGAGCGGTTGCGGGAGTTGATTCGGGTTGGGGGTGACGGGGGTTAGGGGCGGAGGTGGTCGCGGGGCTGGGGGTTGTGCGGGTCGGGCGGCGGGTGAGTTCGGAGGAGTGATGGACGTGAGTGCGGGATGGACGACAGCGAGGGGGAGTGGCGATGGGTGAGGTGTCGGTCGGGTTGGCCGCGGTGTGCGTCGGGGGCCTGGTCTGGTTGATGGGCGGGTGGCAGCCCGGGGCTCGGCGGGCGGAGTTGCTGTTCGCGGGTGGTGGGGGTGTGGGTGTCGGGCCGCCCTCGTGGGAGCGGGTCGTGGACGAACTGCGACGGGTCCGGGGGCGGTCGCGGGGCGAGTGGTGGACGCTGGGTGTCGGGCTGGTGCTCGCGGTGTTGGGGGCCTCGGTCATTCCGGTTGTCGCGGGGGCGGCCGGGGTGCCGTTGCTGCGGCGGGTGCGGTTGGCCGGGGAGGCGCGGCGGGCGCGGGAGTTGCGCGGGGACGCGGTGATCGCGCTGTGCTCGGCGCTTGCCGGGGAGGTGCGTGCTGGGCGGCAGCCGGGGGAGGCGCTGCTGCGGGCGGCGAGTGACTCCGGTGGGCTCGGTGAGGCGCAGGCCGGGGTGTTGGCGGCGGCGCGGTTCGGTGGCGATGTGCCGGGTGCGCTCGCCTCGGCGGCGCGACAGCCGGGAGCGGAGGGGCTGTTGGGGCTGGCCGCGTGCTGGCGGGTCGCGGTGGATCAGGGCGCCGGGCTTGCGGCGGGACTGGATCGGCTTGAAGGGGCGTTGCGTGCCGACCGGGATCAACGGGCCGATCTTCGCGCTCAGTTGGCGGGGGCGCGGGCTACTGCGGTGATGCTCGCCGGGTTGCCGGTGCTCGGGTTGTTGCTGGGGGCGGCGATGGGGGCCGATCCGTTGCGGGTGTTGCTGCACAGCGGGGCGGGGTTGGGGTGCCTGGTGGTTGGGGGGTTGCTGGAGGGCTTGGGGTTGTGGTGGGCGTTGCGGATCGTGCGGGGGGTGGAGGCGGCGTGAGTGGTGGTTGCCGGGAGGAGCGGTGCGGGTGGGGTGGGGCCGGGTTGGGGGTGGGTGGCTTCGGTTGTGTGCGGGGTGCGGGTGCGTTGTGGCTGGTCGCGCAGTTCCCCGCGCCCCTAGGGGGTCAGGGTGGGCGGGGTGAGAGGGCGCGGGTGTGTGGGGGTCTGAGCGTGGCCTCGCGGCGGAGCCCATATCGGCACAGCCCCGCGCCCCTAGGGCATCGGAGTGCGGGTGTGTGGGGGCTGGGCGCGTCCGCGCGGCGGAGTCGCATATCGATACAGCCGCGCGCCCCCAAGGGCATCGAGGTGGGCGAAGTACCGGGGATCGCCTGGTCGTCCCGGGGCTTGAAGGGGGGCCGGTGTTCGGCGGGAGCCCGGAGTGGTGTGGGCGTGGAAGTGGCAGTTGGTCGGAGTCGGTGGGAGGAGGCGGCGTGAGTGTGGAAGTTGTCCACAGGCTGGGGGTTGTTTTGGGGGCGGTGTTGGTCGTGGGGTGGTTGGCGCGGTGGCTGGACGGTGTGCGGTGTGAGCGGAGGGCGCGGCGACGGCTGGCCGGGCTGCTGCTTAGGGAGGTCCGGGGAGTTCGGGACGCTCGCGAAGTGGCTTCTGCCGGGCGGCGGTTCGAGGTTCGGGTCGTTGCGCGGAGGTGGTTGCCCGCGGTCGGTGTGGTGGGCGCCGGGTGGGTGTTGGTCGGTGGGGTCGTCGGGGTTGTGGTGGGTGCTGTCGTCGCCGTCGGGCTGTGGCAGTGGCGGCGTCGGCAGGTGGCCGGCGACACCGCCGCCGAGCGCGACGCCTCCACCGCGGCCCGTCAGCTCCCCCTCGCCGCCGATCTGCTGGCCGCCTGCATCGCCGCCGGAGCCTCGCCGGTGATCGCCTCCCAGGCCGTGGGAGAGGCCCTCTCGGGGCCCGTGGGGGAACGGCTGGCCCGTGCGGCGGCGGAGGTGCGGCTCGGTGGTGAACCAGCTGATGCCTGGCGGAGGTTGGCCGCGCTTCCGGGCGCCGGCCCGCTGGCCCGGCTGCTCGAACGGGCCGACGAGTCGGGGCTGCCCGCCGCCGGGCCGGTCGCACGGCTCGCGGCGGAGGCCCGCGCCGACTGGACCCGCACCACGACGGCACGGGCCCGGCGGGCGGCCGTTCTGATCACCGCGCCGGTGGGGCTGTGTTTCCTGCCCGCGTTCATCGCGGTCGGCGTACTGCCCGTGGTGATCGGGCTCGCGGGCGGGGCGGCGGGAGGAGGTGGCGGCTGACGGGAGGAGCGCGGTGGTGACGGACGTATGACGGACGACGGCTCAGCAAGTAAGTGAACTGACAGGAACCTCACGGGGGTTGAGATGTACAAGGCAGTGCAGGCGATGCGGGCAGTAGCGGTACGGGCCGTGCGAGCGGTGCGGGTACGGGCACGGATGGGGGCCTCGGCGCGCGGGGATGCCGGGATGGCCACCGCCGAGTACGCGATGGGGCTGGTCGCGGCGGTGGCGTTCGCTGTGGTGCTCTACAAGGTGGTGACCAGCGGGGCGGTCAGCGCGGAGTTGCAGAGCATCGTGAAGCGGGCCCTCGATGCGCAGGTGTGAACGGCGGGGCGGGGACCGGGGGTTCGTGACGGCGGAGGCGGCCGTGGTCCTGCCCGTGCTGGTGATGTTCGCGATGGCGCTGGTGTGGGGGCTGTTGGTGGTGGCCGCGCAGATCCAGTGCGTGGACGCGGCCCGTTCGGGCGCCCGGGCCGCGGCTCGGCAGGACCCGGCTGACGCGGTCGTCCGGGTGGTCCGGGACACGGCACCGCGCGGCGCGAAGGTCAGCGTGGCCCGGGAGGGCGACCAGGTCCATGTCGTCGTGGTCGCGAAACCGCCGGTGTTGAGCGGGCTGCCCTTCGAAGTGCGGGAGGAGGCCGTGGCGTTGGCGGAGGAGACGGTGGGCGAGGGGAGGGCGGGGCCGTGAGGTGTCGTGTGCGGGCCCGGGCCCTACGGGATGTGATTCCGGGCCTGGGACGCGTGATTCCCGCTCTGGGGCGGCGTATGAGATCCCCTCACTCGGACCGTGGGTCCGCCACCGTGTGGAGCCTCGGGGCGATGGCCGTGATGTGTGTCGTGTTCGGGGTCGTGCTGGCCCTGGGGCAGGCCGTGGTGGCCCGGCACCGTGCGGCCGGCGGTGCGGATCTCGCGGCGCTCGCGGCGGCGGATCACTGGGCGGAGGGCGGTACGGGGGCCTGTGTCCGGGCGGAGCGGGTGGCTCGGGCGCAGGGGACGCGGCTGGTGCGGTGTGCGGTCGTGGGCGAGACGTCGGACGTGACGGCGTCGGCGGGCCGGGGGCCGTTCGCGGCGGAGGTCAGGTCACGGGCGGGACCTGCGGGACCGGTACCGCCACCGGCGTCCGCGCCGCCCCCTGGAACACCGCCGTCCGCGCCGCCTCCCGAGGCTCCAGTGCCGGCCCCGCCACCGGCACCCTGAGCCGCCGGCCGGAGCCCGCGCGGTTCCTTGGAGCACCGGTGCCGTGTCGCCCCCTGCGGCATCGGTGCTCCAGCCCCTCCACCGGTCCCCGCGCCACCACCAGCCCCGCCGGTATCCGTAGCCGTAGTCCTGGCCGCCCGCCGATGCCGTGGCCGCGCCGCATGTCACCGATGCGGGGCTCGCCCGTTAAACCCCGCCCACCTTCTCCCCGGCCACCCCTCCGACATCTCCCGGTACCCCTCCCACACCCCCCGGCACCTCGCGCACGTCCTCCGGAGCTCCTCGTAGAAGTTCCGTCAGCAACCGCACAGCCCCCCGCTTGTGCAACGGCTCGTTGCCGTTGCCGCACTTGGGGGACTGGATGCAGGACGGGCAGCCGGCGTCGCATTCGCAGGAGGCGATGGCCTGGAGGGTGGCGGTGAGCCAGGCGCGGGCGGTGTGGAAGGCGCGTTCCGCGAAGCCCGCGCCGCCCGGGTGGCCGTCGTAGACGAAGACCGTGGGGAGCAGGGTGTCCGGGTGCAGGGGGACGGACACGCCGCCGATGTCCCAGCGGTCGCAGGTGGCGAAGAGGGGGAGCATGCCGATCGAGGCGTGTTCGGCGGCGTGGAGGGCGCCGCCGAGGATCTCGGGGTTGATGCGGGCGGCGTCGAGTTGGTCCTCCGTGACCGTCCACCAGACGGCGCGGGTGCGGAGGGTGCGAGGGGGGAGGTCGAGTTTTGATTCGCCGAGGACCTCACCCGTGATGACACGTCTGCGGAGGAAGGAGACGACCTGGTTGGTGACTTCGACGGAGCCGTAGCACAACCGGCCCTGGCCCCAGGGGACTTCGATGTCCGTCTCCAGGACGGAGATCGCCGTGGTGTCGCGGGCGACCGTCGAGTAGGGCGGGTTGGCCTCCTCGACCAGGGCGACCGAATCCTCCAGGTCCAGGGTGCGCACCAGGTACGTGCGGCCCTGGTGGAGGTGGACCGCGCCCTCGTGGACGGACGCGTGGGAGGCGGCCTCGTCGACCGTGCCCAGGAGGCGGCCCGTGCCGTTCTCGACGACCTGGACCGGCCGTCCGCCCCCGCCGCGGATGTCGGTGAGGTCGGCGGCCCGTTCGCGGCGCGTCCAGTGCCAGGCCTTCGCCCGGCGGCGGAGCAGCTTCGCGGCCTCCAGCTGCGGGAGCAGGTCCGCCGTCGCCGGGCCGAAGAGGGCCAAGTCGTCGTCGGTGAGGGGGAGTTCGGCCGCCGCCGCGCACAGGTGGGGGGCCAGGACGTACGGGTTGTCCGGGTCCAGGACCGTGGACTCCACCGGCTGGTCGAAGAGGGCCTCCGGGTGGTGGACGAGGAACGTGTCCAGGGGGTCGTCGCGGGCCACCAGGATGGCGAGCGCTCCCCGGCCGGAGCGTCCGGCGCGGCCCGCCTGCTGCCAGAGGGAGGCGCGGGTGCCGGGGTAGCCGGCGATCAGGACGGCGTCCAACCCGGAGACGTCGATGCCGAGTTCGAGGGCGGTGGTGGCGGCGAGGCCGAGCAACTCGCCGGAGTGGAGGGCGCGTTCGAGGGCGCGGCGCTCCTCGGGGAGGTAGCCGCCGCGGTAGGCGGCGACCCGGCGGGACAGGGAGCGGTCGACCTCGGCGAGGCGTTCCTGGGCGATCAGCGCGATGAGCTCGGCGCCGCGCCGGGACCGTACGAAGGCCACCGAGCGGACGCCCTGGACGGCGAGGTCGGTGAGGAGGTCGGCCGTCTCGGCGGTGGCCGTGCGGCGAACGGGTGCGCCCTTCTCGCCGTGGAGTTCGGTGAGCGGGGGCTCCCAGAGGGCGAACACCAGTTCACCGCGGGGTGAGGCGTCGTCGGCGACCTCGACGACCGGGAGGCCGGTGAGGCGGCGGGCGGCGACCGAGGGCTCGGCGGCGGTGGCGGAGGCGAGGAGGAAGACGGGGGAGGAGCCGTAGCGGGCGCAGAGGCGGCGCAGACGGCGCAGCACCTGGGCGACGTGGGAGCCGAAGACGCCCCGGTAGGTGTGACATTCGTCGATGACGACGTATTTGAGTGACTTCAGGAAGGAGGACCAGCGCGGGTGCGAGGGCAATATGCCGCGGTGGAGCATGTCGGGGTTGGTCAGGACGTAGTTGGCGTACTGGCGGACCCACTCGCGCTCCTCGAACGGAGTGTCGCCGTCGTACACGGCCGGGCGAACGGCATTGCCCAGCGGTTGTGAAAGTTCCTTCACGGAGCGCAGCTGGTCCGCTGCCAGGGCTTTTGTGGGCGCCAGGTAGAGCGCGGTGGTGCCGCGGCCGTTCGGCGCCTCGGAGCCGTCGAGGAGCGCGGAGAGGACCGGTACCAGATAAGCCAGCGACTTGCCCGAGGCGGTGCCTGTGGCAACGATCACTGACTCGCCGTCGAGGGCGTGCTCGGCGGCCTGTGCCTGGTGGGCCCAGGGGTGTTCGACACCGGCTTCCTGGACGGTGGCGATCACCTCCGCGCGAATCCGGTCAGGCCAGACGGCATGGCGGCCCTCGCGCGGGGGCAAGTGCTCCGTATGAGTGATGCGCGAAGCCCGGCTCGGTCCCGACGCCAGCCGGTCCAGAACCGTGCTCGGCGAGAGGCCGGACACGGGGTCCGCCGAGGGTCGATCGGTTCGCTGATTCTTGGCCATCGGCACCGAGTGTGTCACTGGCGTGACGGACAATGGAGCCAAGGCGTCGTGCACGCCCTGCGGTAAGTGATTGAATGCCATCGCGGCTGGCGAACCGTCCTGGGGGCTCTGCCGAGGTGTCCCATGGGATGACCGCTCGATAGCAAGGTGCTGGAGGATCCGTGGACCTGTCCCTGTCGACCCGTACCGTCGGCGATCGTACGGTCGTCGAGGTCGGTGGCGAAATCGACGTATATACCGCGCCCAAGTTGCGCGAACAGCTGGTCGAGCTGGTGAACGACGGGAGTTTCCACCTCGTCGTGGACATGGAGGGAGTCGACTTCCTCGACTCCACCGGGCTCGGTGTGCTGGTCGGCGGCCTGAAGCGGGTGCGTGCCCACGAGGGCTCGCTGCGCCTGGTCTGCAACCAGGAGCGCATTCTGAAGATCTTCCGTATCACCGGCCTCACCAAGGTGTTCCCGATTCACACCTCGGTCGAGGAAGCGGTGGCGGCCACCGACTGACCGACCTTTCCGGGAGCGGCGTGTGACCGCTCCCCGATCGGCCGTATAGACGACCGGTGGACCGGGCTTTCGGCGGCCCGGCCCTCCGACAGCACGCCCGTAGTCCCGAGGGGGATGCATGGCCACCGTTGAACTCCGCTTCAGCGCGCTGCCCGAGCACGTCAGGACCGCCCGTCTGGTGGCGGCAGCGGTGGCGCGCAGGGCCGGAGTGGACGAGGCCGTACTCGACGAGGTCAGACTCGCCGTAGGTGAGGCCTGCACCCGTGCCGTCGGGCTGCACCAGAGCAGTGGGATCACCGCCCCGGTGAAGGTGCTGCTGATCGAGGAGGAGAAGCAGTTCTCCATCGAGGTCGGCGACGAGGCACCACGCTCGGCTCCCGGCGACAAGGCGCCCGGGTCCCTGGGCGACGATCCGGACGCGGAGACCGAGGAGGACGAGATGGGCCTCGCTGTCATCAGCGGGCTCGTCGACGACGTCGAGGTCACCGCGGGAGAGCACGGCGGATCGATCCGTATGACCTGGCCGACGACCCCGCCGGCCACGACGCTTTCCTGAAAGAACGCCGCACACCACAGCCGAAGGGCCCTGCTGAGCAGGGCCCTTCGGCATTTCCGGGAGAGTACCGAGAGCGTGAGTTCTCCGCGCGGTGGAATTCGTGAATTGATTCACGATCGATGGCCGATCAATACCCGATCAATGCCCTGATCGGCCCCCCGATGATTTGATCAAGCGCCAATGCTTTTAAGGCATTACTATGCGAAGGCCAATTCCGTTTGCCGCGCTCTGTTTTGATCAGGTTCCGGTACCTACAATCCGTCCACATCTTGAGCTCAGCACAGGCGTCAAGGAGGACGAATGGCGGGGCTTTCTACCCCTCAGCAGTTTGATCACCCCACAACCTTCGCAGCAGCAGTCCTGACCGACGACAACCGCATCCTCGTGATGGTGATCGGCCTCGTGGCGCTGGCGGCGCTGGTGGTCGCGGGCATCCTGGTCCGCGAGGTCCTCGCGGCCGGCGAGGGCACCGACAGCATGAAGAAGATCGCGGCAGCGGTCCAGGAGGGCGCGAACGCCTATCTGGGACGGCAGTTGCGCACGGTCGGCGTATTCGCCGTGATCGTTTTCTTCCTGCTTCTGCTGCTTCCCGCGGACGACTGGAATCAGCGCGCCGGACGATCGATCTTCTTCCTGATCGGTGCGGTGTTCTCGGCGACCACCGGCTATATCGGCATGTGGCTCGCCGTACGCAGTAATGTCCGTGTCGCCGCGGCGGCCCGGGAAGCGACCCCGGCGGAGGGTGAGCCCGAAAAGGATCTCACCGCCGTCTCGCACAAAGCAATGAAGATCGCTTTCCGCACGGGCGGCGTCGTCGGCATGTTCACGGTGGGGCTCGGTCTGCTGGGCGCCTCGTGCGTGGTGCTGGTGTACGCGGCCGACGCGCCCAAGGTGCTGGAGGGATTCGGCCTAGGTGCCGCCCTCATCGCCATGTTCATGAGGGTCGGCGGCGGCATCTTCACCAAGGCCGCCGACGTCGGCGCCGACCTGGTCGGCAAGGTCGAGCAGGGCATCCCGGAGGACGACCCGCGCAACGCCGCGACCATCGCCGACAACGTGGGCGACAACGTCGGCGACTGCGCGGGCATGGCGGCCGACCTCTTCGAGTCGTACGCCGTGACGCTGGTCGCCGCGCTGATCCTCGGCAAGGCGGCCTTCGGCGACTCCGGGCTCGCCTTCCCGCTGCTCGTGCCGGCGATCGGTGTGATCACCGCCATGATCGGCATCTTCGCGGTGGCGCCACGCCGGACCGACCGCAGCGGCATGTCCGCGATCAACCGGGGGTTCTTCATCTCCGCGGTGATCTCGCTCGTGCTGGTGGCGGTCGCGGTCTTCGTGTACCTGCCGTCGAAGTACTCCGACCTCGACGGCGTCACCGACGCGGCGATCAAGGCCAAGGACGGCGATCCGCGGATCCTCGCGCTCGTCGCCGTGGCCATCGGCATCGTGCTCGCCGCGCTGATCCAGCAGCTGACGGGCTACTTCACGGAGACCAACCGCCGTCCCGTGATGGACATCGGCAAGACCTCGCTCACCGGCCCGGCCACCGTCATCCTCGCGGGCATCTCCCTCGGGCTCGAATCGGCCGTCTACACCGCCCTGTTGATCGGTCTCGCGGTCTACGGGGCGTTCCTGCTCGGCGGCGCCTCGATCATGCTGGCGCTGTTCGCGGTGGCGCTGGCCGGCACGGGGCTGCTCACCACGGTCGGTGTGATCGTCGCCATGGACACCTTCGGGCCGGTCTCCGACAACGCGCAGGGCATCGCCGAGATGTCCGGCGACGTCGAGGGCGCGGGCGCGCAGGTGCTCACCAATCTGGACGCGGTGGGCAACACCACCAAGGCCATCACGAAGGGCATCGCCATCGCCACCGCCGTCCTGGCGGCGTCGGCGCTCTTCGGGTCGTACCGGGACGCGATCGTGACCGCCGCCAACGACGTCGGCGAGAAGGTCTCGGGACCGGGCGCGCCGCTCAACCTGATGATGGACATCTCCCAGCCCAACAACCTGGTCGGGCTCATCGTCGGCGCCGCGGTCGTCTTCCTCTTCTCCGGGCTGGCGATCAACGCCGTCTCGCGCTCCGCGGGAGCCGTGGTCTACGAGGTGCGGCGGCAGTTCCGCGAGCACCCCGGGATCATGGACTACACCGAGACACCGGAGTACGGCCGCGTCGTCGACATCTGCACCAAGGACGCGCTGCGGGAGCTGGCCACGCCCGGTCTGCTCGCCGTGCTCACGCCGATCGCGGTCGGGTTCACGCTCGGCGTCGGCGCGCTCGGCTCGTTCCTGGCGGGCGCGATCGGCACCGGCACGCTGATGGCGGTCTTCCTCGCGAACTCGGGCGGTGCCTGGGACAACGCGAAGAAACTCGTCGAGGACGGCAACCACGGCGGCAAGGGCAGCGAGGCCCATGCCGCCACGGTGATCGGCGACACGGTCGGCGACCCGTTCAAGGACACCGCGGGCCCGGCCATCAACCCGCTGCTGAAGGTGATGAACCTCGTCGCACTGCTCATCGCGCCCGCGGTCATCAAGTTCAGCTACGGCGACGACAAGAACACCGGGGTGCGGATCGCCATCGCGGTCCTCGCGTTCCTCGTGATCGCCGTCTCGGTGTACATCTCCAAGCGGCGCGGGATCGCCGTGGGGGACGACGGTGACGACGCCGACCGGTCGGCCAAGTCGGCGGATCCTGCGGTCGTTTCGTAGCCGGTTCTACGACGTCCTGCTCAACGGGCGGGCGGGTGGCGCGAGTTGGAGGCGCCGCCCGCCCGTTCTGTCTGTGTTCAGACCTCCGCCGTGAGCCTTCTCTCGCTTGGTGCAAATGGCTTCAAAAGGTCTCCTATCGGACCTTAGGCCCGGAGGTGTGACCCGTCCGCCGTGTATGTTCCGGGGCCGAGAGCCATGGAAGGGACCAATCCGGTGAACAAGAAGCTCGCGGCCGCACTGTCCGGCGGTGCGGTACTGGTACTGGCGCTGTCGGGATGCGGCGGCGGTGGCGACGACAGCGACGCCAAGCTGGACGCCTGGGCCAAGCAGGTCTGCGTCGCGGTGCAGCCGCAGGCGAAGAAGATCGCGGACGCCAACACGGCGATCCAGAAGGAGACCTCGGACAACAGCACCCCGGAAGAGGTCCAGAAGACCGACTCGCAGGCCTTCCAGGACATGTCCGACGCCTACAAGGCGATCGGGGCCGCCGTGAACACCGCCGGGGCGCCGGACGTCGACAACGGCGCGAAGAAGCAGCAGGACGCGGTCAAGGAGCTCAACGACATCTCCGCGTCGTACGCCACCCTGAAGACGCAGATGGACGCTCTCAACACCAAGGACCAGGCGAAGTTCGCGGACGGCCTCAAGGGCATCGCGACCTCCCTGGACAAGCTCAGCACGAGCGGGAACGACGCCCTGAAGACCCTCGAAGAGGGCGATGTCGGCAAGGCGATGACCAAGCAGGAGGCGTGCAAGACGGCGACTCCGGTGGCTTCGTCGTCGGCGGCCTGATCCGGCCTGGGGGATGGTGTCCCCGTAGGGCGACTCCTGTGGACCGTCTCCTGTAGTCGGCGATATTTCAGGTGCTGAAAGATGCCCCGGTACGCGTGCGTGCCGGGGCCTTCGCCTGCGCGGGCGGCCGCGTCGGTCGGTGCCGGGCGCGGTGTCGGTGGGAGCGGCCACAATGGGGGTGTGAGTAACTCCACCCTGTCCACCCTGCCCGCATCCGACCGCCCGGAGGCCGCCGCCCGGCTCCGGGACGCCCTGCTCGGCGCCGCCTTCACCGCCGACGGACTGCTCGAACTGCTCGGTGCCCCCGCGTACGCGGCGCTGGCCCGCAGCGAGACCGTGCCGGCGCTCCGGGCGACCAGAGGCGACACCCCGCTGGAGACGCTGGTCCGGCTGTTCCTGCTCCAGCAGCCTGTGCCGCACGCACGCGTGGCGGACGTCCTGCCCGTCGCCGAGTGCGTCGAGAGCGGCTGGCTGGTGTCCGTGGGCACCGACGAGGTCGCCGCCACCGTGGACGTACGGCCGTACGGCGGGCCCGACGGCGAGGACTGGTTCATCGTGTCCGACCTGGGGTGCGCGGTCGGCGGGGCCGGCGGGATCGGCAGCCGGGAGGAAGGCGTCGTCCTCGGGGTGGGCGGCGCGTCCACCACGCTCGCGGGGATCACCGTACGGACGCCGGTCTCCGCCGCGCTCGACCTCGGCACCGGGTCCGGCATCCAGGCGCTGCACGCGGCCCGGCACGCCACGCGCGTGACGGCCACCGACCTCAACCCCCGTGCCCTGCACATCACCGCGCTCACCCTCGCGCTGTCCGGAGCACCGGCCGCCGACCTCCGCGAGGGCTCGCTCTTCGAGCCGGTCCGGGACGACGAGACGTACGAACTCATCGTGTCCAACCCGCCGTTCGTGATCTCGCCGGGCGCCCGGCTGACGTACCGCGACGGCGGGATGGGCGGGGACGATCTGTGCCGGTCGCTCGTTCAGCAGGCGGGAGATCGGCTGCGCGAGGGAGGATTCGCGCAGTTCCTCGCCAACTGGCAGCACGTGGAGGGGGAGGACTGGCAGGACCGGCTGCGCTCCTGGGTGCCGCGCGGGTGCGACGCCTGGATCGTGCAGCGCGAGGTCCAGGACGTCACGCAGTACGCCGAGTTGTGGCTCAGGGACGCGGGCGACCACCAGGGCGACACGGCCGCGTACGAGGCGCTCTACGACGCGTGGCTCGACGAGTTCGAGGCGCGCAAGGTCAGGGCCGTGGGCTTCGGCTGGATCACCCTCCGCCGGACGGGGTCCGACACGCCCTCGATCACCGTCGAGGAGTGGCCGCACCCGGTCGAGCAGCCGCTCGGGGACACCGTGCGGGAGCATTTCGACCGCGTCGACTATCTGCGCGCCCATGACGACGCGGCCCTGCTCGCCGCCCGCTTCAGGCTCGCCCCCGAGATCATCCAGGAACAGGTCGGGCTGCCCGGCGCCGAGGATCCCGAGCACGTCGTGCTGCGCCAGCACCGCGGCATGCGCCGGGCGACCAAGGTCGACACGGTCGGCGCGGGCTTCGCGGGCGTCTGCGACGGCACGTTGAGCGCGGGGCGCATCCTGGACGCCATTGCCCAACTCGTCGGCGAGGACCCGGTTCTGCTGCGTGACCGGACGCCGGCGCAGATCCGGTTGCTGGTGGAGCAGGGGTTCCTGGAGCCGGTGGGGTGACGGGGTGACGGGTGCCGGCGGCTGAACGGTGCGGGTGACGATCGGTTGCGGGCGGCTGACTGGCGCGAGCGACGATCGGTTGCGGGCGGCTAACTGGCACGGGGTGGTGGGCGGTTGGGGGTGGCTGGCCGTTTTCCGGGGCCGGAGCGGGTCTGTTGCCCTTGGCCGACTGGCCGTTCCCGGGCGGGAGTTGGCCTTGGTCGGGCGGTTGTTCTCGGGTGGGGGTTGGCCTCGGTCGGGCGGTTCTTTTCGGGTGGGGGTCGGCCTTGGTCGGGTGGTTGCTCCCGGTCGGCGCCCTCGTCCGCCGACCGGCTGCGCGCGGCGGCCGACCGCGACTGGGCTGCCGGTCTCGCGCGCCATCGGCCGTTTCCTACGGCCGGACCGACCATCGCGCCACCGAGCGCCCGCCGCGTCTGCCGACGACGCCGTATCCGCCGGCCGCCCTGCCGTACGGCGCCCCAGCCCCTCGCCGCCCCTGTCACGCCTGAGGCCTCCCCGTACCGCTGAGCCGCATGTGTCCGTGTCCGGCGAGATCGTTCGGATCGGTACGGAAAAGCCCTCTTGTCAGTGGCGGGTGCGAGGCTACTTTCAGAGACAGGTTCCGCGCGTCCTCGGGGGAGGCGCGCCGTCTCGGGGGAGGCGTGATGGCCGGGGATACGCCGGAACAGGACGAGGGCAGCGTCGGCGACGGGCGCTACCGGCTGCTGCGCATGCTCGACGCGGGCGGCCTGGGGCGCGTATGGCTCGCGTACGACGAGGAGTTGGCCTGCGAGGTCGCCGTCAAGGAGATGTCGCTGCCTGATGCGTCAGGGGATGGCGGGGAGCGTGCGCAGCGCGTCGCGCGGGCGCGCGGCGAGGTGCGGCACGCGGCCGGGCTGCGCCGTCATCCGCATGTGGCGATCGTGCACGACGTGGTGATCCACGAGGGCCTGCCCTGGGTGGTCATGGAGTACGTCCCTGACGGCGTCGACCTCCGGGCGGTCCTGGGGCGTTCGGGCCCGCTGCCGCCCGCCCGGGTGGCCCGGATCGGGCTCGCCGTCCTCGACGCGCTCACCGCCGGGCACCGCATGGGCATCCTGCACCGGGATGTGAAACCGGCCAACATCCTTCTGGCGCCGGATGCTTCGGGAGATCCGTACGCGCGCGTGCTGCTCACCGGCTACGGCATCGCCCTCCATCCCGAGACCCACGAACCCCGGCTCACCACCACCGGTTACCTCGCCCCGGAGCGGGCCCGCGGCGAACCGCCCACCCCTGCCGCGGACTTGTTCTCCCTGGGCGCCACGCTGTACGCCGCAGTCGAGGGTCACGGTCCCTTCGACCGCCACGACGACTTCGCGACCCTCACGGCTCTGTTGGGCGAGGAGCCGACGCCGGCCGTCCGCGCGGGTGAACTGGCGCCGGTACTCCAGGGGTTGCTGGTCAAGGACCCGGCGTCGAGGTCGACGCCGGAGGCTGCGGCGCGGGGGTTGGAGCGGGTGGGGCGGCGGGTCGGTGCGGCGCCGGGGGGCCTGTCGGTGCCGGACGGGGTCGGGCGGGGGCGGGGTGACTTGGGCCGGATGCCGGATGGGTTTGGACCGGTGGCGGAAGGCTTCGGCTCGGCGCCGGATGGGTTTGGACCGGTGGCGGAAGGCTTCGGCTCGGCGCCGGATGGGTTTGGACCGGTGGCGGAAGGCTTCGGCTCGCCGCCGGATGGGTTCGGACCGCCGCCGGAAGGCTTCGGCTCGGCACCGGATGGGTTCGGCTCCGCACCGGTCGGCTTCGGACCAGCACCTGCCGGGTTCGGCTCGGCACCGGACGGCTTCGGGCCGGCCCCGGGCGGTCGGCCCACGGCTGATCAGCCGCCGGGGGCTGTCGCCGACGGTGCGCACGGCAGTGTCGGGAGTGGTCCGCCCGGGTACGGCGGGAGTGGACGGCCCGGGCACCCCGAGGGCGATCCGCCCGGACACGTCGCGAGCAGGCCTCGGGGTCAAGTCCCGGGCGGGCAGCCCGGATACGCCGTGGGCGGCCCCTACGTGGGCGGTCCCTACGCCCCGCAGACTCCGGGAGGGCCCCGGGCCGCCCATCAGGACCCGGCGTCGTACAGCGACCGGGCCGCGGCTGCCCTCGGGGGCTCCACGCCCGGAAGCCGGCCCGCTCCGGGGACACCGGGGACACCGGAGGTTTTCGGGACGCCGGAGGCTCCGGGCGCCCTGAACACACCCGACACTCCACCGATCCCCAGCACACCGAACACCCCGGCAGGCAGCGAGTCGCCGTACTCCCCACAAGGGCTGGCCGGTGCGCCCGGCGGAGGGTCGTACGGTCGAGGGAATCCGTACGCGAACAGCCCCACGGCGTCCTACCGGGGCGGCGCGCCGACGCGCCCCTACGCGGGCGGCCAAGGCCCGACGTATCCCGGTGGCCCGGGGTCGGTTGGCGGTGGCGGACGGCGGAGGCCGGTCGGAGCGGTTCTCGCCCTTGTTGTCGCCGTCGTGCTGGTGGTCGCCGGTGGGGTCTGGGCGGTGACCTCGTCGGGCGGTGGTGGCAAGGACACCGCGGCGACGAAGAAGGCGCCCCCGTCCGCGTCGTCGTCGACCGGTTCCGCCTATCCGTACGGCGAGGACGTAGGGCTCAAGAAGGCGTTGCGGACCGGGGATTGTGTGCACGCGGTGTGGACCGGGGCGGCGTTCGCGGCGCGGCCCGGTCTGCGGGTCGTGAGCTGTGCGCGCGGCGTTCCGGACGGCCAGGTGATGGCCGTCGACGCGGCGAGGGACTTCGCCGACGCGCGGGATCACGGGGGCGAGCGGTGCGCGGGCAAGGTGAAGGCGACGGCCGAGTCCCTGGCCGATGCGGGGGTCTATGCGCTCACTCCGACCGAGGCCGGCTTCAAGGCCGCCGGGGGCGGTACCGCGTGTCTCGTGCTCGGTCGGCAAGTGCCTATCGGCGGGGCGATAGGGCGCTTCCGGAGCATCGGGTCGAACGTGTGGACTACCGAGATGAGCGTCGGTGACTGCTGGTCGTACGTCGATCACAAGACGTACTTCACCGCGAACCTGACCGACTGCGCCGATCCGCACACCGACCAGGTGATCGGTTTCGTGACGGCCCCGGGGACCATGGCGTTCGAGGAGGCGCTGAAGCAGGGGAACAAGCTGTGCGGCGACAGGTTCGCGTCGACTTGGGCGTCCGGTGCGGACCGTTCCGTCTTCGGGTATCTGTCCGACGAGAGCAACTGGAAGGCCGGTTTCGACTCGGTCGTGTGCACCGTGGGCCGGGCCGACCGGTCCCGGACGAGCGGGGCGATATCGTCCTCCGGGACGACCGCCTCAGCGCTGTCCGCCGCGAGTTCACCCGGGGTTGGCCTCCCCGTCGCCTCCGGGTGCCAGCCTCCCGGACCGGGGCATCCGGCCGGGAGGGGACACACATGGAGAGCGGGCCTGCGATCTTCGCGGGGTTGGTGTTCGCCCTGTTCGGAGGCGCGCTGCTGCTGTGGACCGCGGTCAGGGTCCGGCACCGCGAACCCGTCGCCCAGGGTGTGAACCCGGTCGCATCGGCGACCCTCGCGAGCCTCGCCGCGATCGCCGCCCTGCTCCTCGGAACCTGGTGCTTCCTGCACGTCTGAGCAGCGCGCCGGAGCCGCGGCGCGGACGGTCGGCGGGCAACCAGGAGATCACCCTCCGGATGGCCCGGAAAAGGCCCGTGGGGACTCCGGGCGGCAGGAATGGCGGTAGTCGGGTTACCGTTCGAGTGGCCGTTGCGGGCTTTTCCCGTTTGACACGGGGGCGGGATGTACCGTCACACTCCGCAGCGTCACCATGACCCGACCTCGGGACCAAGCGATCCCGGGGAGATGCAGGCACGTCCCCGCGCCGCCCGGCACGCACTCTCGCCGCACCGGTCGAAGGCCCTGGTAGCTCCGCTACGAGGACCTCCCGCCGGCCACCGAGAGCACGGACCGAACGACGCGGAGACGCACCTGCTCCTCCCCGGAGCCGTTTGCCCGGGGGAGGCCCCAGCGTCGACCGGAGAGAAGAGCGAAGTTGTCCCCGACCAGCGAGACCGCACACGGCGGCCGCCGACTCGTCATCGTCGAGTCCCCTGCCAAGGCGAAGACGATCAAGGGCTACCTCGGCCCCGGATATGTCGTCGAGGCGAGCGTCGGGCACATCCGCGACCTTCCCAACGGCGCCGCGGAGGTGCCCGAGAAGTACACCGGCGAGGTCCGCCGCCTCGGTGTGGACGTCGACCACGACTTCGAGCCGATCTATGTGGTCAACGCCGACAAGCGGGCGCAGGTCAAGAAGCTCAAGGATCTCCTCAAGGACTCCGACGAACTCTTCCTGGCCACCGATGAGGACCGCGAGGGCGAGGCCATCGCGTGGCACCTCCTGGAGGTCCTGAAGCCCAAGGTCCCGGTCAAGCGCATGGTGTTCCACGAGATCACCAAGGACGCGATCCGCGCCGCCGTGGCCAACCCGCGCGACCTCAACCAGCCCCTGGTCGACGCCCAGGAGACCCGCCGCATCCTCGACCGCCTCTACGGCTACGAGGTCTCGCCGGTCCTCTGGAAGAAGGTCATGCCGCGCCTGTCGGCCGGCCGTGTCCAGTCCGTCGCCACCCGGCTCGTCGTCGAGCGGGAGCGCGAGCGCATCGCGTTCCGTTCCGCCGAGTACTGGGACCTGACCGGCACCTTCGGGACCGGCCGGGCCGGTGACGCGAGCGACCCGTCGACCCTCGTCGCCCGCCTCCAGGCCGTCGACGGCAAGCGCGTCGCCCAGGGCCGCGACTTCGACTCCTTGGGCCAGATCAAGGGCGCGAACACCCTCCACCTGGACGAGGCCAACGCCCGCGCGCTGGCCGCCGCCCTGGAGGACACGCGGTTCGCCGTCCGGTCCGTCGAGTCGAAGCCGTATCGACGTTCGCCGTACGCCCCGTTCCGTACGACGACGCTCCAGCAGGAGGCCAGCCGCAAGCTCGGCTTCGGCGCGAAGGCCACCATGCAGGTCGCGCAGAAGCTGTACGAGAACGGCTACATCACCTACATGCGTACGGACTCCACGACCCTGAGCGAGACGGCCGTCAGCGCCGCCCGCGCCCAGGTGACGCAGCTGTACGGCGCCGACTACCTGCCGGCCCAGCCGCGCGTGTACGCCGGGAAGGTCAAGAACGCCCAGGAGGCGCACGAGGCGATCCGCCCCTCGGGTGATCGTTTCCGCACCCCCGCCGAAACCGGCCTGGCCGGCGACCAGTTCAGGCTCTACGAGCTGATCTGGAAGCGGACCGTCGCCTCCCAGATGAAGGACGCGGTCGGCAACTCCGTCACCGTGAAGATCGCGGGCACTTCGTCCGACGGCCGGGACGTCGAGTTCAGCGCCTCCGGCAAGACGATCACCTTCCACGGGTTTTTGAAGGCCTACGTAGAGGGCGCCGACGACCCGAACGCCGAGCTGGACGACCGCGAGCGCAGGCTGCCGCAGGTCTCCGAGGGCGACGCGCTGACCGCCGAGGAACTCACGGTCGACGGGCACGCCACCAAGCCCCCGGCCCGCTACACCGAGGCGAGCCTCGTCAAGGAGCTCGAAGAGCGCGAGATCGGCCGCCCGTCGACGTACGCGTCGATCATCGGCACGATCCTCGACCGCGGCTACGTCTTCAAGAAGGGCACGGCCCTGGTGCCGTCCTTCCTGTCCTTCGCCGTCGTCAACCTCCTGGAGAAGCACTTCGGGCGGCTCGTCGACTACAGCTTCACCGCCAAGATGGAGGACGACCTCGACCGCATCGCCAGCGGCGAGGCGCAGGCCGTGCCGTGGCTGCGGCGCTTCTACTTCGGCGAGGGCGAGGCGACGGGCGCCGCCGAGGCGGGCAACGGCGACGGCGACCACCTGGGCGGCCTCAAGGAGCTCGTCACCGACCTGGGCGCGATCGACGCCCGCGAGGTGTCGTCCTTCCCGGTCGGCAACGACATCATGCTGCGCGTCGGCCGCTACGGCCCCTACGTGGAGCGCGGCGAGAAGGACTCCGAGAACCACCAGCGCGCCGACGTCCCCGAGGACCTGGCGCCGGACGAGCTCAGCGTCGAGCACGCCGAGGAACTGCTCGCCAAGCCGAGCGGCGACTTCGAGCTGGGCGCCGACCCCGAGTCGGGCCACCAGATCATCGCCCGGGACGGCCGCTACGGCCCGTACGTCACCGAGGTGCTCCCCGAGGGCACCCCGAAGACCGGCAAGAACGCCGTCAAGCCGCGTACGGCCTCGCTGTTCAAGTCGATGACCCTCGACACGGTGACGCTCGCCGACGCCCTCAAGCTGATGTCGCTGCCGCGCGTCGTCGGCAAGGACGCCGAGGGCGTGGAGATCACCGCGCAGAACGGGCGCTACGGGCCGTACCTGAAGAAGGGCACGGACTCCCGCTCGCTGACGGCCGAGGACCAGCTCTTCACGATCACCCTCGAAGAGGCGCTGGAGATCTACTCCCAGCCCAAGCAGCGCGGCCGGGCCGCCGCCAAGCCGCCGCTGAAGGAACTGGGCACCGACCCGGTCAGCGAGAAGCCCGTCGTCGTCAAGGACGGCCGCTTCGGCCCGTACGTCACCGACGGCGAGACCAACGCGACCCTGCGCTCCGGCGACAGCGTCGAGGAGATCACCCCGGAGCGCGGCTACGAGCTGCTCGCCGAGAAGCGGGCCAAGTCGCCCGCCAAGAAGACGGCGAAGAAGGCCCCGGCGAAGAAGACGGCGGCCAAGAAGGCGCCCGCCAAGAAGACGACGACGGCCAAGAAGGCCGTGGCGAAGAAGACGACGACGGCCGCCAAGAAGACGACCACCGCCGCCAAGACCGCGACCGCGAAGAAGACGGCCACCTCCAAGGTGACGTCCGAGGACTGATCGGACGGTTGGGGAGCGCACGCTTCCTGCACCAGAGGGTCGCGAAACGAACGCCCCGGCATCACTTTGGTGTCGGGGCGTGCGCAGGTCCGGGCGGGCGCGGCTTGTTGTCGGTGGCTGCCGATAGGCTGAAAGCATGACGCCAGCCGAGCAGCCAACGGCCCACCAGCCGGCCCCCGACGACGCCCTTGTCGCGGACTCCCGCGAGCGTGCCGTCCGCGCCCTGCTGCGCCAGCCGCAGCTCAAGCGGTTGTGGAGCGCACAGCTCGTGACGGGTGTCGGTGACACCCTCGCCCTGCTGGTCCTGGTCGTGCTCGCCTTCCAGGCGGCCATCGCCCAGGGCTCGTTCGGCGGTGGTTACCGGGGTGTGGCGTTCGCGGTGGCGACCGTCTTCGGGGCGCGCATCCTGGCGACGCTGCTCTTCGGGGCGGTGCTGCTCGGCCCGCTCACGTCGCTCACCTCCCAGGAGGGGCCGCTCGACCGGCGCTGGACCATGGTCGGCGCGGACGGTCTGCGGGCCGCGCTGCTGATCGTCGCCCCCCTGTGGATCGACTGGACTCCGGACAACGCACTGGCGGTGCTCCTGGTGACCGCCTTCGTCACCGGGGTCGCCGAGCGCTTCTGGACGGTGTGCCGCGAGAGCGCCGGGCCCGCCCTGCTGCCCGCCCCGCCGCTGGAGGGCGCCACGGTCCGGCCGCTGCCCGACCACATGGACGCGCTGCGCCGGCTGTCGCTGCGCACGAGCTTCGTGACCATCCCCCTCGCGGCCGCCGCCCTCGTCGTGGCGGCCCTGCTCAACAACCTGCTGGGCACGGGCGTCGCCTGGTTCGACCAGCACCAGGCCGCGCTCGGTTCGTACGTCGCGGCCGGGCTGTTCGCCGCGTCCCTCTCCGTGCTGACCGCCCTGGAACTGCCCGGAATCCGCACCCCGCGCGCGCGGTCGCCGCTCGAAGGCCTGCGCCGCCCCAGGACGGGCACCGGCGTCGACAAGGGCCGTACGGGCGCGATCGCGCTGCTCGTGGTCGCCTGCGCGGCCGTCGCCGGGGCGATCTCCGCCGCCGTCGCGGTGTCCGTGCTCCAGGCCCAGGATCTGCACGGCGGCCCGGTGACCTTCGGGCTGCTGGTCCTCGGGTTGACCGGCGGGGTCGTGGTCGGCATCCGTACGGCGCCCGCCCTGCTGCCGACGCTGTCGCGCCGCCGCCTGCTGACGCTCGCCATCGCCTTCACCGGCATCGCGCTGCTCGCCGCGGGCCTGGTCCCGGACCTCACCACCGTGCTGCTGATCGTCGCGCTCGCCGGCATCGGCGCGGGCGTGGCCGCCAACACCGGGCACACCCTCCTCGACCAGGAGGCCGAGGACTACCGCCGGGCGCGTACGACCGAGCACCTGCACGCGGTCGTCCGGGTCGCGGTGGCGCTCGGCGCGCTGATCGCCCCCCTGGTGGCGGCGCTGATCGGCCCGCACCGCCTGGAGAACGGCAAGTTCGTGTTCGCGCACGGCGGTGCCGCGTTCACGCTGATGCTGGTCGGCGCCCTGCTGCTGCCGGTCGCCGCGCTGGTCCTGGCCAAGGTCGACGACCGCGCCGGAGTGCCGCTGCGGCACGACCTGCGGGACGCGCTGCTCGGCGGCGACGACCCCGACACGGTGCCCGCGAGCACCGGCTTCTTCATCGCCCTGGAGGGCGGCGACGGCGCCGGGAAGTCCACCCAGGCCGAGGCCCTCGCCGAGTGGATCAGGGGCAAGGGACACGAGGTCGTGCTGACCCGCGAGCCCGGCGCGACCCCGGTCGGCAAGCGGCTGCGGTCGATCCTGCTCGACGTGTCGTCGGCGGGACTGTCCCACCGCGCGGAGGCGCTGCTCTACGCCGCCGACCGCGCGGAGCACGTCGACACCGTCGTACGGCCGGCTCTGGAGCGCGGCGCGGTCGTCGTCTCCGACCGCTACATCGACTCCTCCGTCGCCTACCAGGGCGCCGGCCGGGACCTGTCCCCGACCGAGATCGCCCGCATCAACCGCTGGGCCACGGACGGACTCGTCCCGCACATGACCGTTCTGCTGGACGTGGACCCGGAGACCGCCCGCGAGCGGTTCACCGAGGCGCCGGACCGACTGGAGTCGGAGCCCGCCGAGTTCCACGCGCGCGTACGGTCCGGTTTCCTCACGCTGGCCGCCGCCGACCCGAGCCGCTACCTGGTGGTCGACGCGGGTCAGGAGCCCGAAGCCGTCACCACGGTGATCAGGCACCGCCTCGACACCGTCCTGCCGCTCTCCGAGGCCGAGATCAAGGCCCAGGAGGAAGCGCGCAAGGCCGCCGAGGAGGAGGCCCGCCGCAAGGCCGAGGAAGAGGCCGCGCGGAAGGCCGAGGAGGAGCGCCTGGAGCGCGAGCGCCAGGAGCAGCTCGCCCAGCTGCGCGCCGAGGAGGAGGAGCGCAAGCGGCGCGAGCTGGAGGAGGCCCAGCGCCGCGAGGCCGAACGCCAGGCGGAAGAGGCCCGGCAGCGCGCCGAGGACGCACGCAGGCGTGCCGAGGAGGAGAAGGCCCGCCTCCTCGCCGAGGAGGAGGCCCGCGCCGCCGAGGAGGCCCGCCGCAGGGCGGAGGCCGACCGGTTGCGCCGGCAGGCCGAGGACGAGGCCCGGCTGCGCGCCGAGGCGGAGGCACGGCGACTGGAGAAGCAGCGCAAGGCCGAGGCGGCCCTGCTCGCGGCCGAGGAGGCCCGCCGCCTGGCGGCGGAGGCGGCGGCCGCAGCGGAGCGGGCGGCTCGACAGCCGACGGCTCCTGTGACTCCTGCGGCTCCGGAGCCCAGGCCTGAGGCGTCGACCGTGCCGACGCCGGTGGTGAAGCCGGGTTCGGGCGCGGGTGCCGGTGCGCGTGGGCGGTCGGCGGAGGACACGGCTGTGCTGCGGCCGGTGAGTTCCGGCTCCGATTCAGGATCCGGTTCTGGTTCAGGTTCTGGTTCTGGTTCCGGGGACGAGACGGCCGTACTGCGGTCGGTGTCCGGGGACTCCGAGGCGTCCGGTTCCGAGGTGCGCGACTCCGAGCGGACGGCCGAGCTGCCGCAGCCGCCCGCTCCTGCCGGGGCCGCGGACGAGACGGCCGTACTGCCCCCGGTGTCCGCTGCCGAGGAGACGGCGGTGCTGCCGCCGGTCGGTGCTGCGGAGGAGACCGCGGTGCTGCCGCCGGTGCGCGACCAGGAGTCGTCGGACCGGGTGCCCGCGGGCTTCTTCCGGGACGAGCGTCCGGCCGGTCAGGGCGACGGCGAGGACCGTACCCGCGAGCTGCCCCAGGTCGACGAGCAGGGTGCGCCCCGGCGCCGGCCGCGTCCCGACTGGGCCGAGGAGACTCCGCTGGACGACCTGCCCTCGCTGGCCGACGAACTGCTCGGCCCGCGCGAGGACGGCGACTTCGGCCGGGACGATGACGGCACCGGGCGGGGACGTGGCCGGGGGCGCAGGGGCTGACGCCAGTGGGGGCGTCGACCCGTGCTTCGCCCCCCCCGAGCCGCTCCCCGACCCCCGTTGTCAGTGGTGGCCCGCACAATGGATCGCGTAACTCGAAACGTGACGAAAGGGCCGGTGACCCATGACGGTGTGGGATGACCTGGTGGGCCAGGAGAAGGTGAGCGAGCAGCTCGATGCCGCCGCTCGGGACGCCGACGCCTTCGTCACCGCGGCGACCACCGGCACGGCCCCGCCGGAGGCGTCGAAGATGACGCACGCCTGGCTGTTCACGGGGCCGCCCGGCGCGGGACGCAACCAGGCGGCGCGAGCCTTCGCCGCCGCCCTGCAGTGCGTGAGCCCCGACCGCGCGCTCGGCGGCAGCCCCGGGTGCGGCTTCTGCGACGGCTGTCATACGGCGCTGATCGGCACCCACGCCGACGTCACCACGGTCGCCGCGGTCGGCACGCAGATCCTCGCCGACGACATGCGGGACACGGTCCGCAAGTCCTTCACCTCACCGGCGACCGGCCGCTGGCAGATCATCCTCGTCGAGGACGCCGAGCGGCTGAACGAGAAGTCGGCCAACGCCGTCCTCAAGGCCGTGGAGGAACCCGCCCCCCGCACGGTGTGGCTCCTCTGCGCCCCCTCGATCGAGGACGTCCTGCCCACGATCCGCTCCCGCTGCCGCCACCTGAACCTGACCACGCCCTCGGTCGACGCCGTCGCCGACCTGCTCGTACGGCGGGAGGGCGTCGAACCGGCCGTGGCGATGGCCGCCGCGCGCGCCACGCAGGGGCATGTCGACCGGGCCCGCCGACTGGCCACGGACCCGGCCGCGCGCGAGCGCCGGGCCGCCGTGCTGAAGCTGCCGTTGCGGGTCGAGGACGTCGGCGGGTGCCTCAAGGCCGCCCAGGAGCTGGTGGACGCGGCGGCCGAGGACGCGAAGCAGCTGGCCGAGGAGGTGGACGACAAGGAGACCGAGGAGATGAAGGCCGCGATGGGCGGCGGTCAGGGCAGCCGGATGCCGCGGGGCACGGCCGGGGTGATGAAGGACCTGGAGGACAAGCAGAAGCGCCGCAGGACGCGTACGCAGCGCGACAGTCTCGACCTCGCGCTCACCGACCTCACCGCGTTCTACCGGGATGTGCTCGCCCTCCAGCTCGGTTCGCGAGTGGCGATCGCCAACGCGGATGCCGAGGACGCGCTGGAGCGGCTCGCGCGCGCCGGTTCCCCGGAGTCCACGCTGCGCCGTATCGAGGCGATCGGCGCGTGTCGCGTGGCGCTCGACCGGAACGTGGCGCCGCTGCTCGCGGTGGAGGCGATGACGTTGGCGCTCAGAGCGGGGTGAGGGGCGGGTTGGAACGCGGGCCGAGCCCTGGGCCGAGCGTTGGGATGGCCTTTCGGGCGTGAGAGTGCTGGGACGGCCTTTCGGGCGCGAGGTTGACGGTGTAACTCGTCCGGGGCGGATCATGCGCGCAGAGCATTCACGTGATCGCGCAGGGTTACGCTCGGTCGATGTACATCAGGCGCCCCCTCCGCCGGCCCAGCGAGCGTAGCCAGCCGAGTCAGCCCAGCCAGGACCGTCGAAGCCACGGAAGCCCCCGCACCCGTCGGACCGGCGGCACGCTGCTCGCCGTAGCCGCGCTGCTCGTGTCCACCGCGTGTTCCTCGGGGAGTTCGACACCGGCGACGAGTCCGGCCGCGGACGTGGCGCTGGCCGCGCTGCCGCAGGCGACGCCGTCCACGCTGACGTCGTACTACGGGCAGAAGCTCAGTTGGCACACGTGCGGTGTCCCCGGTTTCGAGTGCGCCACGATGAAGGCGCCGCTGGACTACGCCAAGCCCACGGCGGGGGACATCCGGCTCGCGGTCGCCCGCAAGAAGGCCACCGGCAAGGGCAAGCCGCTCGGTTCGCTGATGGTGAATCCGGGCGGGCCGGGCGGTTCGGCGGTCGGCTATCTCCAGCAGTACGCCGGGATCGGCTACCCGGCCGAGGTCCGCGCCCGCTACGACATGGTCGCGATGGACCCCCGCGGCGTCGCCCGCAGCGAGCCGGTCGAGTGCCTCGGCGGGCGGGCCATGGACACGTTCACGCAGACCGACACGACCCCCGACGACCAGCACGAGACCACCGAACTCGTCGCCGCGTACAAGAAGTTCGCGGAAGGCTGCGGCGCACACTCGCCCGACGTCCTGCGCCATGTCTCGACGATCGAGGCGGCACGGGACATGGACATCCTGCGGGCGGTGCTGGGGGACCGGAAACTGACGTACGTCGGGGCGTCGTACGGGACGTTCCTCGGAGCGACGTACGCGGGCCTCTTCCCCGACCGGGTCGGCCGCGTCGTCCTCGACGGCGCGATGGACCCGTCCCTGCCCGCGCGCCGCATGAACCTCGACCAGACGGCGGGCTTCGAGACGGCGTTCCAGTCCTTCGCGAAGGACTGCGTACGGCAGACCGACTGCCCGCTCGGCGGCAAGGGCACGAAGCCCGATCGGGTCGGCGACAACCTGAAGGCGTTCTTCAAGAAACTCGACGCGCACCCGATCCCCACCGGCGACGCGGACGGCCGCAAGCTCGGCGAGGCGCTCGCGACCACCGGCGTGATCGCGGCGATGTACGACGAGGCGGCCTGGCCGCAGTTGCGCGAGGCGCTCACGGCGGCGATGAAGGAGAACGACGGCGCCGGGCTGCTCGTCCTCTCCGACAGCTACTACGAGCGTGACGCCGACGGCCGCTACTCGAACCTGATGTTCGCCAACGCCGCCGTGAACTGCCTCGATCTCCCGGCCGCGTTCTCGACCACCGACCAGGTCGAGAAGGCCCTGCCCGCCTTCGAGAAGGCGTCCCCGGTCTTCGGCGACGGCCTCGCCTGGGCCTCCCTGAACTGCGCGTACTGGCCGGTCAAGGCCACGGGCGAACCCCACCGCATCGAGGCGAAGGGCGCCGCCCCGATCGTGGTCGTCGGCACGACCCGGGATCCGGCGACGCCGTACCGGTGGGCCCAGTCCCTTGCCCGCCAGCTCTCTTCGGGGCGGCTGCTGACGTATGTGGGGGATGGGCACACCGCGTATGGGCGGGGTAGTGCGTGCGTCGACTCGGCGATCGATGCGTATGTGCTGCGGGGGAGGGTGCCGGGGGAGGGGAAGCGGTGTTCGTAGCGTTGGTGGGGTGCGGGTCGGTGCGGGCGGCGGGGTGCCTCCGGGGGTGCTTCCGGGGGGTGTACGGAGCACCCCCGGAAACTGTGTAGACTTTCCGACGTTGCTGATCGCACCATGGTGTGGACAGCGCGCCGCCTTAGCTCAGATGGCCAGAGCAACGCACTCGTAATGCGTAGGTCTCGGGTTCGAATCCCGAAGGCGGCTCTGCCGAAGCCTCAGGACTCACTCGCCGTGACCTGGGGCTTTTGCTTTTCCTTGACCTTCTGGGGTGTGCGGCTGCGAGGTCTCGGGGCCTCTTGCGTGAGCGATACGGGTCTTCCGGGGACGTACCGGGGACACAGTGCGGAACGATCATCGGATGTGCCTTGCCTGGCTGAGAGGCCAAGTGCCGGTCGCCAGCGTGCAGATGGCACCGGCGACCAGCTCTGGCGGCAGCAGGCATACGAAACGGGCGAGCCCAGGATGTGAGTCCTGGGCTCGCCCGTTGGCTGTGTGCGGGTACGTCAGGCGGCTGCCGCGGCCGTGCCTTCGTCCCCGTCGGTCTCCTCTTCCTCCGGTTCCTCCGCGTCTTCCTCGGTCGCGCTGTCGTCCTTCTCGTCCTCCTCGGGCTCCTGGAGGATCTTCTTGCGTGCTCGGGGGACAGCGGCGAGGGTGGCCTCGGCGGCTTCCTTCTCGACCTCTTCGAGGACGCTGGTGTAGATGTCGCCGGTCACCTTGATCGAGGAGTGGCCGAGCTTCTTCTGCACGACCTTGATGTGGACGCCGGCCAGGAGGGCGATGGTGGCGGCACCGTGGCGGAGGTCGTGCAGGCGGATCGGCGGCAGGTTGACCTTCTTGTAGAGCCGCTCGAAGCGGTCGGAGAAGAACTGCGGGTGGTAGACGGTGCCGTCCTCGATGGTGAAGACGCGCCCGCTGTCCTCCCAGGGCTTCTTCTTCTCCAGGGCTGTGGCGTGCTCGGCTTCCTGGCGGGCCTTCCACCAGCGCAGGAGGTCGCGGGTGTCCTGGTCGAGGGTGATGTCGCGGATCTGGTCGGTCTTCGGGGTGTCCTCGTACGGCTCGTACGCGACGGCGACGATCTGCTCGGTGATGTGGATGACGCCTTCGTCGAGGTCCACCTCGCCCCAGGACAGGGCGCAGGACTCGCCGCGGCGCAGGCCGTGGAAGGCGATGAGGTGCCAGAGGGGGTAGAGCCGGTCGTGAACGACGGAGTCGAGGAACTGGCCGGTGTGTTCGGGGCGCCAGACCATCACGGAGTTCGGCTTGGTGCCCGTCTTGCGCCAGGCGGTGACGCGCGAGGCTGTCCAGACCATCGGCCTGGGCGGGCGGTAGGAGGGGAGGTCGACGTAGGCGGCCCAGTTGTCGGAGATGGTGCGCTGTTTGCGCGCGGACTCCAGTGCCGAGCTGAGGGCGACTTTGATACGTGTCTGGGTACCAGCCTCGGTGGGGCGGCGGGGCTTGGCCAGCGCTTCCTTCAGCTTCTGCTTCGCCTCGTTCCACTTCTTGCGGAGTTCCGGCAGGCGGGGCGCTTCGGCGTCGCGCCACGTTTTGTGGGCCGCGCGTTCGGCGGCGCGGGCGAGGGTGGCGGCGGTCTGGTTGGCGAGCCGGGTCTCGTTCTCCGTACGGATCGCCGTGAACATGTCCTCGACGTGCCGGGTACGCAGGTCGCGGAGCTTGATGTGCCCGAGCTGCGGGACGAAGTACAGCCGTAGGTAGTCCTCGTAGCTGTGGCGGGTGGACCGCTTGATGCGCTGCTTGCCGTCGAGCCAGCGCCGTAGGTACTGGCTCATGGTCTCGTCGGACAGGACGTCGATGCCGGCCTGCGCGAGGTCCCAGACCTGCTGTGCCTTGTCCTCGGCGTCCTTCTTGGTGGCGAAGCCGCCCTTGCGGGGTCTGCGCCGTTTTCCGCCGGGGCCGGGCTCCAACTCGACGTAGTAGTACCAGGATCCGTGGTCGCGTCGCTTGAGCGCGGGGCACTGCGTTCCGAGTTCGCCGATCTTCTGAGTGCCGTCCTCTTCGAGGACGGGTTTTCCCTTTGCGTCTACAAGCGGCCCCTTGCATGTGGTGCATCGCTTGTAGACGGACCCCTTGAACACGTTGCTTCCCTTCCTGTGTCGATCGGTGTCGGCGGCATCCCGAACACCGTCGAGCATATGTGGAGACGGTTCAATGTCTCCTTGATAATGTCGATGCAGATGAACGGCTTGGTAGTGGCGGAAGCTGGCTGGTATCTGCTCGGGCTCACACGCGCCGGGCGCTCGTACATATGTGGCGGCAGTTGAGTTTGCGTGCAGCCCGTTTGGGCGGACGAGGATCTTGGTGCCCTCGCTGGAGAGACTCTAGGCACGGCCGGGACTGTTCGGGAGGCGCGGGAGCGAGATGGGAGAGCCTGAACATGAGTGATCGTCGAGATTCGGCCAAGGGTGGAGCGGTGCTTGGCGATGGTGCCGGGATGACCCGAGCGGAAGTGCTGTCGCTGCCGGTCGCGATCGATGTCCTGACCGCCGGCAGGGCGTTCGGCCTGGGTCGGAACACGACGTACGAGCTGATCAACGCCGGAGAGTTCCCGGTGAAGGTCCACCAGTACGGCAAGGGCAACCGCAGAGTCCTGACCGCGGAGTTGTGGGTGGCGCTCGGGGTGGAGTCGAAGTAGATGGGGGCGCGACAGGGCGTTTTCCTCCTGAACCCGGCGCTGCTGTGGAGTCGACTACCGCTCGGCTTGAAACTCCTAATGAGATGAGCGGTGTGGATCTGGCACGCTGGGACCCGTCACCCGATGAGCAACCAACTGGTTGCGCATCGGGTGATGAGTGTGCGACCTTGAGGTAGCAGGCCCGGACGAGATGAGGTTGCAATGATCCACGACACGATCGAACGCACCATCGCGATCAACGCCCCCGTGGAGCGGGTGTGGTCCGTGCTGACCGAACCCACCTTCCTCGGTCGCTGGTTCGGCAACGGAGAGCCAGTCAAGATCGACCTGCGCCCCGGCGGTCTTCTCGTCTTCGACCACGGCGTCCATGGCGTCATTCCCGCCCGGATCGAGACCGTCGAGCCACCACGGGTCTTCTCCTGGCGGTGGTCTCAAGGCGCCGCCGGCGAAGAGCCGGACGATACCAATGCCACCCTGGTCGAGTTCACCCTGACCGAAGATGACTCCACCGGAGGCACCCAACTCGCCCTGATCGAGAGCGGCTTCGCGCGACTCGGGCTGCCAACCGACGAGGCTGCCGAACGTCACCGCGCCAACAGCCAGAACTGGCCCGGCAAGCTCGACCAACTGCGCGCGGTCTGCGAACCGACCAAGGCATGACCCGCACCGCCGATGACGATCAGGTCTCCGAGCATGTGCTGGTAGCCCTGGCTGACCCGACTCGTCGAGAAGTGCTCGCCATGCTTGCCCGCGAAGGCGGCGCCACATCGACATCCCTGGCAGCGAGCCTGCCCGTCACCCGCCAGGCGGTGGCCAAACACTTGGCCGTCCTGGACCGCGCTGGGCTCGTCCGCGCCCACCGGGCCGGCCGCGAGGTCCGCTACGAAGCCGACCTGCAACCGCTGAAGCAGACAACGCAGTGGATGGCCACCCTCGCCACCCAGTGGGAACACCGCCTCAACGCCATCAAGGCCCTGGCGGAAGGCGCCACTGGGCCCCTGAATCCCGCATGCCACCCCACGAACCCGTCGCAATGCAGAGTCTCCTCCAGCAGATGAGCGCGCACCCGAGGGTGAGGAAGGCTTCGCGGATCTCCCAGCGGATCCACAGGCGGCGGAACCAGTGCAGATGAGCGAACGCGCGCTCCACGACCCAGGGTTGGGCGCCGAGCCCGGAGCCATACTCGGGGCCTCGGCGGGCGATCAGTGGCTTCACACCGAGGTCCCAGACGAGTCGGCGGTACTTGTCGTGGTCGTGGTCGTGGCCGCGGTCGGCCAACACGACGTCCGAGCGGCGCTGGGGCCGACCGGTCTTGCCCCGCACCGGTGGCACGGCTTGCAGGAGCGGGATCAGTTGGGTGTTTCCCGCGGGAAACACCTGTCTGGTCCGTCAGAGGTGGAGCGATCGATCTGAAGTCCGGTGCTGTCGGCTGATGGTGACGGACTGTCGATTGAGGAGACCGACTGCCGTGTTTCCTCAAGCAACGCCGACGACGTGTTCCCCGGGGAAACAGTGAGCGAGAGCACCCGCCAGGGAACGGGCTTGTGCGCGGGGGCGTCGCCGCAGGTGAGTCGGTCGATCGCGGCGTGCGCATGCTCAGTGTCACGTAGTGGACCGGCGGTGACTATGCCAACTTTCAGTTGGCAGACTACGAGTCTGCACATCCGGAACTGTTGCGTGTAAGGTCCGCTCGGGCTGGTGAAACCCAATACACGAGCACCTCACCTGTCGGGGTGACAGTGATGGGTTTTGGCATACCCTGTGTGTGGGGACATGTCGGGGGATATGGGCTGGAGTATGTATGAGGGCCTACGGCCATGAAACGGACGGCGTCACCGCCGTTTCCGAGGAAGCCGCCTACTTGGCGGCAGCCGCGAAGCGTCTCCTCGATGAGCAGACGCTCGCGAGTACCGCGGACTGGATGACGGAGAACGCGGGTCCGACGGTGTCGGGCAGGCCGTGGTCGACGACGACGCTCCGTCGCAGGCTGCGGAATCCAGCGATCGCCGGACTGAGGGAGAACGCCGACGGCGAACTGGTGAAGGGGCCGGCCGAGAAGCTCGTCGACCGCGAGACCTTCGACGCGCTGCAGGAGCTGTTCACGCGCAACGAGCGCGGCCAGGGCGACAAGCCGAAGCACGTGCACTACCTGTCGGGCGGCATCGCCACCTGCGGACTGTGCCGGAGCGCTCTGGTGTCCCGGTCTACAGCGAACGGCGGGCGCGGATACGTCTGCGAGACCGAGGGCTGCGGCAAGGTGCGTATCTCCGCGGAGCCGTTGGATGAGTACATCGGCGAGCGGGTGCTCGCGCACCTGAAGGACAAGGCGCGCCTGAAGTGGCTCGGGGTGGTCCGGGACCAGTTCGCGGCGGAAGCGAAGAAAGCGGCCGTCTTCCTGGAGCAACTCACCGCTCACAAGGCGGAGTTGGCCCGGGCGTACGGCGTGAAGGACCTGACGCTGGCGGACTTCAAGGAGGCCAAGGCGGCACTCGACGGCAAGCGCAAGGAGGCCATGGCGTTGGTGCGCCGGGGTAAAGCCCTTGAGGAGCTGCCGGAGTTGACGCCTGACGGGCTGGAGAAGTGGTGGACGTCGACGGCCGGCAGGGAGCAGAGGCGCGCGCTGGTGCAACTCGTCGTAGCCGAAGTGCGCGTGGGTCCGGCAACTGTCCGCGGGTCACGGCGCTTCGATGAGGCCAGGTTCGACATCGAGTGGCGATAGCCCAACTGGCGGACTCTGCTTGCTGGTTCACAGAGGCCGATAGATTTTAGATGGCCTTGGTTTGTTCCCACACAAGTTGTTGCCTTCCTGTGGGGAGCGGCATAGGCTGACGATCTTGCGCTCCGTGTAACGCTTGGTCACCGATCGTGGCGCCGATGGGTGATGCGTGCCGGAGGGTGAATCGGGGCGCGGACTGTCGCATGGTCGCGCCATGGGGCAGGAGGAGCGCGTGAAACGGGGCATCCCGCCGAACGGCGGGGGTGGCAATGAGCCGCAGGAGGATGACGGGGGTGGGGGCGAGCCATCCGCCGAGGACCTGTGGCGGTATGGGGAGATCCTCAAGGTGCTGATGGGGGCGGACGTTGAGGTCGACTCTGATGACTAGGTTCTACATGTGTTGGAACGGATCAAAGTCAGGCGCGCAACTCAATTAGGCAGAGAAGGTGCCCCGGCCACTCCATTGGAGGGTCGGGGCGTTGTGTTTGACTCCGAGTCATATCGAATGGTTGCGCGAATTTAAAAGTAAATCAAACTTGACGGTCAAAGTTGACTGACAATAAAATGTAGTTATCACCTCACAGGAACCCCTCCTGCGAGTCCGATGAGTGCGAGGAGTCAGCGACATGAGCGTCAACGAGGCGAGCATCGAAGTCATGGCCATCCCCCTCGGTGAGATCGAGCCCAACCCCGACCAGCCCCGCAAGTTCTTCGACGAGACCAAGTTGGAGGAACTGGCCGCGCAGTTCCGGTCGGTCGGCCAGCTCCAGCCGATCGTGGTCCGCCCGGCCGGCGACACGTTCCAGATCGTGATGGGCGAGCGCCGGTGGCGGGCGATGCACCTGGTCGAGGGTGCCGAGACGATCGAGGCGAAGGTCGTGTCGAGCGTCGACGACGAGAAGGCGTTCGTGATGAGTATCTCCGAGAACGTCGGGCGTGCGGACATGACGCTCATGGAGGAGGCGCAGGCGTACGCGGACCTGGTCGGGCTCGGGTATGTGGCGCAGGGCATCGCGGAGTTGTTCGGCAAGACCAAGGACTACGTGGTCTGGCGCATGGACCTGCTCAACCTGACGACCGACATCGCGGAGCTGGTCGCCGAGGGCAAGATCAAGGCGGACTTCGCCTGGTACCTGTCCAAGCTCTCGCCGGCCAACCAGAAGGTCGCCGTCACCCGGTACATGAAGGGCGACTTCAAGACCGAGACCGACGCGTCCACCTTCGCGCAGGCCCTGCGGATGAAGGAGGACCAGGAGGGCTTCTTCTCCGAGAAGGAACTGTCGGAGAAGGAGAAGGAGGAGAAGTCCAAGGAGCGCAGGCAGGCCAAGTCCAAGGTGGACCAGGTCGAGCGCGCCGGGACCCTCCTGGAGGAGCTGTCGCAGCTGACCCCGACCGAGTTGGCGGAGCTCTTCGAGGGCGAGGTGGGCAAGCACCTGGACGCGGTGGACCGGGTCCGCAGGGCGGCGGCGGAGGTGGCGAAGAAGCTGCGCAAGGCCAAGGCCATGTCCGAGGCGAAGCAGCTGACCGTGCGCCCTGAGCTGGAGGTCGAGCCCGAGGCGGACGAGGAGGAGCCCACGGAGGTGGAGCTCACCGAGGTGGAGGTCGAGGCCGACCTGGAGGCGGCGGCCTGATCCCGCTGCTCTGCGTACGGCTTGGTGGCCGGTGCTTCCGTGAGGCGGGAGCCCCGGCCACTGGTGTTCCGGGGCCTGGGCCCGCCCTGCGGTGGGGCGAAAGTGGGGTGGAAGTGGGGTGTGGCGGCTCGGTCCAGGCGTGGGGCGTGGGTCGCGCCTCTGGAGGTGGGAGCTGCAACTCGCGCGATAGTAGACACTTGACGATTGAATCTCATTCGAGATAAAATGATATCGGCAATATTCTTGTTCCTTGGCGGCGCGGAGGGGCGATGGGCGTGGTGGACCGTGACCCGCGTCTCGTGATCAGCTCCGGTGGCGCCATGGGCAAGGTGCCCGAAGTGCGGTCGCCCGCCATGGGCGCGACAAGGGGTCGGACCCCGACCGTCCGCTGTGTGGCGGTGCGGGTCGGCGTGAAGGAGGAGCATGTTCGAACTGTTCACATGCAGGTATCAGGGCTTCGAGTCCGCCATGGGCACCCCGGTGCGCATCACCTTGTCCGCGCCGAGGTGGACGCTGCCGTATGTGCTGGAGCATCAGGTCCGCGAGGCGGCGCCGAGTCGCGAGTACTTCGGGTCGCCGCGGCCGGACTTCGAGAGGGCCTACCGGGCGCAGCTCGACAGCTTCGGTGTCGACTTCTTCGGGCCGCGGTTTCAGGAGATCGCGGTCGTGGGACGGGATCTACGGCTGGTGCTGCTGTGCTTCGAGGACCTGGCGAAGCCGGGGGCGTGGTGCCATCGGCGGATGTTCGCCACGTGGTGGCGGGAGCAGGCCGGGGCGCAGGTGCGGGAACTCGGCCCGCTGGGGCCGGCGTACGAGCAAGGAGTGTTGCTGTGAGCGATGGCGTGCGTCCCGATTGGGTGCGGATGAAGCGCGAGGACTTCGAGGCGGGGCCGCCTCCGAGGCCGACGCCGCCGGGGCAGATGGAGCTGTTCGAGCCTGGGCCGACGAAGGCCAAGGTGAAGCCGGGGAGCGTCGAGCCGGACCCGGTCGGCACGATGGATCTGCTGGAAGCCCTGGACGCCGGCGAGTAGCCGGATCTGCCCCGGTCTGAGGGGTGTTGGATGTGTGGCGGGCGCGATCAAGCGCCCGTCACATATGTTGAGACGGTTGAGTGTCTGATGGGTTCAAGGTGTCGGTGGGGGTGATCTTCCCGGTTGAGCCCACCGCGCGCCGGTAGTGCACCAGGCAGCACGCCCCGCCCCCGGTGGGGAGGAGTCCGTTCGAGTCGGGCCCGGCGCTCGAGGATGCGTCCACACAGGTATGTGGTGTGGAGCCGACCAGCCACGGAACCAAACCCCTCCAGGCGTCCCCCGCGCCTCCTGGTTCCTGAGGAGGCCCGGCACGGCAGGACCAGCCCCCTGCCCCTCCGGGCCCGCATCCCACCTGTTCGAGAGCGAACGACGAACTACGAACTCAGAACGACCAACTCGCTTGGGGAGGACCGGTGTTCCACGGCTCGATCCCCGCAGACCTCCGCGCGATCATCCACGAGCACACGGCCACCTGGGCCGGCCAGTCCGAGGACATCTACGTCGGCTGCTCCGGCAACTTCACCATCGAACGCGTCCTGCACGATGCCGGGTTCCGGCTGCACGGCTGCGACGTACAGCTGTACTCCTCCGCGATCGGCTGGTACCTCGCCGGGCGGGAACTGCCCATCACGATCCGGCCCGAGTCGTACGGCGAACTCGACTGGCTGGCCCCCTACATGGATGGCCGGGCCAGCACGCTCGCCGTGGTGATGCTCGGCTCCCGCTTCTTCCAGTGGATCGGCCGTGGAGCCCACCCGTACTACGGGCGGATGCTCCGCGCGTACCAGCAGCAGTTCCCCGAGCTGCACGCCAAGACGGTCGCGAAGATCGAGGCGCTGCCGCTGCGGCTCGCGTCGTACGCGGCGATGGACGTCAACCAGTGGCTGGCCGAGCAAGTCCCGCCGGAGGCACCGGTGGTGGCGTTCCCGCCGTTCTTCGCCGGGGACTACGAGTCGCAGTTCGCGGCCCTGGACAAGCACCTGGACTGGCCGGCCCCGGAGTACCCGACGTTGGACGACGCGGCGAAGGAAACCCTGATCGAGCGCATCACCGACCGGCCGCACTGGGTGCTGGGCCTGCACTTCGACGTCGACGAACTCGCCGGCCAGCTGCGCGGGCAGGTGCAGACCGCCAACCGTGGTGTGCCGATCAACGTGTACTCGTCGGTGGCGCGTTCGCGGATCGTGCGGCCCAACCAGCGGCTGGAGATGGTGAAGGCTCCGCGGCTGACACCGGGGCAGCGACTGGGTGAGCAGCTGACGCTGGCGCCGCTGACGATGGGGCAGTTCGCGACGCTCCGCTCGCAGTACATGAACCACAACATCCGCCCCGGCACCCCGACGATGGCGCTCGCGGTCCTGGTGGACGGGGTCGTGGCAGGCGCGTTCGCGTACGCGACGCCGAAGTACGACCCGCACAACGTGTACCTGCTCTCCGACTTCCCCGTGGCCCCGACCTCGTACGGGCGCCTGGCGAAGCTCGTGCTGTACGCGGCACTGTCGACGGAGGCGCAGTTCCTCGCGCAGCGCGCCATGAACACCCGGCTCACGCGCTTGAACACGACGGCGTTCACACAGCGGCCCGTGTCGATGAAGTACCGCGGGCTGCTGCGCCTCAACTCGCGCAAGGACTCCGCCGATCCGGCGTACCGCTACCAGCTCGACTACGGCTCACAGCTGGGCCGCTGGTCGCTCGCCGACGGGTTCGCGCAGTGGCGGAGCAAGCACGGACGAGCGGACGGGCTGAAGGCGGAAGGATCGAAGGAGGAGCAGGCCCAGTGACGGAGTCCATCAAGCCCCACATGGTCGAGGGCGATCCGCGTGATCTGACGCTGCTGGACGTGAACGCGCGCTTCATGCGGCACGAGCAGTTCCAGCGCCTGGTCGCGAATGTACGGGAGGACGGGGCGCTGACCTCCACGCCGCTGGTGTGGAACGACGCCGAGAGCGGCCGTCGGATCGTGCTGTCCGGCAATCACCGTACAAAGGCCGCGATCGAGGCGGGCCTTGAGCGGATCTTCTGGTTGGAGATCACCGAACCCCTGCCGAGGCAGCGGCAGATCGCCCTCCAGCTCTCCCACAACGCGATCACGGGCGAGGACGACCCGGCCACTCTCAAGGCGTTGTACGAGGAGTTGGAGGACGTCTCCATGCGCCTGTACTCCGGTCTGGACGACAAGATGCTGGAGCTCCTCGAAGAGGTCACCGTCCCAAGCCTTGCCGAGGCCAACCTGGACTTCGCGACCGTACAGATCGTCTTCCTGCCGGACGAGAAGGCAGCCGCGGAGAAGGCGCTGGAGAACGCGCGCAAGGCGGCTTCGGCGGACGCGCGCTGGCTGGCCCGCATCGACCAGTACGAGAGCGTGCTGGACGCCCTCGACACCACCAAGGGCGCGCACAACATCGGCAACGTCGCCGCCGCCTTCGCGATTCTCCTCACCGTCGTCGAGAGGCATCTCGGGGAGTTCGCCGCGGGCTGGTACGACCCGGACGAGCAGATCGCCACGCGCAAGGGCACAGCACCGATCGAGACGGTGCTCGCCACGCGCACGATGCCGGTCGACGCCGCGGCGGTCGTGCAGCGGGCCATCGACCGTATGGAGCACCACGGCGACATCGAGCCGGGGCAGCGCTGGCGGGCCCTGGAGCTGTGGGCGGCCGACTACCTGGCCGGTGCCGCGTGAGCCACGCCGACGTCCAGACCATCCAGGTGCGGGGTGACCGATGAGCACCGCCCGGACGGCGAACGACGCGCTGTACCGCAAGCTGCTCGCCGAACGGTACGGGCCGCTGGAACGGGTGGAAGCCGAACGGTTCCCCGTGGCCGCCACCTCCGCTGATCGAGCGGTCGGCGCGGACGAGGAGCAGTGGCGCCGCCAGGTCCGCGAGATCGCGACCCGCTACGGCTGGACACTGCAGTACCACACCGCGGACTCGCGCCGTTCTGACCCGGGCTGGCCGGACGAGGTCTTCGGGAACCCTGCCCAACAGCGCACGCTCTTCGTCGATTTCAAGACCGACACCGGCCGTATCCGCCCTGCCCAGCGCGTCTGGCTCGCGCACCTGGCGAGCAGCGGCTTCGAGGTCGCGCTGTGGCGACCCCGCGATCTCCCCACCGTGCTGTGTGTTCTCGGCCCCGCCCGCCAGCGTGCCGTACTGCCGTCGACCTTCAGGGGGCCCGCCGCGTGAACAGCCCGTCTGTCGTCGAACTCAACCGGCTCCACGCGGAGATGGACCACCTGGTCACCGTCCACCGGGCTGCCGCGCGCCTGGCCCGCACCCTGGCCGAACACCTTGCTGACGAACCGTTGCGCCTCGCCGACCAGCTCGTCCGCCTCCTCGACGGACAGCTGGAACCCGACGACGTGACCGCGGAGGACGCCCAGTGAACCTCGCCAAGGACGGCGCCTCCTGGGAGCGCACCGTCTCCGTCACCCCGCTGCCAGACGACGTACGCCGCAAGGCCGCCCTCCAGGCCGCCGGCCGGGCGACCGGCCGAAGCCGCGCCCAACGCCGTGCCGACTGTGCGGACCTGCTGGCGTACCTCGGCCTTCTCGACCTGAGCCTGCGTGGCGAGACGGCCGACTGACAGCGAGGCGAACGGGCCCTACGTAGCTGTGAACAGCCGCGTCACACAAGGACGGAGCGGAACGAGGTAGGAGCACCGAACGGATGGCAGAGCGCCCCGAGGCATGGGAGCGGCAGCCGGGCGAATCGGCCGCCGCATGGGAGGCGTTTGCCTGCTACCGCGACCTCGGGCTGTCCCGCAGCATCAGCAAGGTCGCCGACACCCTCCGCAAGGCCCGCACCCTGGTCGAGCGCTGGTCGACCAACCATCAGTGGGTCATCCGCGTCGAGGCGTTCGACCGCGAGCAGGACCGGCTCTGGAGGGCCGAGCGTCATCAGGCGTCGCGCGAGGTCGCTCGCCGTCACGCCCGGCTGGCCACCGCCGCCCAGTCGAAGATCATCGTCCAGCTGCAGCAGCTCGACCCGTCCCGCCTCAGCCCTGCCGACGTGATCCGCTGGCTGGAGGTCACCATCCGGCTTGAGCGGCAGGCGTACGGGATGGACCTCGCCGAAGCCGTCACCACGAGCGACAGCCCGGACCTTCCCGACGTGAGCGAGCTGAGCGACGAGGAGCGCCGCGCCCGCATGGAGCAGCTGCGCCGCGAGCTCGAATCCCGGATCGGCACGCTGGGCGGTGAGCCGCGGTGACCGACCGGCTCGCCGGATTCCCGGACCCGGCCGGAATCTCCGACGTCCAACTGCACGCCGAGATCACGGCCCTGATCGAAGCCGACGCCCGCTCCGCCCGCCGCTGGTCCTGCGACCGCGCGGCCTGCGACGGGCTTCCCCACGAAGGCTGGCTTCACCATCACGCGCGTGCCGCACAGCGCGTCCCCGACGGGGATTGGGCGGCCTGGATGCTGCTCACGGGCCGAGGTTGGGGGAAAACCCGCACAGCATCACAGACCGTCCACGAGTGGGTCACCACGCCCGGCACGATGATCGCCGTCGTCGCCAAGAACGCCACCCTGGTCAAGGAGATCTGCTTCGAGTCCCCCAAGTCCGGCCTGCTGTCTGTCATCCCACCCGAGGACATCCGCCGCTACAGCCCCGGCAACGGCCTGACCATCCTCCGCCTCAAGAACGGCTCCGCGATCTACGGTTTCGGCGCCGAGACCCCTGACAACCTCCGCGGCTTCGCCTTCGACAAGGGCTGGTTGGACGAGTACGCCGCCTGGAACCGCCACACCGCCCAGTCGGTGTACGACATGCTGTGGTTCTGCCTGCGCGAAGCACCGAGCCCGCAGGTCGTCATCTCCACCACTCCCAAGCCGCTCCCGCACGTCAAACGCCTCGTAGAGCGCGGCCGCCGCTCCAGTTCCTCCGTGGTCCTCACCACCGGACGCACCGAGGACAACCGCGCCAACCTCTCCGACGCCGCCCTCGCCGAACTCGACTCCGAGTACGGCGGCACCCGTCTCGGCAGCCAGGAACTCGACGGCGTACTCCTCGAAGACGTCGAAGGCGCCCTGTGGAAGCAGTGGATGTTCGAGGTCGAGGGCTTCCGCGTCGCCAGCCACGCGGTCCCGCCTCTGGAGCGCGTGGTCGTCGCCGTCGACCCGGCGGTCACCACCACCGACAGCGCGGACTTCACCGCCTTCACCGTGGCCGGCCGCTCCTACCCGCTGGAGCAGATGTACGGTGACCGCCGCCCCCGCGGCTACGTCCTCCAGGCCGAGCAGGACCGCTACACCCCGACTGCCGCGATGCGCCGAGCTGCGGCGCTGTACCACGAGCACCAGGCCGACTGCGTTGTCATCGAGGCCAACAACGGCGGCGAGTACCTCCCCGCCCTCCTCACCGAGGTCGACCCCACGGTCCAGTGGCGCATCGTCCACGCCACCCGCAACAAGCGCGCGCGGGCGGCCCCGGTGGCGATGCTCTATGAGCAGTCCCGCATCACACACGTCGGTACGCCCCGTGCCTTCGCCGCGCTCGAGGAGCAGATGACGACGTACGTCGGCGCCTCCGAGCACGAGGAGAAGTCCCCCGACCTCCTCGACTCCTGCGTGTGGGCACTCACGGACCTCTTCCTCGACGCCGGAGTGGCCGGCGCACCTTCAACGCCGACGGATGGCCGGCTTGCTGGTAGACGGTGATGGTGTCCCGCTCAAGAGCCGTATCCAGAAGTGAAGTTGATGAGCTCACGCGGCATTGTCAGTGGCCCCTGGCAGGATGAGATGTGTGACGCGGGACTACGAATCTGTTGCTGACCGAGCCCTCCAAATCCTCAACAAGCATCACCGTGGGTTGGTGCCTCTCGACGACCTCGCGAAGGATCTCCTCGTCGGGGCGGAAGGGGACTCGTCTGCTCCGACGTCCCCGGGAGAACTGGCGCAAGAACTACTTCAGGACGATGCCCGACGTACCGAGATGGGTTATCGCCAACGCTTCATGATCACTGGTGGAGCGGTACGGCTACGAGCTGAAGGCAACAAGGTCGAATTGGGCGTTGAGCGCTGGAACGCCCAGGTGAAGGCTGATCTGTTGGCCCAACTGAAGGCAGTACATCCACGGACCTTCGAGAACATCGTGGGCAGGCTGCTGGCAGCGATGGGGTACGAGGAGGTTCGAGTCTCTCAGTACTCGAACGACGCTGGGGTGGACATCGAAGCTGTCTTCGCGTCTGGTGGCATCGCCAGGACCCCAATCGCCGTCCAGGTCAAGCGCTACGACAAGCGGAAGACGGTAGGAAGGCCGGAGGTGCAGAACCTCCGGGGCGCTGCGGTTCGGCATCCCATGGGGTTGATCGTGACTACGGCCAGGTTCTCGCGGTACGCCCGCGTGGAGGCAGCTCGTGCTGAAGAGAAGCCGATCTACCTGATTGACGGCGACCATCTCGTGGACTTGATGACGAAGCACGGCGTCGGCATCAATTCATCCCCACTTGTTCTTCTGTCGGTGGATGAGCAGGGTCTAGCAAGCCCTGAGTCTGATGCCGTTGAGGAACTGGCCGCGACGGCTGGCGAGGTGCGATCCGGGAGTGCGGACTACATCCTCGAGAAGCTGCCAGGCGGACGAAGCGCGAACTACTTCGAGACTGTCGTTGCCATGGCGCGGCTCGCGCTGGGGCAACCGCCGTTGGTCGAGTACGTTGCCGCGTTTCAGCAGAGGTTCCCCTCTATCGGCCGCGCGGATGTTGCTCGACGCAGGATGCGCATCCTGCTCTCCTTGGGACTTGCCGAGATCGAGAGCGACCGAGTGGTGCTGACCTCGCTTGGGGAGGACGTCACCAGGACGGCAGATCCCCAGCTGCTCAGCACTGCCTTCCTGTCTCGAATTGCCGGAGCCAGCGAGATCAGGAATCTGGCGCGAGGCGCATCCGACATGACCGACTTGCGTAGAGAGCTTGGCGAGAATCCGCCACTCGGGTTGAGTCCGACGCAGGCATTGAGAGTGCTCAGGTGGCTCGATCAACTTCAGCTTCTATGAGCTCCCTTGGGAGCAGGACACGCGCCGAGGATTAGGCTGCGCCGACCCATCAGCCTTCCGACCAGACGGGAGTGGCCTGTGCGGCCCTGGCGCAACTTGATCATCGATACGTGGGGCGCGCTGGCGTTCAAGCCGGCGTTCCAACGTGCCTCCGAGAATCACGCCCTCGGGCTGCCTGGACATGCAGGTGCGGGGTGGGTGCCGGAGGCAGACCGGCGCCGCCTTGCCGCGTACACAGTGCTCGCCGCGTACGACACGAACCAGGCCGCCGCGCTGCTCGGCGAGGACGGCGCGGACCGGCGCGAGTACGGGGACCCGGCGCTCATCGTCGACCAGACGCTGACGCACCTGCTCGGTGAGACGCAGCAGATCGTCGTCGCAGGAGCAGAAGAAGCCGACCAGGCAGCACAGGATGCGGAAACGCTGCTGCGGGACTGGGCGGACTCCGAACACCTGTGGATGCGGATGCAGTACGCGGAGCGCAACGCGGTCCTGCTCGGAGACTCCGTGTACCTCCTCGCATGGTCGCGAGAGAAGGGACGACCGGTGCTCAAGACCATCGACCCCGGCTTCTACTTCCCAGTACTTCCGGACGGCGCGATTGACGCCGACGAGTACCCCGCACGCATTCACCTCGCCTGGGAGACCGCGGCCGACCCGGCGACGGGGAGCAAAGGCACGCTGCGCCGCGTCACCTACGAGCTCGGCCCGATCGGCGAAGGCGAGCCGATGACGCGCACGTACCCGTGGTCGGCGCGGCCCAGCGCACTCACCTGCTATCTGACCGACGCGGAGTGGGACTTGGACCAGGTGGACCGGACCGGCGACGTCGATTCCCTGTCGCTGAAGAGGGCCCGGTTTCATACGAACGCGGACGGAGATGTTCTCAACCACCTGGACCTGCAACTGGACTTCATCCCGATCATCCACGTGCCGAACACCATCAACGGCGCCGAACACTTCGGCCAGTCCAGCCTGATGAAGGCCGCCCAACTCATCGACGACCTCGGCGCGGCCGACACCGACAGTCAGCGGGCCTCGGCCACCACCGGCTCGCCGATCATCGGCCTGTCCGGCGCCCGCCTGCCCGTAGACCGTAAGTCCGGTCAGCCGCTCCCCGTACAGGTCCAGCCGGGCATGGTCTGGCCCCTCGGCGACAGCGGCCAGCTCACCACGGTGGACACTTCCACCCAGCTCGCCGAACTCCGCTCTTACGTCGACACGTTGCGCGATCGCCTGTCGGTGGTGACCCGTCTGCCGGCCAGCGTCCTGGGCACCATGGAAGTCTCCCAGGCCCCCTCCGGGTACGCGATCCAGCTCAGCTTCGGCCCGCTGGACGCCATGGTCCGCTCCATGCGCCTGGCCCGTGCGGCGAAGTATCCGCTGCTGCTGAAGATGGTGTTGCGCCTGTACCAGGCCGGCGGGGTGCTCCCGCCGGGCCAGCAGCCGCAGGCGTCCATCGCTCTCGGCTCCTACCTGCCCGCTGACCGGGCGGGCATTCTCGACCTGGTGACCCAGGGCGTCGCGGCGGGTGTGCTGTCGCTGGAGACGGGCGTACGGATGCTCGTCGACGCGGGCTTCCCCATCGATGACGCAGCGCTGGAGGTGGCACGTATTCAGCGTCGTACTCCAACAGCGGCCCAACAAAGCCAGGTTGAAGACGAGGAAGTGGATGACGAGGCAGCGTAGATACGGGGAATCTTCTTGCTGGTACGCGTGGGCAGGAACGGGACGGGTCTGGTTAGACTGCGCGCCGACGCGGGGGCGTCTGGGCGAGGAGCCCGCCGATGATCATGCACCCCGAATCCGCCATGCGGCCACCACTGCCGCTCGCACCGCTCAGATACCGCCGTGACGGCCGTCCGATCCTGCCGATTCTCGGAGCCTCCTCCGACGATTCCGGTGACCCGCCGACGGGCGATCCAGCCCCGACGGGTGACGTCGGAAATGCGACGGTGACCATCCCCCAGGAGGAGTTGTCCCGCCGCTTTGCCCGGGAGAAGGACCAGGGCCGCCGTGCGGGCGTACGAGACCTCCTCGGCAACCTCGGCTTCGACTCCGCGAAGTCCCTGACCGACTTCATCGACTCCCAGCGCCAGGCCGAGCAGGAGCGCAAGGACGCCGAACAGGCCCAGCTGTCCGAGGTCGAGCGCCGCGAGCAGACCGCCGCCGAACGCGAACGGCAGGCTGAGCAACGAGAGTCGGCTGCCGCGGCCCGCGAACGGGACGCCGCCCGCCGGGCACTCCTCGTCGGCCTCGGCGCCACCGGCAATGACCTGGACGACGCCGTCCTCCTGCTTAGCCGAGCCGCAGACCTCGACGCCGACACCGCAGCCCTCACCCAGGCCGCCGAGGACCTGAAGCAGCGCCGCCCCGAACTCTTCGGCCAGCAGCAGCCCCCGCCACCTCCGCCGGCCCCGCCCTCGGGTAGCCCGTCCGGCGGCATCCCGCCGCGCTCCGGCGGAACTCCATCGCGCCCCGGCTCGCTCGGCCTGGGCATCGCCCGCCGCCGCGGTCACCTCACCAACACCTGACGCCCCACGGGGACCGCGCCCCACCACCCACCCGCGGACGACGGCACCGCCCGGTGACCGTACGGACTCGCCGCTCACCCGGCCTGCCCGAAGGAACCCGGCGTGGATCTCCAGCCGATCACCTACTCCGAGTCCACCACCGCCGACCGCCCCTGGCTCGCCTCCCGGCACGGACTCGACACCCCGCTCACCGTTACTCTCGACGTCGCCCTGTTCACCAGCGGGACGCACTACAGGCTCAGCAGCCTCCTTCAGCCGCGCAACACCTTCCTCTCCGGCATCCCGCTCGGCCGCATCACCGCCACCGGCCTCTACGGACCGTGGGACAAGACCGCCACCGACGGCCGCGCCACCTTCACCGGCGTCCTGCTCGCCGAGGTCCCCTTCGCCTCGACGACCCCCCGCGCCGGAGCGGCCCTGCTGTGGCACGGCGTCATCGCGGCCGCCCACATCCCCGGCGGCTTGAACCCGGCGGACATCACCCAGTCGACCGCGCAGATCCACTTCATCTGATTCATCTGAAGAGCCGCACCGACCATGCTCGACACCCTGCTGCGCGACATCGACGCCGCCGACATCAACGCCTTCGCCCGCACCATGACCACCCCAGCCGACTACGAGCTGACCCGCACGGTCATGCCCGAACGCCGCCTGAACTCCGTCAAGTTCCGCATCAGGAGCAGCAAGCGTCGCGTGAACGCCGCGAAGTTCCGTGCGTACGACGCCCAGACCGCCGTAGCTCGCCGCCAGGCCGAGAAGATCGTCACCGAGGGCATGCTCCCGCCGCTCGGCCAGAAGCTGCTGATCGGCGAACTCGAACAGATCCTCCTCGACACCTCCCGCGGCGCCGACACCACGGAGTTCGTCGAGCTGCTCTACGACGACATCGAGCGCCACGTCGAGTCGATCCACAACCGCATGGAACTGGCCGCCGGCGACCTCCTCACCGACGGAGTCTTCACCCTCAACGGCGAGAACGGCCTCCACCTGGAAGCCGACTTCGGCGTCCCCGCCGCTAACATGCCCACGGCAGCGAAGCCCTGGTCCGACCCGACCAGCGACCCTCTCGCCGACGAACTGCGTTGGATCGAGTACCTGCGCTCCATCGGAGCCCCGCTCCCGGCCCGTGTGATCACCTCGTACAAGGCCCGAGCGACCCTTGCCGCGAACGACGCCTACCGCGCGGCGTACTACGGCAGCGTCAACGGCTCCGCCACTCCGACCGCGGTCCTCGCCCCGAATGAGGTCGAGGTCGTCCGCGCCCGTTACAACCTCCCGCCGATCACCGTCTACGACGTCCAGATCTCCGTCGACGACACCTACCAGCGCGTCATCCCCGAGGACCGCTGGATCCTCCTCCCGCCAAATCCGCAGTCATGGGCGGAGACCCAATACGGCATCACGGCGGAGTCCCTGGTCCTGTCCTCCGGCACCAACCCGGCGATCACCCGCGAAGACGCCCCAGGAATCGTCATCACGCATGGCTACCAGGACGACCCGGTCCAGGTCTGGACGAAGGGCGCCGCGGTCGCCATGCCCATCCTGTACGTCCCGGACATCCACATCACGGCGAAGGTCCTCTGATGCCCGCGGCCCGCACCCTCGCCGCGGCGGTCTTCGTCACCGACCCGACAACGCACGAGACCCTGCTCCTCCAGCCGGGCACGGCGATCGCTAACCCGGCGATCGCCGACCAGATCACCCACCCCGACGCCTGGGCCCCGGAACCGCCTCGCCAGCCCGGCCGCACCAAGGCCGAGACACCGTGACCCTCACCGACGCCGAATACGCCTACCTCCGCTCCGAACTGGGCGAAGCAGACCGTGCTGATCTGGACACCCGCTACCAGCGCCTCGGTTCGCTCCCGGCCGTTGCCACCGAAGTCCTCCGCGAGCGCAAGGCCGCTCTCGTGTCCGACCCCCTGGCTGTCACGGTTCAGGGGGTCGCCACTGTCAACAACGCGGAGAACGTGAAGGCCCTCGAGCGCCAGATCGCAGGGCTTGATGGCGCCGGGGACAGCGGAGGAGAGGTCCAACCTCCGACCCTGCTGGTGCGTCGCCCAATGCGCTGACCATCGAAGTGGGCGATTTGTGCCAATATCTGGACGGGCTGTCGGTGTTGGCGAAACTTCCCATTATTACCTGTGAAAGCGCTTTCTGGCCAACAGAATGCGTTACTCGGAAGAATGACATGCGTAGGTCCACAGAATGGTTGGCGACGGGATAGGGTGGGTCACCAACACGACTATGGGGTCGATGTATGGGCTGGCTTCCTGCGTATGGGCAGGCGTCAAAACAGGGGAACGAACGGGGGCGGCATGGAAGAGGTTTCGTTGTCCTCCACGTCCCCTGTCTCTGTCATCGCGCAGCGCCCCACCATCCGTGCCCGTGAAGCTGCCGCTCAATCCGTAGCCAAGCAACTAGTTGTCATCGAGAGCAACGAGAAGATCGAGAATCTTCTTGGAATCTTGAGGGTGCCCGCGCTGGATGTTCGACCTTTCTGCTCCACCGTGCGGGCGAGGAGAGCGCTCACGGCCAATGGAATGTGGAACATTAGGGCGCTCTTGAAATCGACGATTCCTGAAATCCTTGAGTTGCGGAATTGTGGACCAAGGACTGCGGAAGATATTTTGACCGCATTGCTACTGTCAATGGCATCTCCGATTCAGCATCACTTTCCCATCGGGGACAGCGATGAGCTTGGCGCAGCGCGACTGGTAAAAGCAGAAGAAGCGATTGAACCGTTGACTGCGCGTGGATTCATGGCGGCAATCCGCGGACGGAGGTCTGCCTGATGAAAGACCTTCGGGAAATTCCTATTTCAGATAGCTATAGAAGTGGTTCTGCTGATGTAGTTCAGGACTTTTATATCCCCTGCCTCGCGGTTGCGACGCGTTACGACCGCGCGGTGGGCTATTTCACCAGTGGCGCGTTGGCTGTCGCGGCGAGGGGGATCGAGGAACTTGAGCGAACAGGCGGGAAGATCCGTCTTGTCGCTAGCCCAAATCTGCAGAGTGAAGATGTCGAAGCGATCAAGCGTGGGTATGCACAGCGTGATGTCGTCAGTCGTGCTCTCACTCGAGAGCTAGAGGATGCATCCACACTGGCGGATGCATCGGTTGACCGGTTGGCGCTACTCGGACGTCTGATTGCTAACAGGCAGCTCGACATCAAGATTGCTTTCATGCGGTCGGAACGTGGCATTGGTATTTACCACGAGAAGATCGGCACGATTACGGATCGACTAGGCAACCATGTCGCGTTCACGGGGTCTCTTAATGAGACAGAATCGGCATTCCTTAATAATTTCGAGTCAGTGCATGTCTTTCGCTCGTGGAAGAACGAGGATGAAAATCGAGCGCGGGCGATTCAGCGGGACTTTGACGACCTTTGGCTAGGTCAGACGCCCAGCCTCGAAGTCATCGAATTCCCCGAAGCCGCCCGCCGTAAGCTCATCGAGCTTGGGCAGTCGCGTCGTCAAGATGGGCAAGTGACCGGGCGTGCACCCAACGGATGGCTAACTCTCCCGGAGAGCCTCGTGCTGAGGCGCTACCAGAAGGAAGCTGTCGAAGCGTGGCTCGCTGCGCGAGGGCTAGGCATCTTTCAGATGGCTACGGGCACAGGGAAAACGATCACTGCGCTTGCCGCTGTCGACCAGCTTGGACGTCAGCTCCGAGCTGTCGGCAGTCCACTTGTCACCGTCATCGTTGTACCGCTGCTTGGGCTTGCCGATCAATGGGCAGATGAGCTGCGAGACTTTGGAGTGACACCCATCCAATGTCGAGATTCATGGCAGGGGTGGGAGCCGGACGTGCGGGATGCACTTGCCGCTCTGGGCTCGGGCGAGCCACAACATCTTGCAATTTTGGTTACGAACGCGACCTTCGCCACCGAGGGATTTCAAAAGATCCTAGAGAAGATTACTGTTCCACTGATCCTGGTGGCTGATGAGATGCACAACCTGGGTTCGTTGAAGTTGCAGCAGAGTCTTCCCGAGAACGCGATCTTCCGGTTGGGATTGTCGGCAACCCCTGATCGATACATGGATGTCGAAGGTACTGCGGCACTGTCCGAGTACTTCGGTGACATTCTCGTGAATCTGGGAATCAAGGAAGCAATTGAGATCGGCGCCCTCACACCCTATAGATACTTTCCAGTGTTGGTTCCGCTAGATGACGAAGAGTCGGAACTCTACGTCGATCTGACCAGGGAAATTGGCAGGCTCATTGCGAAGGCTTCATCCGGAATCGACGTCGAGGATCGATTGGGGCAACTGCTGAGGAAGAGGGCGAATGTTCTTGGTCACGCATCCGGGAAAATTTCGGCACTGCGAAATGAACTCAAGGCTCGTAAGGATGACCCTTATCAGCTGATCTACTGTGCTGAAGGTGGGAAACCTACCCGAGACGGAGCCTCGGGTGCGCGACAAATTGATGAAGCGATGGCGCTTTCTGGATCTGAGCTTGGAATTCCCACACATCCGTATACGGCAGCCGAAGACACGCGTACTCGGCGTGAGGTTCTGGATGACTTCTCGACTGGTAGGAATATCAGAGTCTTGGCATCCATGCGCTGTCTGGACGAAGGGGTGGATCTTCCAGATGCGCGCATTGCTTACATGCTGGCTAGCAGCAGTAACCCTAGGCAGTTCATTCAGCGTCGGGGGAGGGTGCTTCGTCGGGCTGAGGGGAAGCGGCGTGCCGACATCATTGATTTCGTAGCCGTTCCGCCAGGATCACCAGAACTATACGAGCTAGAGAAGAAGCTTTTTCGACGCGAACTCGAGAGATGTATCGAGTTCGCCCAGTATGCAGAAAATCAGGGATTCGCATTGTCGTGTCTTAGGGAATTGCGTGAGCGCTATGACCTTATGGACGTGTAATCGAGAGGGGATGGGCTGATCGTGGAAGAAGAGCAGGAAATTGAAGAGATCTGGGGAGGGCTGAGCGAAGAGGCGCGCGAGCTCCTCTCGGAAGTCCTCAAGATCGAGCGAGAAAACCTGCACTTTGCGAAACCGGAGGGGATTGCTGACATGATCATCTCGAAGGTTGAGGGGCTCATTAAGTGAAGATTTCGTCGATCGAGATCCTGAACTTTCGCCCCTATGGGAATGAGCAAACAGCTCAGTTCTCCACCCTGGCAGGCAAGAATGTCACGACCCTCTATGGGACGAACGGTGGGGGGAAGACGACCCTGCTCAACGCCTTCACTTACGTACTGTATGGAAAGTTGAGCGAAGATCTCGAAGACAAAGAACGCCTGATCAACTCCGAAGCTTGGTCTGCTGCCGAGATTGGTCAGGAGGTGGTGATGTCGGTGACGCTCACCTTCGAGCATGATGGCAAGACTCATCGAGTCACCAGAAGGCGAGCGGTCACTAAACGTGGTCCGGATCAGGACGCCGGAAGGGAGGACTTCGAACTCCGAATTGAGGACGGGAGTGGCGTCTGGCGTAAAGTCAATAATCCGTCCAACGTAATCGAGAAGATTCTGCCTGGGCGGCTTGTTGGATTCTTCTTTATCAACGGTGAGCGCATCGAGTACCTGGCCAAGCAAGAGGCTTATTCGGAGATTCAGTCAGCGATCAAGACGGTGCTCGGTATCGAGCCGCTGGAGAGGGCGCGGCGCCATCTGCCGAGCGCTAGGAACAAGATCAGGCACAAGCTGAAGTCCGAGGAAGATGGCGGAATTGCCATCGACAAGGTCAATAAGGAGATCGATGATTTCGAGTCTGAGAGGGAGGAAAAGCGCGAGGAACACGACCTCCTCAGGTCGGAGATCGGGCACCTCAAGGCTGATGTAGAGAGCATCGATACGCGTCTGCGATCGCTCGAAGGCGCGGCAGAGCTACAGGAAGCTCGGGCACGGTGCGAGCGCCTCAAGGAAGATGCAGACGCAGCGCTAAGGGATGATCTGGAATCGCGCGTCCGACTCGTGCGTCAGTATGGCTATCTGACTTTTCTGCCTGGTTTGTCGGACCAGATCCATGTTGCTGGCGGTGTTTTGCGTGAACGTGGTCAGTTGCCGGCGCCGCTGAAGCAGACCTTCGTCGAGGACCTCCTTAGCGCAGCGGAATGCATCTGCGGAACTCACCTGCCCGAGGGGAGTCCTCAGCGCGCCAAGATCGAAGAGTGGTTGGCCAGAGCTGGACTCGCCGAGGTAGAAGGCGCGTGGGCAGTCCTTCAGGGGGCGATGCGCACTCTGGAGGAGCAGCGGAAGTCGGCAATAGAGGATCTTGAGCGACTCGACAAGAGTATCGATCAACGCCGCAAAACGGTACACGGACTCAAAGGTGACCTGGACGAGATCGCGGCCAAGCTCAAGAACGTTCCGGAAGAGGACATCTCACGGTTGGAAGCGAGGCGGGACGAACGCCTCCAGGCAATCGATGAGAAGACACGACGTCTCGGGGCCGTGCAGCTGCGTCTCGAGGAACTGGACACGCTCTTGAAACAGAAGAGTTCCCTGGTGGAGAAGCTCGAGGTAAAGAACGCAACCAATAAGCGGATCCAGAAGCGGATTGCCGTACTGCGGGAAGCGGAAGAGGCACTGGAGAAGACTCTTGAACTGCTCTCTGAACGCACTCGACGAAGCCTGGACAACCGCATTCGGCGCGTCTTCGAGAAGTCTTCACTGAAGGACTACACGCCGGAACTGACTCCGGACTTTGAACTCGAGTTGTGGATCGGATCCGGTGAGGAGCGCCGGCGCGCTCCCAAGTCGACTGGCGAGAACATGCTGCTTTCGCTGGCATTCGTAGCAGCGCTCGCCGAAGAATGCCGGAGCGTTGCCCAGAACGATGCTCATGCCCAGATGGACATGAGCGACTTCCCCGTGGTGTTGGATGCTGCGTTCGGAAATCTGGATGTCGACTATCGGCGGCGGGTCGCGACCTTCCTGCCGCAGATGGCGTCGCAAGTCATCGTGCTGACGAGCAAGGCCCAGGCAGAAGGTGCGGCGGAGGAGTATCTGGCCCCCTACGTCGGCAAGCAGTACGTGATCACGACGCACTCGAGAAAGGCAGACATCGAGGACGTGACTGAAACGATCAGTGTGGACGGGCGGGCGTATCCCTACCAGGTCGTGAGCGCCTCGTTCGATGGTGCGGTTCTGACGGAGGTGCAGGCATGAGCAGCGAGATCATTGCTGGCGACCTCCGCGTTCGCCGTCCTAAGGAGCGAGAGGTACTGGTCCAGCAGCTCTTGGCAGAGAACGACGGCATCTTCATCTCGATGGCCGAAGCGCTACTCTTCGCGGCGGCGTTGGGCTGGTCCCGGGACAGGTGCGAGCCGTTCGAGAAGACGGAGACGCAGATTCGCTTCGACGTATTCAAGAAGATGCCGACGGGTGAAGCTTTCATCGATGCCTTGGCTGTGATGAAGTCCCCCGGCGACCCCGAGATCCTTAGTGATGCCAGGGCGCCGGAACGTATCCGGATCTTCGAAGAGTACGCAAACGGCGGGCTCGCAGCCTTGCAGGGGGAGATCAATGCCTCACGCTCACCGGTTGCAGACACCCTTGTGGACCTAGTGCGTGAGGCGTGCATGGAAGACAGGGACAAGAGTAGCAAGGTGCCTGCAGACATCCGCAAGATCTTGTCCCGCCCGGACTGGTCCTGACGTCTTTCTGCTCACGTATAGATACGGTTCAGCGCGCGTTCAGCACACTTGCGGGCGAGCTGTTCCTGATCTCGCTAAGGGATGAGGCCGGCTGCCAGTGATCCACCCGCAATGACGGCGGCCCCCTGCTTGCACCAGGGAGCCGCCTGAGATGACCGATCCATCCCCATTAGGAGGAACAATCACTACCGAGGGTACGGGGCAAAGCTCCGAGACGAGAACCCCACCCCCTGAGCGTCCCGATCTGCGTCGCGGTTCCCGACCCGATGTGGTCGCGTACCTGGCCGCCGTGTTCGCCGTTGTGGTACTGGGGGGTGGGCTGCTGTGGAAGAACGAACTCGGAGCCAGTCACATCTTGCTCATCCCTACCGCGGGTGCCTTGCTCTTCCGTTCCTGGGCGCGCTTCCGGCGCCCCGACATGGATCCGCTGTCTACGAGGCGCTTCGGACGTGGGGAACTGCGATACGGCCAGGGCAAGTGGGTCGGCCTCCGCATTGAGGGGGAGACAGGGGGCAAGGACGACAGCCCGTAGTTGACGACCACGGGCAGTGGGTTGCGGGAGATTCCCCGCAACCCACACTCCCGATGATGCGTTGCGGATCACCGCGCGCATCGGCCGAGGCGTTACGCGGCGGCTTCGCTCACCAGATCTTGGATGCTGCGAAGATCCTTGCGGCCAGCGAGGTAGCCGACTCCACGCTGTAGATGGACGCGGAGGGTGTGCGACACGGCCTCGTCCGTCGGCTCCGTTCCGTCTTGGAGGCAACGATGCTTCAGCAAGGCGAGGTAGATGTCACCTTGGGAGCCAGCGAAGGTCTTCCAGTCCATCTCCACGTTGGAGTCAGTGGGAACGTCCTTCACCAATGGTGTCGAGGGGTCCTGCAACGACATGGCGAGGGCCCACCGGCAGAGGATGTTCCAGTTCTTGATCCCGGTGGTCCGCTTGAGTCGGCTGAGCTGCTCTTTGGCCTGCTGGGACAGGCGGATTGTCTCAAGCGACATGTGAAGTTCCCCCGGTCCACCAGTAGCCGGGCTCAACCGACGTGGTGAACTCCTGGTCGTCATGGACGAGCGTGTACATGTGAGCGATGGACGGCTGGAGCCTGGTCAGAAGAGGTTCGTCAATTTCTTCATCCGTCGAGAGGAGCAGCACCTGATGGCTCGCGTGCGGGAAGTAGCGGTCGACCAAGTGCTCGCGGTGCTTGCTGTCCAGACGACCGAGCGGTGTATCGATCACGCTTGGCAGCCAGTTTCCTGCGACTCGAGCAAGTCCCCACAGCAGGGAGATGGCGAGAAGCTGCCTTTCGCCGGCGCTCAGACGCCCGGGGTCAATCGGCTCGTCGTCATCGCCGATGAGAGTGAGCCGGAACTTGTCCGTGTCGATCTGCAAGTTGCGGATGAGGCCGCTCTTCCGCATGAGCCGAGTAAGACTGTCGAGAACCGCGACTTCCAGTCGGTTGATATGACGCTTCAGCAGAGCGTCGCCGAACTTGTCGAGGGTGTCTCGGGCCCTGTTGGTGTAGGTGATGAGACGTGCCGAGTCTTCGGCCTTCTCGATACTCCGGACTCGTCCTTGGTGAGCTCGTTCCAGTTCACTCTTCAGCCGTTCCTGGCGTTGGAGATTCGCGGCGTAGTGTTCGGCTGCTGCGTTGACCTCAGCTTCGAGCATCGCCGCTTCGCGCATCGCGCGGTCCCGCTGGTCGAGCCGCTTAGTGATGGCTTCTTCGTCGGGGACGCTACCGAGGAGCCGATCGATACTCTCCAGCCGCTTCGCTTGTTTCGCTACCTGCGCAAGAACCTCCTTGGCACGAGTGCGCTCGTGTTCGAGGAGCTCACTCAGAGCTGAGAGCTTAGAAAGGGCCCCGTCTGAGAGATTAAGTGTGCGCTCTGCGGAGGAGTTATTCCTGCGGTTCTTCCTGTCGTGGTCGAGTTGCTTGGCGATAGCGTCGCGGTCCTTCTTGGGCAACGCATCGGCAAGCAACTCCATGATCCACTGGTCGCGCTGGTCGAGTACATCAACGACCTGGCTGTCTGCTGCCGTCGCGCTTTCACGTTCGGCCTGCTCTTGGACCGCTGTGATTTGAATTCCTAGCAACAGCAGTGGCAGAGGGCCGGCAGCGACTTTGTGGCGGAGTGCGTCTTGCGTGGCGGCGAGCTGTTTCGCGACTTCCTTACGTTCCGTTTCGAGCGCGGTCTGTCGGCGATACAGGTCACCTCCTTCCGTCTCGAAGGCGTGGTCGGCCTCAGCAAGCTTGTTCTTGGCGCCGTCCAGCTCTGCCTGCTTCTGCCCCTTCTTCTGGTAGGCGACGTCCACCTGTGCTTCGGCATCCGCATACGAAGCTTGGAGTTCATGGATGTGATCGATGATCTTCTGGTCTTCGTTCGACAGCTTGTGTCGACGCTGGAGTCCGAGCAGGTCGGAGCGCAGCTGCTCGATGGTGCTGACACCCAAGAGAGATTGCACAGCAGATTCAATGACGTTGGCCGCGCGGTCGGGATCGGCGAGTGATTCGATCTTCTCTCCGTCAAAGAAGAAGAGAGACGCAACTTCCAGCGGGAGTAGATCCTCAACGTAGTCAGGCCAGTTCTGGCTTGCCACGAAGTCGATCTTGTCGTTGATGAAGACGTTCGTGAACTCGTTGAGTGTCTTGCCGCTGACTTTCCAAGTGCGGTGGAGCTTGTAGATACGCTCCTCGCCGTCCACGGTGATGGAGAACTCCAGCGAGATGCCGGCACCAGCGGCGGGATCCGCTTGCCGATTGATGCTCTCGCGGAGATACGACTCGTAGGGGCGTGAACCGCGCCCGCTGCAGCGGGCGCGTGCCCCGTAGAGGACGAGTTGGATGGCGTCCAGAAGCGTGGTCTTGCCGCAGCCGTTGAGCCCGCCGATCAGCACAATAGGCTTTCCAGGCGTCGTCGTTAGATCGAGGAATTGCTTCCCGCGGTAGGCGCCAAAATCTTGGAGGGTGATGTTACGCAGAAGCATCGGTGCTCGCTTCAGTCAGCGGGAAAAGTGGGGTGTCGCGGCGCTTGCGCCTGCGGCGCGCGTTCTCGACGGCATCCTCTTCGTTCTCGTAGAAGCCCTTTTCCACCGCAGTCTCCAAAGCTTCGAAGAGACCTGAGCGACGGGTCATAGTGCGGAACCGGCGCTCCACTGCGAGAAGCTCTCGCATGGTCGAGAAGTGCAGCTCGTCGCCGTCGCAGACTTCGCGGAGCAGATCGATCTCCTCGGCGCCAATGGCGAGATGCTCATCCAAGGGGCGGCCAGGGAAGTCCTCGCCGGTCTCCTCTTTGTAAATACGCGGAAGCGAGTCCTCGACCTCGTGCTTCTCGAAGACCCAATGATGACGGATCTCATGGAGCTCTTCCATGGTGATGAGCTCGATGCTGCGTACGTGGTCCGGTACGTTCGGGTTGCCGCGGATGTAGGTCTGGGCATGAAGCAGTTTGCGGAGCCAGTCCTCCCGAGCCTTCTGGGTGTACGGGCCAGGGACGTTCCGGTCATTGAACAGCTGGATGTTGCCGTGCATCTTGCGGAAGTCACGCAGGTGACGGTCGTCGGCGACGTCCAGCTCGTTGCGAAGCTCCAAGAGTGGGAGCATCCACTCCTTCTCCTCGTCGTTCTGGATCATCGCGGACATGGACTTGTCCTTCTCGACCAGCGTGCATGTCCAGCAGCCGAAACGGCTGGAGCCGCATGAAGGGGTGGTGTCGTCGACGACCAAAGGGCACTCGCCGTCGCTCGATGCGCCTTGGTACATGGTGAGAAGGTCTTTGTTGTCGTGTCCCCAAGGGTTGGCCTGCTGCATCAGGAACAGCCACACGTCGTCGTTGGTCCAGTCTTCGACCGGGCTGTAGACAAGGGAGTTCGGTAGGTTGCCGTTAGGAGAGAGCCGATCGCGGACGCGACGCTTCTCGTGCTTTGCCATAGCCTTGGCGCGTGCCTGGCTCTCAGCCTTGCGGATGCCGAGGACGAGGATCGCCTCACCGTGGCGGCGTACGACTCGGCGGATGAAGCTGTTCGAAGGTCGGATCTTCAGGCGCTCGGTGCACCACCGAAACTTCGGGCGCGGGGCCGGATAACCACGGCCGATCAGTCCGACCCAGAAGGTGTCCTTGACCTCTGGGGTGAGTCGATGTGGCTCGATGGGGAGGTCTTGTTCCGCCGCTGCCTGGCGCATGGTCTCGAGCGACTGAGAGACCCAGCTCGCGACGATGGGGTTCTCTACGAGAGTGTCTGTGCTGATCACATGGACAGGCTTGGTCCGCTGCTCAGCTGGCAGCCCCTGAAGCGCGAGCCATACAAGCTGCAGAACCGCAGTGGAGTCCTTGCCACCGCTATAGCCAATGACCCATGGCACCTCATCGGCCACATACAACTCACGGATCTCATCCGTCAGTTCCGTGACGACTTCTGTCAGGCTGCGGCCTTGGAACGGCTTCCGCCCCGTCGGGGTGCTCATGCTTCTCCTAGTAGGTATGCGTCTTCCACGCTCTGCTCCTCGGGGGTGAGCTCAAGGCCGAGGTGATGGCGCAAGTAATTCACGGTCAAAGTGAGATTTTGCTGACTTTTCTGGACGCGTCCACCCGTCATGGCGCGCCCTTCCCAGTCTGTGTTGCTGCGGGACCAGTCCACAGTGCGCAGGGGTTTGAGTCGGCTGCGCCACTTCGCCGGGCTTGTTGACTCTTGGAGCAATGTGTTCCCTAGGCGTCCGAGAGCGTGCAGGGCGATGCCGTGGCTGTGGATGTAATCGCGGCGTACGTCTGGTGCAGAAAGGGTGCGCTGGCGGATCAGGGACCAGTCGGGGACCTGTGCATCGACAGCCTCCCAGTATGCCTGAGCCAGGGCGGCAGCCCTCTCGTTGTCGACCTTGACTCCCTGCAACAGGCACTTGGTGCCGAAGTGTAGAGCGCTCAGGGTGAACAGTTTGCGAGAGCGCTTGGAGAGATTGCTGCTCTCCATCTCGATATGCCCCTTGAAGACGGGGGACCGCATCGCGAGGAGGCGGGTCAAATTGGCCAGGTCGTCGCGATGGTCATAAAGCACCCCGATGGATCGTGCTGGACGCACGGCGTGGCGGTTCAAGTCGGCGAACATCTGCTGGCAGCGCTCGAGCCCCGCGTCATGGAAAAACACCACGGCGATGGTCTCGTTACCAAGCTCCGGGTTCTCTCGAAGAGCTTGCTCGATGGCCGCCCGTCTGTGCTGGCCGTCGTTGATGAGGAAGCGGGCCGACATGGGTACACGGATCTGGCCTGCGCGCATGCCGGGCCCCTCACCGGAGATGCCCTCGAAATGTATGTCGCCGTCGACTGAGGCGGTGAGGGCGCTAAAGACGTAATTGTCCGGGTTATCCAACAGGTAGCGGGTTAGAGCAGGGAGTCGTCCCTTGTTGAGCACGCGCTGTGCTCTGACCTCTGGGGCGAGCTCGTCGTCGTCAAACAAGAAGATCCGGGGGATGAGGCGCAGCGGACACATGGACACGTAGAACTCGCGTCCCGCCTGAACGCCGCGGATGGCCGGAAAAATGTAGTCGAAGCCGGCGGACGTTGCCTCGTCGGCGGTCTTCGTAGATGCGTGAGACTGCACGAGCGGAACGCTATCGTACGGAAGCAATAAGACGTGCACAGGATGCAGAAGTTACGTTCAAAGGCTTGGTGGACCTCGTGGTTACGTACCTAGACGCAGCAGCGACGACACGCGTGGACCCGCGTGTGGCAGACGTTGTCTTGCACTGGATGACCGAAGACTTCGGCAACGCGGGTAGCCGCACGCATGAGTACGGGACGCGGGCGAAGAGGGCGGTGCAGCAGGCGCGCGAGTACCTGGCAGGCACGGTCGCCGCCAAGTCGGAAGAGTTGATCTTCACGAGTGGGGCGACGGAGAGTAACAACATCGCGCTGCTCGGGCTTGCTCCCTATGGCGAGAAGAGTGGCCGGCGCCACATCATTACGTCGGCAATTGAGCACAAGGCGGTGTTGGAGCCTCTGGAGCACCTGCAGTCACGTGGCTTCGAGGTCGACTTCCTTCAGCCGGGTGCTTCTGGGCGCGTCAGTGCAGAAGCCGTCATGGCGAAGCTCCGCCCAGACACGCTTCTTGTGTCTCTGATGCATGTGAACAACGAGACGGGCATCATCCAACCTGTTGCCGAGTTGGCCGAGAAGCTGCGCGAGACGCAGACCTACTTCCATGTTGATGCTGCTCAGGGGTACGCGAAGGTGCCAGAAGACCTCACTGCGCCCATCGATATGATTAGCGTCAGCGGCCACAAGATCGGAGCGCCGAAGGGCGTCGGGACCCTGGTGGTCCGGCGTAGGGGCTGGGACCGAGTCCCCCTGGAACCGATCATGTTTGGAGGCGGCCAGGAGCGGAAGTTGCGACCGGGCACCTTGGCCGTACCGCTGATTATGGGGCTGGCTGAGGCTGCGAAGATCTTCCGGAGTGAGCGCGCTCAATGGCAGGATCGCGCCGCTGAGATCCGGGCTCGGCTGCTGGCAGGGCTGCAGAAGACCCGCTTTCGTATCAATGGGGATCAGGAGCACGCAGTCCCGCACATCCTGAACCTGTCCTTTGACGGCGTTGACGCCGAGGCGCTTATTGTTCGGCTCAAGCAGCAAGTTGCCGTGGCGACCGGGTCGGCGTGCACGAGTGCTTCGTACACGCCCAGCCACGTTCTAACCGCCATGGGGCTCCCCGAAGCTGTGGCGGCAAATGGGCTCAGGCTCTCCTGGTTCCCCAGCCAGGCGGACGACCTGAATGTCGAGGAACTGGTTGACGCCGTTGTGGAGCTTCAGCCTGACTCGGCCTGAGAGCGATCAGCTCTGCAGGCGGCGTACCAAGCGATGCCCTCGGAGAGTACGGCCGCACCGGTTCAGCTCGGCTTCCCAGCCATTCTCGGTACCGATGAGGTGTGGATGCTCGTACAGACCCGCGCGCAGCTCGGACTCCGTGAGGCGTCGGTAGCGGGGCACATCCGGGTCATCCGGTGTTAGGAACTCGTGCTTGCGGTGGAGCAAGGGGCGGTTCGCCGAGTTCGCGTATGACATGTGCGAGGTCTCGAGTGTCTGGAGATCGACGTGGTAGGAGGAGAGGAGTCGCGGATGCGGGTCCTTGTCGAATTCCGGGTAGTCGAGCCAACTGACCCCTCGACCCTGGTGCTTGAGCTTCGCGATCGTCCACTCCTGAGGCCGGCCGGCGGCGATCGACGCACAGTGCTCGTAAAGGCGCAGGATGGTCGGCATGTGGTCGATGGCCCGGCGGTGGACGTAGAGGGCGGTCGGGGTCAATTTTCCGACTGCTGAGGCGTTCATCGCGCCGCGCACGTACGTGTTGTCCCGAAGCTTGAGAAGAAGTCGGTCGGAGCGCTGACAGGCTTCCTTGTACGAGGAGAAGAAGGCCCGGACGTCCAGTTGGACGCTGAACGGGAGGCTGTTGAACGGCCCTCGGCCGTTGAAGAGCTCAACGGCGAGGAAGAGCAGTGTGTTGAGGGTGGTGCGCTTGCCTCCCTCGGCGGTCTTCTCGGGATCGGCGGAGTCGCGGATCAGTCGCTTTAGTTCGCTGGGCTTCAGATGTGCCAGGAGTTCCGCCACGGCACGCGGCATCTCTTCCACCCGCGGCGGCCGCCCCCGGCGCTCGACGTGGTCAACGAGCGCAGTGATCGCTGAGGCGGTGTCTTTAGAAGCAAGCCACTCGGCATCCGGAACGATCCGGTGCGCGAGGTAGCTGAGGCGCGCGGTGTCATCCTTGAAGGCGTAGACGATGCCCGGAGCAGCGGATACACAGCGCGTGCCAGTGATCTCTTCGACGTAGTTCCGGAGTTCGCTGGCGCCGAACAGGTGCTGGAAAGTCTGCCGGCTGGTGAGAAGGCCATCACTGAACTCTTCGCCCCGAACCTTGGACTTCTCCCAGGTGAGTCGAGCTGATGCGATGAGGACGGTGTTGGCCAACTGCCATGCCTGCATCAGGGTGTGGCGGCGTTCCGCGGGATCCTCGATGACGTTGAGTACGTAAGTAAGGAGCACAACATCGGCCTGCTCCAGTTTCGTCTCTGGCTGGTAGTACGGATCCCAACCAGTGATTCGGCAGTCCAGTCGATCGAGTGAGCGTACGTCGCCGCCTCGCCCGCAGCCATAGTCGAGGATCGTCCGTTCCGGGACGAGCTGTCTGTCTGCGAGGGCCTGGCGAGCGGGGACGGAGAGTGCAGCTCGTCCGATCGCGGTGAGACGGCGTTCGCTGTTCCAGGTCTGCTGCATGGGGTCCTCGCATGTGCGGGGATTTGGGACGGTCGCAGAGTAGTAGCGAACGGGCTGGCGCGGAGGGCGTTCGCCCGATCATGAGTCGATCGCGTGGTGGGCTGCGCAACTGGAGGCTGAGAGCTCGGACAGCTCGACCCAAGTCCGCGGTGGGCTTGGCCGGCCCCCCCCCGAATGCCCCCGTAGCGCTCGCGAAACAGCGAGATGCGTACTTCCTCGTAGTCGTCGCGAGTGAGATGGGCCGCCCCCTTTACGCTGGTGTAGGAGGAGCCATCAGAGCGCCCCGACGAGCAGGTTATCGCCCTGGAAGGAAGCCGCAGAGATCAGCTTCCGGACGCGTGCGTCAGCTCGAGACAGGCGCGTCGCTCGACCAGAACGTCGACCGCACGTTCGGCGCCGGCAGTTTCTGCTTCGAGTAGTCCGGGCCGTTCGGCGTGCTGGTTGGCGGTGCAACCTCGGACTTTTCCGCACACGGGGTGGTGACGCTCACGTGGGCCTGGCCGGTGGTCCCGATCAGGACTTCGAGCTGGAAGCCGTCCTGGGTCTCGAAGTTGGCTGCCAGCCCGTTCTGACTCGTGGCGACGAGCTTGTAGCCCTTGCTCTTCCAGTGGCGTTTCAACACCCCGAGGAAACTGCCACGCCGTTCGGTCGAGATGATCGTCATGACGGAACGATCACGGTCCACATAGCAGTCACCCGGCATTGAGTACGTGTGAGTCCACTGAACGGGAGGCTTGATGGCCGCGAACGTCTCGTCCAAAATTACGTCCGCCTTGTCGGCCGCCTCTTGCATGTTCATCTTCGATTGGCTTTCCTTGCTTGAGGACGCGGTACCTGTCGAGCCGCACCCGGCCAGAAGCAGAACCAGCACTGCGGCCGCTGTAACCCTTTTCCTCATCGCGGCGTCTCCCTCGTTACGTATCCCGGCTGTCCTGCGACGATGGCGGCGATGTTTCGCGCAGAAACCTTGTCCTTCCCTTCCTCTGGAGAGAAGTAATTACTATGGGCTTCGATACTCAACTTCGAGTCCAACACGTCGGGGAAGGCAGGCTGGGCCAGCTCCGGTCCGGGCAACGTCTCGAATCTGTTGGCGCCGAACGCTTTGCTTGCCGGGTCCTTCCCGAACCAGATGTCATCGTCACCCTGGTCTGCGATTTCCCCTCCGACGTACGCGCCAAGCGGCCCTCCTCCGAAGAACCCCATGGTTCCTGCCACAGCTTCCTTTGACGAGGGGAGCTTGGTGACGATGTCGTTCTCGGCTGCTCCCACCCAGACGTGGTCCTTGCCCACCCCCAGGTCCGCCGCCTTGTCAACGCCGACGCCGGGACTGCCGACGAGGATGATGTCATCGGCCCCCGGAATCCCTCCCGCCTCCTGTGTGGCGGCCCCCACCAGTCGGGAACCATAGGAATGTCCAATGGCAGTGATATGGGGATCGGCATGTTCATTGGTTGCCGAAATTCCGCTCATGAAACTGTTGTACGCAGGGGCGCCGTGCTCGGCGTCGTCCGTAGTCATCACATCGATCGATTGAGGAGCGTCGTAGCCGAGCCATACGATCGCGGATGAGGAGGGATCGATACCCTGGGCATCCTTAGCCGTATCGAAGGCACGTTTCACGGTGCCGTCGGCGAAACCGGAATTGAGTTTAGTGCCCAAGCCGGGTACATAGGCTGAGACGTTCTTTGAGGTGTCGGGATTTCCGAAGGCGACGATCGCTCTCCCGTTTCCTTCGAGACCGACCCCCAGAAGGAACATTGGTGGCTGACTGCCCGAGTTGAGCTTGGTCTGGATACCCTTCAGCCCGTCAAGCTTGTCTTTGGACGCCTCGTCGTGTCGGCCGTCCAACTGCGCGATGAGAAGCTGAATGTTCTCGCGGTTTGCTTCGTCGCGGACCACGGCCGGGATGCCGTCCAGGTTTCCGATGATCTCCGGGAAGGCGGCCTTGTACTCCTCGCGTTCCTCGTTGCTGAGGTTGTCCCACCACTTCTTGCGGTCGGCGGTCGACTTGTCCAACGGGATGTGGTCCGCGATGTAGCCACTCGCGGCAGAGCTCACGGCATCGACGTCGGACGCCACGTCCGCCCATGTCTTGGTGTTGACGTTCAGACCTGGCGCCGCCTTGAGCTTGCGCAGCGCCTTGCTGTACCGATCGTCGATCTCCTGGGCTTCCCGTACGGCGTAGGTGATGCGGTCGGCGATGTCCACGGCTTTGGCGTGGTGCGGGTTCGCACTCTTGAGCTGGGGATCGTTCGGCGCCAGCCCCGGTGATTGGAATCCGGTGTTGTTGCCCGTGATCAGGCCGTTGTTGGCCAGGACCGTGCCGCCGGGGATCGGCTCACCGGTGAGCTCGTTCTTCCCGCCTGCGGGATACGTGATGGCGCCGTCCTCGCTGACGGTGTACGCCAGCGCGGCCGCGTCGTCCAGCGCGTCAGTCAGGCGCCGCTTGGGGGCGGCGATTTCGGACGAGAAGCCGTCGAGGGCTCCGGTGATCAGACCGCACTCCACCTGGGAGTAGTGGAAGTCCTCGGACAGCTTCTGCAGCTGCTTGAGCGCCGCATCTGCGGCCTCGCCCTCGTTGGCCTTGTGCATGTCTGTGGTGATCTGTTTGTCGATGCGATCCTTGGCTGCGTCAGCCATGTCACTCACCGCACGATAGCCGTCCGCCGCTTCTGCGTACTCCGACGGGTTGATGGCTTTGAGCGTACTGAGGTCCATGCCTCCAGATCACCGGCCCTTGCCCGAGTCACCGGAAGCGGGCGTCTCCTCGGAGTGGACCTTCAGCTTGGCGATCTCGGTCTTGATGGCCTCGTCGGTCCTCAGCTGGTCGTTACCCGTCTTCTCCAGCACGCCGGCGAGCCCGTCGCAGAGTTCACCGATGTCCTTCACGCGGCGCTCCCAGGAGTCGTACACACCCTTCTGGGCAGCTGCGGTCAGACATCCGGAACCCTTATCGAGCCCTGTCTGGCCTTCCTCCAGCTTCGCCAGCGCTTTGCCGGTGTTGTCCCGCAGATCGCCGACGCCTTCCGCCGCCTTGGACCAGGCCGCCTTGTCCGACCTCAATTTGCCGGAAGGAGTGCCGGCGCTACTCGTGCCGCTGCCCCCCTGGTCAGCCGGCAGCTGGTTGAGCTGCATCCGCGTGGAGTGCCGCTCGACCGCAGTGGCCTTGAGCTCTTCCCACTCCTCCCACGCCATGCGTGGCCCCTCCCCGTGTCTCGTCGTACGTCCGGAATGGACGTGACCGTGACCGTACGACCGGAACGTTGTAAATGTTCGCAGCAGTCACATCGCAATGACCGAGACGTACGGTAGCGCCCCTTCACCGTGCGTCCCATCCGCTACCGCAACCAGGACGGCTGAGTATCCGTACTCATGCGTGGCGAGTCTGCTGTGGCGTGCTTCCTTCAGTGAGTCGGTGGGTCAGGTTCGCTCTCCCTGGTTGGATGGGCCACTGGTACTCGATGCGCTGGTGGGCGGCATGAACGTCGAGTGGGGGTGGGACAGTTGATTCGCAGGGGCCGTGGACACCGGCGGCGAAGCGAAGCGGCTCTGACGCCTGCGGGCGACGACGAAGGCCACGATCGCTCCTCCGAGGAGTACGGCAGCACCGATGCCCAGCCCAATCCAGAGGGTGCTGTTGCCTTCATCGTCCTTGGACGCGGAGGCTGCCGCGGTAGAGCTGTCATCCTTTGCTGGCGCACCCGTGCCCTGTGCGTCGGAGGTGCCCGAAGAGGGGGAGTTGGCGCCCGCGGCTGCGAGGTCCGGGAGGGGGTACCTGTCCGCGAGCCCAGGGTCGCCGGGGTCCGTCAGTGCGATGCGGGGGCGTACGGCGCCGTAGCCGAGGTAGTCGGTGCGGTTCTTGCCGCTCTTGGGTTTGCTGGCGGTGTTGAGCATGACCCGCAGGACCTGGTTGTTGGTCCAGCCGGGGTGCTTGGACCAGATCAGGGCGGCGGAGGCGGAGGCGAGGGCGGTGGCGTCGCTGGTGCCGCGCGTCTCGCACACCTTGGTGCTGGACTCGAGGCAGGCGGCGACGATGTCGGCTCCTGGCGCGACCAGGTCGACCTGGGGCCCGTGCTGGGACTCCTTCGTCGTCTTGACGTTTCTGTCGATCGCCCCGATGCCCACCACACCGGGAATCGCCGCCGGGTACTCGACTTCGTTGAGGGCGTCTCCGGTGTTGCCCACGGCCGCGAAGATCAGCTTGCCCTTGGACAGGGCGTAGTTGACGGAGTCGGTCAGCTGCCGTGAGTGGGCCGTGCTACCCAGCGAGATGTTGATGACCTTGGCGTCCGAATCCGCCGCGAACCGGATGGCCTTGGCCGTGCTGGTGGCGAAGTCGTCCTGGTTGCCGTCGGTACGGTTGCGCTCGACGAAGTCAGGTACGCGGATCGGCATGATCTTCGCGCCCGGGGCCAGGCCGTAGGAGCCGTTGGTGGCGCCTCTGCCACCGGTACCGGCGATGATGACCGCCATGCTGGTGCCGTGGCCGTCATAGTCCGTGCGTTCGTCTCCGGCGCGTTTGGAGAAGTCCTTCCCCGCCACGATCTGGCCCTGCAGGTCGGGGATGTCGGCTTGGACGCCGCTGTCGATCAACGCGACGGTGACGCCTTTACCCGTGCTGGTCTTCCACATCTGCTGGGCCTGCATGGCGTCGAGGTACCACTGCTGGCTGCGGATGGTGTCAGCGTCCGCGGGCGTGACGGCGACGCTCGCGAGCAGGACGCCTGCCACGGCGGACACGACCGGTCCGCGTCGTCTGGCCTGCTTGCTGCGGGTGCGCATGTTCGTCCTTCTCGTCGGCGTGTTCGTCGAGGCTGCTCGTGGTGCGGTCGATGCTCAGTCGGTTGTCGGCGGGATGACGCGCTGGTCGCCTTGGTGCCGGTTGCTCCCGTCGTCCGCCTGGTCCTCCGAACGGTCGCGGGTGCGTTCACCACGAGGGGAGCGGTCAGCGCGGCCCGGGGGAGCGGCAGAGCCACCGCGGGTCGTTCCGCCGCCTTGCGGCAGTGTGCCGTCGGCATTCGCGTTCGCTCCGCGTACGAGTCCCTCACCTCCCGGGGTGAACAGCGCCCTTCTGCGCTGCGGGGCCTGCTTCGGCTGCCCGCCGATGATCCCACCGGACTGGGCGGGCGACCTCGGGCCGCCCCTCGCCGCACCTTCCCGACCTGGTACGCGTTCGCCGCTGCGGGCGGCCGGTGTCGCGCCCTTGCTCGTACCCCCTGCGACGCCGCCACGGCCCATCAGGGTCTGCTGCTCGTTCGGGGTGCCGCCGACGACCGTGCCGCGGGGAATCGCACCGGTGGATCGTCCGGCGGGAGAGATGGGGCGGCCGCCGGTGATGCCGTTGGTGCTCCTGGCCGACGTGGGACCGGGCAGTCCCCTCCCTGATGTGCGCGGGGTACCGGTACCAGCACCGGACATACCGGGGACAGGCGATGCGGGCAGCCCGCGGCCGGGTACGCGCGAGCTGCCGGAGGCACCTGGCTCGGAGGGCGTGCGCAGTGAACTTCGGGCGCCGTACGCGGGACGACCTCCGCCAGCCCCAGTGCCTGGCGGAAATGTCGTAGTGCCTCCGAATGCGGGTGGGAGCACACCGGTTGGCGACGATGTCCTGCCGTCCGGGCTGCTCACTCCCGCGAGCGGGGCCGTTCCGGCGGCCGGGGCTGATGGGGTGGAAGGAAGTGTTTCCACGCTGTCGATCGCCGTGTTCGTCGGGATCGTGGTGTTCGGCGGGTGCGTATGGCCGCCCGGGACCGTATCGGGCACGTGCGCCACGCTCGCGGCGTGGTGCGGTGCGGACACCTGAGGCGCTGAACTTGTCCCGCTCAAATCGGAGTCGACAACTGCCCTCCGCTCTGAGGTCTCCACTGGCGTGACGGACCCATGGCCAGTCGGAACGGAGACCGGGGTTTCACCACGGGCCTCGGGGACGAACCGCTCCGGCAGCTTCGGGAACTCGGGCGCCTCCAGGGCGTCAATCTGCTCCGTCGAGGCCGTGTACGACTGGGCGAGTTTGATCATCAGGCCGGTGGCATCGGCGCTGTCGTTGGCGTACCGGGTCTTGGCCGTCTTCACCTCGCTGTTCGAGGGACCGCCGTCGTGGTTGCCGACGTCCGTCGCCTTCGCCGCGTGCGCGTCGAGCACCGACCGCGCGGCGGCGCTCTGCTTCTGAAGGATCTCCAGTTGGGGCTTGACCTCGTGGAGCGTGTCCGCGGCGTGGCCGAGCCACTTGCCCGCGGACTCGCTGTAGTCGCCCAGGCCCAGGGTGGCCAGCGCAGCCTGGTTGCACCACGTCCGGAACGCCTCGCCGCCCTCGCCGTCCCACTCGACCGCCATGCTGTGCGTGCGCAGGACGCCGCCGATCTCCTTGATCGTCTTGGCGGCCTCGGTCAGCAGCTCGCCGAGTTCCGTGGCCGTCGCACCGTCCGCGGGCTCGACCATGGCCCACAGCTCCTCCGGATTGTGGGCAACGAACCGGGTCTCCTTGACCATCTGCCAGGCCCGACTGCCCCAGTCAGACATGAAGTTGCCCCGCCTTCCCTGCCGCGGGCACCGTGCTGCCGCTCTTCGTCGACACCGACATCACAGGCCGCCGACTTGCTCATCCGCCGGCTGGGAGCCCTGTTGGTCGCGGGCCGATCCGTTCGACGCGACGCTGGCGTGTGCCCTCGCCCCCGGACCCGCCTCGTCAGCGATCAACTGGTCCGCCTCGACCCGGATCCGGGTCAAGCGGTCGCGGATGTCGTCGTCGAGGTTGTGATAGCCGCTCTTCGATGCGTCGACCGTGACGACCAGCCCCTCGATCTGCAGCGCCAGCATCTTGGACAGCTGCTCCAGGCGGGAGTGCACGCGGGTATAGGAGGTGTGCAGCGCGTCGGCCTCGTCGAAGCTCCCCAGCCGTCCTGTCGGGAGGCCACCGCCGGCGATCCGTCGCGGGGCGGCCTTCGATTCCTCCAGTTGGGTCAAGAGATCGTCGACCCGCTTCTTGAAGGTCGTCAGCGTCTCGCCCTCGACGCGCAGCGCCTGCGCTGCAGCGGCACCGACACCGGCGAAGGGCCCGATGCCCGACGCGGTGATTGCGCCGACAGCCGCTTCCAGCCCAGCGGCAGTTGCCTGCGGATCCCCCGTGCTGTCGACCGCCACCGCTTCCTCCCCGTACGACACGTTGCTCAGCGAGTCCCTCGACCGCTCACTGGCAGTGCCCCATCCGTAACAGATGCAACTCAGCAAGATAGCTGTGATCTTGCGTCTCTGCGGAATCCGGCTCCCACCAAGGCGGGAAGCTGGCTGAAAGCGATTCTGCCGAGGCCCGGAGTCGCTCCGCTGCTGCCACGCGCGACCCCCTACACCGCGCCGGTTGGGCGAGAGTCGGCTGTCGACCGGACGAAGCGAGTGCGCTTTGAATGACCGCCGCGAGACGGTGGCCGACTGTCCGCTCAACGAAGCCGCACTGAAGGACCCCGCTGTGATCACTGTGGCAGCAGGAGACCTGCTGGGCATGAGTACGACTACTCAGTTGGGGTGGCGAATCGCGCGAATGCAGCGGGTTGAGGGTGACCGAAATCAGGCCAACCTGAAGATCAACTCGGCCTGACGGTGATACCGGCGAAGAGGAGACAGGCGGGAGTGGCTGGTACGCAGCGGTCCTTGGCGCAGAGCCGACCTTGACCCGCGTCCGCGACGGCTGGTCCGCTTACTGGGGTTGGGATGTCGGGCTCGGGGGGTGTCTGCGTGTTTCGGGTGGACCTGCATGCGCTGTGTCAGCTTGTCTGCCCGGAGGTGGAGGCCGTACACCGGACCCGTCTGTCGCGAGGCCGACGTCCACTTGGGGCTGCGCTACGCGGCGAACCATCTGCCCTATCCCTTCTGGCTGTTCAACCGGTCACGCGCAGTTCGTCCGTCTTCGGAGCGGAGTCGCAGGCATGAGGGGCAGACGTGGCGCGGCGATCGCTCTCGTCGCCGTAGGCGGCGCGGTGACCACGATGCTCGTGGGCCTGGTCACGAACGCCGTGTCAGCACAGTCGCACTGGCCTTCCTGGCTGGGCTGGCTACAGAAGCACCCCTGGCTGTCGTTCGTCACGCTGGGGGTCGCCACGGCCGGGCTGACGGCGCTGCTTGCCGTATTGGACGATCGCCGGGCACCGGGGCGAAGCCCGGACCCGACAGTGCGCCCGGATGACGGGTCGGGGCCGCCCGGCGCCGCACTGGTGCTCCGCTCGCTGCCGCGGGACACCACGGCGTTCACCGATCGGTCCGCCGAGCTGGAGTCGCTGGTGAGCTCGGTGCGGGCCTCGCAGGAGAACGAGGAAGCCCTGGCCGTCCACGTGATCGACGGGATGGCCGGCGTCGGGAAGACCACCCTCGCGGTGCACGCCGGTCACGTGCTCTCCGAGCGGTTCCCCGACGGGCAGCTCTTCGTGAACCTGAACGGGCACACGACGGGCCGCAGCCCCGTGCAGGCCACCGAGGCGCTGGCCTCGCTCCTCACAGCTGCCGGCGTGCCGACGCAACAGATACCCGTCGGCGACGACGTGAGCGCGATCACGGAGGCGCGGGCCGCCATGTGGCGGAGTCGGCTCGCGGGGAAGAAGGCGTTGCTCATCCTCGACAACGCGGCCAGCTACCGGCAGTTGGAGCCGCTGCTCCCCGGCGGGAGCGGCTGTCTTGTGCTGGTGACCAGTCGCAAGCGGCTCGCGGTGCACGAGGAGGTCGTGCTGGCGGTGGAGGCGTTGCCGCCGGATCACGCGGCCGACCTGTTCGTACGGCTCAGCGGACGGTCGGCGGACACCCTCGACCGGGACGCCCTCAAGGAACTGGTACGGATGTGCGGCTACCTGCCGCTGGGCGTCTCACTGCTTGCGGCGCGGCTGCGGCACCATCCGTCCTGGAGCGCCGAGGACCTGCGTGAGCGGCTGGTGGCCGCCCGCGACCGGCTGGGCGAACTGCGCGCCGGGGAACGCGCGGTCGCTGCGACGTTCGACCTCTCCTACCGGGATCTCGCTCCGGAACGCCAACGTTTCTTCCAGAGCCTCGGCTTCTACCCCGGTACGGATCTCGACGCGTACGCGGGGGCCGCGCTCGCCGCGGTCTCGCTTGCGGCCGCCCGTGACCAACTCGACGCGCTCTACGACGCCCACCTGATCGACGAACACCCCGGAAACCGCTACCGGCTTCACGACCTCCTACGCGACTACGCCCGCGGTCTCGCTGACGAAGGGGACAGCATGGACCACGTACAGACCGTTCAGCGTGTGTGCACCTACTACCTGGCCGTTCTGGCCGTCGCGAACGAGCACATCGTTCGCGACGGTGCGGGCGGGCCGCCTCCGCCGGACGGCACGTCGCAGGTGGAGATCCCGCCCATGGAGTCGCGTACGGCCGCTCTGGGCTGGCTGGAGAACGAGCGGCCCAACGTCCTGGCCTGCATCCGGGAGGCGAACGGGCTCGCCCAGCACGACCTCGTGATCCGGCTGGCCGCGGCGATGGCGCCCTTTCTGCGGCAGGCCGGGCCTTGGGACCAGGCCGTCGGGCTCCACCGGACCGCCGCCGCGGCTGCCCGGCACACCGGCGATCAGCGAGCGCTGGCCGGCGCGCTGACCGAACTCGGTGTCGCACGGCGCTTCATGGCCGCCTACCCCGAGGCGACCGAAGCCCTGAACGAGGCGGTGACGCAGTACGAGGCCGTCGGTGACCGGCGCGGTAAGGCGGACGCCCTGAACCAAGTGGGCATCGTCTGGTATCTGACCGCGGACAACGACGCAGGGGCCCGCGCCCAGACCGAGGCCCTCGCCCTCTACCGCGAACTGGGAGACCGGTACGGACAGGCCAACTCCCTCGCGGACCTAGGCATGGTGCGTCGGCAGACGAGCCGGTTCGACGCGTCGGTCGAGGCACAGTCCGAGGCGCTGGCCATCTATCGCGAGCTCGGCGACCGGTATGGAGAGGCCAACTCCCTACGGGACCTTGGCATCGTGCACTGCCTCATGGGCGAGTACGCCCTGGCCGCCCAGCGGCAGCGCGAAGCGTTCAGCATCTACAAGGAGCTGGACGACCGGGTCCACCAGGCTTACGCGCTGAACGAGTTGGGCGTGGTGCGGCGACTCACCGGCAATCTCGACAGTGCTCGCGAAGCCCACACTCAGGCGCTGGAGCACTACACCGCTCTCGGGGACCGTTTCGGCCGCGCGAACAGCATCCGCCACGGTGGTGTGCTCGACCGCCTGACCGGCGACCCGTCGACCGCGATCCGCGTGCTGGGGGAAGCTCTGGAGGCGTATCGCGATCTCGGCAGCCGCGGCGGCGAGGCTGCCTCACTGAGCGAACTGGGCGTCGCCCGCGGGCTCGTAGGCGAGCAGGACGGTGCTGTCGAGGCGTTCCGGCAGAGCCTGGAGATCCTGCGCGAGCTCGGCGATCACTGCGGAGAGGCGGAGGTGCTGAACCACTGGGGAGCGCTGCTGCGTACGTCCGGTGATCCGGCCGCTGGACGTGAGCACTTCGAGCGGGCTCTGGGACTGGCTCGGGACATCAGATGTCCGTTGGAGCAGGCACGGGCGTTGGAGGGGATCGGGCGTTGCGAATGGACGGTCGGCGGCCTCGCCCAAGCCGAGGGGGCGCTGCGTGAAGCGGTCACCGTGTACAGGCAGTTGGGGGTGAGCGCGTCGGTCGACGACATCGAGCGGCTCTTGGTGTCTCAGGCGGGATGAGCTGGGCACGTGGCCAGTTTCCGTATGTCGCGGTGAGTGGCGGCCCTGCTACGTTTCCGTCTGATCTGTCGCTTCAACTGCCGTCGCACCGTTCCGGTGCCGGTCTCCGGAAGCGTCCGTCACGAGGAGCGTTGAATGCCGATACGCACATCCGTTCCCGCACCACAAGCCACAGCCGTCACCGATCAGGAGTCCGCGCAGGGCAACGTGGTCCTGGACCGCGTCGCCGCCCGCGTACGGCAGCGGCAGGCAGTCGAACAGGCTGCCACGAACCGTGTCGGCGACGGCTCCCACGCCGCCTCCCTCATCTGGCCCTGGCCTTTCTGAGCGCTCTCGCTCGATGACTCTGCTCGAAGACATCGCCCCCTTCCGGACGTTCATCCTCAAGGTCGCCAACCGCTGCAACATCGACTGCGACTACTGCTTCGTCTTCAACTCCAAGGACCAGGTGGCGAGGCGGCTGCCCGCCCGGATGGACCTGGACGTAGTCCGAGCCGCGGCCCGACGGATCGGCGAACACGTCACGGCGCACGGTCTGCCGGCTGTCCATGTCGTGCTGCACGGCGGGGAGCCGTTGCTCGCCGGTGCCCGGCACATGACCGATCTGCTGGACGCGGTTCGGGACGGGATCCCGGACGGCACGGAGATCCGCTTCGAGCTCCAGACCAATGCCACGCTTCTCTCGGAAGCGTGGCTGGACCTCTTCGAGCAGTACGACGTGGCCGTGGGTGTCAGCCTCGACGGGCCGCCGGCCTCGAACGACCGACACCGGCTGACTCACCACGGGCGGTCGAGCGCCGCTGCCACCGTGCGAGGCATCGAACTCCTGCGGTCCCGGCCGCGCCTGTTCGCGGGACTGCTCGCCGTCGTGGACCTGGCCAACGACCCGGTGGAGGTACACGACTACCTGGCCTCCTTCGAGCCGCCGGTGATTGACTTCGGCCTGCCGCACGCAACCCACGACGACCCGCCGCACCGCCACGACCCGAGCGTGCCCGAGTACGGGCAGTGGTTGAGCCGGGTCCACGACGCCTGGCTCGCCCGCCCCGAGTACCAGCACAGCGTCCGGATGCTGGAGGACATCGTGGCGCTCAGCTCCGGCGTACGCGGCTCGGTGGAGACGCTCGGCCTGGCCCCGCCGACGAGCGTAGTCATCGAGTCCGACGGCACCATCGAGGGCGTGGACACCCTGCGGTCCGTCGAGGAGGGCGCCTCCTGGCTCGGACTCGACGTCTTCAACCAGTCCTTCGACGAGGCCCTTCGGCATCCGAAGCTCATGCACCGGCAGTATGGCAAGGACGCGCTCGCCGAGCAGTGCCAGAGCTGCCCGTTGGTGGACGTCTGCGGCGGGGGCTATCTCCCGCACCGCTTCAGCGCCGAGCGCGGCTACCGCAATCCCTCCGTCTACTGCGCGGACCTGGAGCACCTCATCCGGCATGTCCAGGGCTCCCTGCGGCAGCACGGATGGGACGACATCTACGCGTCGAGCACTCCGCCGCCGTAGCCATGCCGTACTCCACGACGGGACCGCGCGTTGGAGCGAGTGAGTGAAGCGATTGACGAAGAACGGGAGATGCCGATGAGCGTGACGATCCGGCCCGCCGAGAAGCGGGACATCACGGCTGTGGCCGAGCTGATCGAGGAGATCGAGCGGTTCTACAAGACGACGGAGATCCAGCCGTTCGAGGAACGCCGGACCCAGGTCGAGGAAGCCCTCTTCGGCTCCCCGCCGTTGGCGTCCGCGCTCCTGGTCGAGGACGAAGCCGGTGAAATCGTCGGCCTCGCCGCCTACTCGTTCCTCTGGCCCAGTGCCGGTTCCACGCACTCCCTCTTCCTCAAGGAGCTCTACGTCCGTGACACCCTCCGTCGGCAGGGTGTCGGAGCCCGTCTCATGGACGATCTCCGCGCCGTAGCCGCCGCACGTCCCGGGTGCAGCCGCGTCGAGTGGATGACCGACCGCGACAACCCGAACGCCCGCGCGTTCTACAAGTCACTCGGGTTCGCGGAGTCCGACGGGAAGATCGTCTACCGGGTCGACACCGGCGCGGTGTGAGTCGTTGAAGTGGGGCACGGGGCCCTGCCGGGGGAAACGGAAAGAGCGGGGCTGTGAAGGAAGAACGCTGCGAGCGGTGTGAGTGCATCATCGGGCTGGGCTGTGGGTGCCCATCTGACGGGGCCGTGCCGAAGGCGCGTTCTGCCTCCCGGTCGCGGCAGGAGTGGCGACGCTTCCCTGCGGACACGATCCTGATCTCGCCCACGCAGTACGCGCACCTACCCGGAGCATGCACTCACCTCACCGAAGAGTTGGTGACGGCACCGCGCTGGGGCTGGATCCCGGACCCGGCGCCCGGGCTCTGGGACCGCCTCGGCAGCAACTGTCCCGCGGTCGCGACCGCGGGCAACACCGCGCGGAGGGCTACCCGGCGGTGCGAGGAGTGTCAGACGGCGTGAGGGCTGTAGGCGCCCCGTCAGGCTCCGTGACAGTCGCGCCGTCGCCAGGCCGCGGGCCTGGCCGCCAGCGAAACCCAGGGCTGTACCGGCCTTGTCATGAGGTGACCCATGCAGGTCACCGAACTGATTGCGGCAGCGCAAGCCCGTCAGACGGCCACGCTCAGGAGAACGTCCGTCAGGCGCTCCGCGGCGTCCGGGCGGCCCACGGACTGTGCCCGCTCCGCCATCTGCTCACGCCCCTTGGGTGAGCTGAGGATTGGGTAGACCGCAGCGCGAAGCCCCTCAGCCGTGACCGCCTCTTTGACCAGAGCGACGGCGGCGCCGGCCCGCTGAAGGTGCAGGGCGTTGTGCTCCTGCTCGTTGCCCGCTGACGTCGCCAGCGGGATGAGGACGGACGGCTTGCCGAGGGCGGTGAGTTCGGCGATCGTGCCTGCGCCGCTGCGGGAGATGACGACGTCGGCGAGGGTGAGGACGTCGGGGAGTTCCGGGCCGACGAAGTCGGTGACCAGGTATTGAGGGCGTACGTCGTCCGGGAGTTGAGCCGCGTGCCGGCGCGACTCCTCGATGGAGGTGGCCCCGCACTGGTGGATGACGTTGGCATGGGTGAGCAGCCACGGGAGGATCGCGCGGACGACGGTGTTGATCTGGACGGAGCCCTGGGCTCCGCCGGTGATGTACACGGTGGGCAGGGTGCGGTCGAAGCCGGTGAGGCCCAGCGCGCTGATCGCCTTGTCCGGCTCGCCGGTCAGGACTTCCGGGCGTACGGGGTTGCCCGTGACCACCGCCGAGCTGCGCACCGACTCGGGCAGCAGCGCCAGCGTCGACTCCGACGAGACCGCGATGCGGGTCGCCGCACGAGCCAGGGCACGGTTGGCCAGCCCCAGGCGGACGGTCTGTTCGTGGATGACCAGTGGACGGCGGCAGAACCTGGCGGCCAGGCCGACCGGTACGGCGACGTAGCCGCCGGTGGACAGCACCACGTCGGGCTCGAACTCGGACACGATGGTGCGGGCCTGGACGGCGCCCAGGGGAACGCGGCCCATGTCCTTGATGTTCGCCGGGGAGGCCAGCTTGAGGGGGTTGCTGGAGCGGCGGATCTTGCCCGTCGCCACCGTTTTGAAGGGGATGCCCTCACGTTCGGCGACCCGCGCCTCCAGGCCCGTCGCGGTGCCGACCCACAGCACCTCCAGACCGATGCCCAGCCGGTCCAGCCGCGCGCTCGTCGTTCGGATCGCGGTGAGCGCGGGGTAGGTGTGGCCGCCGGTCCCGCCACCCGTGACGATCAGCCGGAAGGGTCGGCCCAGGGCGGCGAGACGGCGGTCGAGGTCTGCGCTGGTCACGTTGTGGGGGTTCCCGTTCCGGCGGGCGCCGGGGCCGTGCCCGGGCCTGGGGACATTCGGACGTGGCGGACGATATCAGGCAGGCGGACCTTCGTGAGGAGCCTTCCGACGCCCCATGGAGTGGTCCCGAACTGACCGAGATACGTGCGCAGGGTGCGCTGTTGGTCGCCGGTGAGGACGAACTCGCGTACCCCTGCCTCCGTGTACCGGAAGCGTCGCGGATCGCGGACGTTCTCCCGGCGCCGCGCGGCTGCCAGGAGCGCGTCGAGGTCGAAGCGCGCCGTCTGGCGCAGCGCCTCGGGCGGGTCGGTGCGGAAGATCTCGGAGAGCGTCAGGCGGTGGTAGTCGGCGGCCTCGCGCACGAGCGCCTCGATCTGGGTCCCGCCGCCCACGCCGACCCCGATGTCACGGAGCACGGCAAGGCAGGCGCGGGCGGCCACGTCCGCGGTGTCCTCCAGAGCCTCGGAGAGGATCCGGGTGCGGTAGGTGTAGAGCAGGTTGTTGCCCAGGTGGCCGTCCACGTACTGGTCGATGTTCTCGGTGGCGTAGGACAGCAACCTCCCCCGCTCCTCCCACAGTTGATTGTCGGTCTCGGCCCCGAACTCCTTCAGGACCGCCGTCAGGGCGGAGCCGTGGGCCAGCGTCCGCACACACTCCAGCCAGGTCATGGGCGAGATCTGGTGGGCGCGCAGGACGGCCAGGAGGACGGCGAAGACACCGCCGTTGTAGAGGGAGGCCAAGAGCAGGTCCATCAGCCGGCACTCCCGGTAGTCCTCGTACGACATGTCGGGGACCGTGACGCACACCTCGTCCAGCTCGGCGGCGCTCAACTCCTCGCCGAGGACGGTGTAGGTGCCGTAGCAGCGCGGCATGACCCGCCACCTGGTGACCAGGCCGTGTTTCCGCCGGTACTCCTCGGTGCACATCTCGCTGCCGGGCAGCAGGGTGAGCTGGAACATGTTCAGGCGGTCGAAGCCCGCGTCGACGAGCTGGCGCAGCGTGCCGAGGTGCTTCGCCTTCGAGTCGCCTGGCAGCGCGAGGATCACCTCGCTGTACGTGCCGGCCCCGGCGTCCGCCGCCGCGAGCGCGATCTCCATGAGCTTGCCGGCGTCGATGTTCGACCTGGCGATGTTGCGCAGGACGTCGGGGTCGAGGGACTGGACGGCGCCGGACAGGCTGATCGCGCCGGGGAGTTGGGCGACGGCGGACAGGACGCGGTCGCGTTGGTTCTTGCCGGTGGTGACGTTGACGACGCGCGGCCAGCCGTACAGCTGCTGGCATTCGGCGAGCACCCGGCAGGTCTCGTGGTCCTCGGGGAACATGCCGAAGTTGCTGTCGGTGATGAGGAGTTCGTTGCGGGCCGAGCCCGCTTCGACCAGCGGTTTCATGCGGCGGCCGATGTAGTGCAGCTCGTCGCGGATCTGCTGCTCGTGCTTCTTGGCGACTCGCTGGAAGTACTGGGTGCCCTCCTGACAGAAGGTGCACTTGAAGGGGCAGCCGCGGTTCGTCTGGACGGTGGGGACGAGCTTGCCGTCGAAGAACTCGTCCATGAGGCCGGACAGGTACGGGGAGGGGACGGAGGACAGGTTGTGGATCCGCACGCGCGGTGGTGGGGCGTGGAGTGTCCCGTCGTCTGCGAGGCAGTGGACTCCGGGGACGTAGCCGCGTACGTCGGTGCAGGCGAACTCGTTGAGGGTGTCCAGGAGTTCGGCGAAGGCGGGCTCTCCCTCCCCGTCGACGTAGAAGTCGACCCTTCCCGCCAGCCGTTCGTGCCAGAAGTCGGTCTGGTCGGGGAGGCGGAGCGGATAGTGCGGGCCGCCGAAGACGACGGTTGTCTCTGGGAAGCGCTTCTTGATCAGCTCGGCGAAGGCGAGTGAGAGGTGGCTGTTCCAGATGTAGTGCGAGAACCCGATCACGTCCGGCGGGCCGTCCTCCTCCAGCGCGGACGCCAGCGCCTCGGGGTACTTGAAGACGCGGATCGGGTGGACGAGGTCCAGCTTCGTGGCCGCGTAGGTGGCCAGGCCCCCGACCGCCTGCGGCATCGTCTCCGCCGAGATCGTCTGCTGGGTGTACGTCAGGTCGGCCAGCCATGTCGTGAGGCTGATCCGCGGTCGGACTGCCGTGCGGACGGTCGGGTTCGGCAGCGGTACGGAGGCTGTCATCGCGTGACCTCCTCGCGGCGCAGGAAGATCTGCAGGAGCAGACGGCGTTCGTCCTCGGGCACGTCCTCCTGGCCGGCGCCGAGTGCCTCGCGGCCGTGGCAGCTCAGGTGCTGGTTGACGATGAGCATGTCGCCCTGGCCGAGCAGGAACCTGTGCTGCCTGGTGATCAGCTCGTGCTCCAGGGCGCGGGCCGCCTTCGTGTACGGGGCGTCGGGGTCGGCCTCGGCGAGCATCTTCGCCGTGAACCGGACGAAGCCCTCCAGCGGCGGCAGCCCGTCGATGACGGGGAACGGCTTCCACTCCTCGCCTACGCCGGTCAGGTCGTCGAAGGCCCCATCCTCGTAGCGGGGATGCGTCAACAGCTCGGCGTCGTCGTAGCCGAGCCGTTCCACGGCCTGGCGGATCTGCGAGACGAGGCTGTGCCCTTCGCCCCTGGGGTCGGGGCGTACGCACAGCAGCGCGCTGTAGTCGGGCGGCCGGGTGGAGTTCACGATGTCCAGGTGCATCGGGTTGTAGCCCACCCCGGTCGCTCGCATCGGGTCGATAGTCAGGTTGGTGCCCAGCGGCTTCCACAACGGCCACCGGTCGAAAGCCCGGAGAGGGGTGGCGATCAGGGAGACCAGCGCCGTGACGGCCTGCAGCCCGGTCTCCGCGGTGCCGGCGGCGTCGAGAAGCCCGGCCAGTTCCAGCACGGCGAAGCCTTCACTCTCAGGTGAGTTGAGCAGCCGGTCGCACGTGGCGACGAACTCGGCAGTGTGCGGCAGCTCCGAAAGCGCCCGCCGACAGGCGGTGCTGGACTCCGCGGACAACAGCCCCTCGGAGAGCTGCCAGTCCGGCAGGGACGTGGTGCACTCGGCCAGTTCGGCGGCGAAGTCCTTCGGCAGTGGCACGCGATACGACGGCAGTGACGATAAAGGCATGTGTACTCCTTGAGTTGGGCGTGGTGGGTACGCGAAGACGCGGACGCGATCCGCGAACACGCGAAGAGGTCGGTCACCCCTCGATCGCCTGTGGGCGGAGCAACGCGATGAGATCTCCGAGGCCGACGGCGAACCAGATGATCAGCAGCACGGGTACGACCAGCAGCGCGAACTGGAAGCAGCCGAAGCAATAGCGCCGTAGGAGCTGGAGCGGATGGCGAAGCCCCCAGCCCACAAGTGCCGTGCCCGTCCGGCGCGGTCGGGCCTGCCGGTGGATCGTGGCTCCGGGCGCTGCACTCATCGGCGCCTGCTCTTCGATCCGAGGTCGTGTCCCCGGCTTTCCGGACCGGGCACGCAGCTTTCGTACGAGGCCAGGGGCGCGATCTGCGCGATCGGGAAGACACACCAGGCGACCGCCCCGTCGACGGTGAACCCCCATCTCCCGCCGAGCTCGTCGATGAGCGTGTCGACCAGCCACAGGCCCCGTCCGCTCTCCATCTCCCACCCGACGTGCACCGGTTCGGGCACTGCGGAGGGCGAGTGGTCGTTGACCTCGATCCGTACTTGGCCGCCGACGTGCCGCAAGCGGAAACCGACCGAGTCGCCGTGCCCGTGAACGACCGCGTTGGTGCACAGCTCCGAGATCACCACCTCTGCCGATTCGACCCGCGCCACGCGCATGCGGCACACGTTCCGCAGCCACGCGCCCCCGATACGCCGGGCGTGCTCGACCCGCGACACATCCCGCACGAAGGCGACGTCGACGGGTGAGGGATGCCACGCGAGTGCCGGAGCCGGAGCCGGAGCCGTGGACGCGGCCCTGGCCCCTGCGGGACTCGGGGGAGCGGGCAAAGCCGTTGTCGGAACTGCAGGCACCATCGCCCAGCCCTTCCGCAGGTCAAGGGGTATCAGGAGCGCAGAGCGCGCTCTGTGGCCCAACCACCGTGCCCCGTGGGAAAGTTGCTTCGCAACGAAACGGCTCAAGAAATTTCACCGCGAACGAAAATGGCACATGACACCGCAAGCGCATGGTCTGTTGCAGCGCGCGTATCGCGTGTCAGACTGCGCGCATCGCGGCTTCGGCGAACGCATGCGATGGAAAGGCGAACACATGGCGGCCAAACCCCGACCTACCGTGCGGCGTATCGAACTCGGTTACGAGTTGCGGCAGTTGCGCGAACGGGCTGGGATGACGCTTGAGGAAGTCGTCGGAAGTGGCGTCGTGAACGGGCTGTACGTCACCAAACTGCACCGCGTCGAGAAGGGGCTTCAGGACCTGCGCAGCGCTGGTGATCTGCGCGCGCTGCTGGAGCTGTACGACGTGACCGACGACCGCGACGTCGACCAGCTCCTGGGGATCCAGCGCGACGGCGCGAGCCAGGACTGGTGGACGCCCTTCAGGTCCACGATGCCGTCCGGCATGCCTCGCTTCGTCGGCATCGAGACCGCGGCGCGGGAGACGTGGGCCTTCCATCCGGCACTCGTTCTCGGCCTGCTGCAGACGGAGGCGTACGCACGTGCGCTGTACGAGCTCGCGAAGCCGATCGAGGAGACCACGAGCGAGTTCATCGAGAAGAACGTCCGGGTGCGCCTCCGGCGCAAGGAAGCACTCACCAGGGACGAGGAGCCGCTGCGGCTGAGGGCCGTGCTGTACGAGCCCGCGCTGCGGTACGTCGTCGGCGATCCGGACGTGATGCGGGAGCAGTACGAGGAGATCGCGAGGGTGGCGTCCCTGCCCAACGTGAGCGTTCAGGTGCTGCCCCAGACACTGCGCGGATATCTCTCCGTGCACGACTTCACGGTCCTGCACCTGGACGACGGAATGCCGACCTCGGTGCAGGTGGACAACGCGTGGAGCGCCACCTCGGTGTCCGACAAGCCGCGCGAGGTCGGACGGTTCACCCGGAAGTTCAACGCCCTCACGGCATCCGCGCTGCCGCCGGAGGAAACGCCGGCGTTCCTGCAACAACTCACGCGAGAGAGCACCTGATGACCCACACCCGTACCCACATGGCCCCCGAGTTCACCGGCGCCGGCGCGCGCTGGTTCAAGTCGTCGTACTCCGACGGCGCCGGCAACAACTGCATCGAGATCGCCGACCTCACCGACACGGCACACGCCGGTGTCGCGATCCGCGACAGCAAGGACCCCCAGGGGCCCGCGCTGCTCGTGGGCCAGGCGTCGTTCGCAATATTCGTCCAGGGGGTCCGTCCGGGTCGGTAGGAAGAACGGCCGCACGCAGGTCGAGTCGCAGCACAGGGACCTGGGGCACGGTGGGGTGCCTGGTGCTACTTGGTGCACTGGGCCCCACGACTGGGAGTGACTCTCCTCAGGAGACCGGGAAGAGTCACTCGGCGGCACGGACATCGACGGGGACGGCGGCTTGGGGCGGGACGACGAGGCGACGCGGGCCGTTGTCGGGTTCTGCGCGGCGATCCTCGACCGGCTCAACGCTCCCCACATCGAGATCGGCACCAAGTCCCACCGCCTGGCCCGCACCAAGGCGAACAAGACCAGCGGGACGACATAGCCGACCGCCCGAGGGGTCAGGAACTCAGATGCTCATGCAGCATCCTCCAGCCGCCGTCCCGCCGCACGATGACATTGGTGCCCCGCCCCTGGCCAGAACGTGGTTCACCGTCGACGACGCCAGTCCAGGCAAACCGATAACGGCACACCGCGACGTCCGCGGTGAGCACGGGCCACTCCAGATCCCGGACCTCATACACCTCGTCGAGGATCTTCGCGAATGTCTTCTCGATCGCGGACCGGATCTCCTCGATGCCCTGATACGAGCCGTCCGAGAACCAGTACGTAGCGTCATCAGCGATGAACGGCACGACCCGCTCGATGTCATGACTGTTGTTGGCCCGCTCGTACTCGCCCATGAACGACGCGAGTTCGGATTCCAGGGATACCTGATTCGTCACGACGGTCATCATGCCGATGGCCACGCACGACCGTCATCGCCTTTGCCGCCTGGTGGTCCCACTTCAATCCGCCCTACGGGGCCACCGCTAGCGGACGCCCTGGCCACATCGAGAGGTACTCTCCTGCTCACGTCGTGGCAGCGAAGGATCTCAACGCCCAGGCCCGGATGGTGACCGAACAAGTGCTGGGGGATCTGGAGAAGGAAAGCGCGGAGAGGTCCTGAGGGGCTTCTTCCAGCTGGCTGCGGTGGTTTGCTGAGCCGGAAACTTCGCACACCACGGTGAACTTGCCGGAGTCCTCGTCACCGTGGGTGCGCGGCGGGCAGGGACACAGAAGGTGGACGGTTACCCGTCGCCTGTGGGCCGAGCAGATCCGCTCGCCTTCAGCCCGCGTCGGCCAAGCCCTCCCATTCTCCGCTCGCGAGATGCGTATTGCGCCAACGCCTCCCACAGATCTTCCCTGGTCATATCGGGCCGCGGCTTCTCCGTGAAGGCCATCTCGGAAAACGCCATCTGCCACAGGAAGAAGTTAGAGGTTCGCATCTCCCCGCCGGACCGAATGAATAGGTCAACATCAGGAAGGGCGAATCGGTTGAGGTAACGGGTGAAAACAACCTCATCCATGTGCACGTCAGGCAGGGCTCCGCTACGTGCATCCTCGGCCACTCTACCGACCGCGTGAAGGATCTCATCCCTTCCGCCATAGTTGATGCACAGCGTGAATGTCAGCGCATCATTTCCCTGCGTGATTTCCTGAGCTGATTCGATCTCACGCACAAGATGCCCCGGCATCCGCTCTGAGGATCCCAACCAGCGCACCCTCACACCCATGTCGCGGAGTCTCAACTTGTTTTCGCGGAGGTAGTCCGCATAGACAGTCATGAGATCCTCCACCTCGCTGGCGGGGCGCTTCCAATTTTCCGTCGAGAAAGCATGCAAGCTCAGGAAAGTGACACCGATTTCGACAGCCCCGCCAATGACATCCTGAAGTGCCCTTCCTCCTTGTCTGTGACCCGCATTGCGGGGCAGTCCTCGCTGCTCAGCCCATCTGCCGTTCCCGTCTGGAGCTATGGCCACATGGCGAGGTAGGAGATCGCTCAATATTTCCGGCATTGCCGGGCTGAGGTCTTCCTTGGATCGCCGAACTTCGAGACCACCGGTCATCCCTTTTCTCTCTTTCCTCGCCAAAGAGTGCCATACGTCCTTTTCGGGAAAGGGTGAGAATTTCACCACCGGGGCAGTTAAACCCCAAGAATGTGGGCACTGTTCCGCCCTTTGTGCTTGCTCCGCTGACACGGCCTCGGCCACTCGCGCCAACGCCAGTGGCCGCCCCCTCCCGCGGCCATACTACTGTCAATTCATTCGGTCCAGGCATGCTGGGGCAAAGGAACAGAACGGTGAACCGCCCTGCTCGAGAAGCAAGTTGCCGCCCTGGCGTTGCCGTAGGCTCGTCAGCCCGAGAATGCTTCGCGATGGTGGGACCGTCCGGGAATGCCGAGGGGCGCGCGGTGCTCAAGCCGGGCCTACGGGTCGGCTATTGGGCGGTGCCATATCTGGCGGCGGACACGACGGAATCCAGCCCTGCGGGATGAACACCGGCCTGTTCGCAGTGGATCCGCTGCACCGTTGCGCCTCACCAGCCATTAGGCTCCGCCGGTGACGACACTGAACCGATTCCAGATGTTCTTCGATGGCCGGGTCTATCGCGTTGTCGTGGACGGTCAGGAAGTGACCGGCTACGTCGCGGCCGTCGACGTCCACACAGATGCACATGATCTGCCGCGTGTTGTTCTGAACCTGCGCCCGACGGAGACGTGGCCCGTCGAACTGAACCTCTTGGCCCAGGTGCAGGTCGGGGTGTCGGCCGAGCCGGGGCCTGCAGCGGCCGCGTTCTTGGAGGCGCTCGACCCGGTCGAGGTTGAGCGTGCCGCCTTGGCTCGCGCGGATCTGGAGAACGTGCCGGGTGCTGGTACGGCGGCGGTGCTGCGGCAGCTGGCGGAGTGGGCCCGTGGCGCTTGAGCTCTCCGGCGTACGCCGAGCCGTGGAAGGGATGTTCGATGACCGGCTGCAGATCTGGCGGGACGCAGATGGGCGCTCGGACGACGTCCTCGACGAGACCACGGGTGAACTCGAACCCGCTGACCCGGACGCGGCGTTGATTTGGGAAGGAGCAGGCGCCGTCACTCCTATCGGCCGACCCGTGATGGCGGCGTCGCTGGACGACCGCATCGATCCGCCGGCTGTTGCGACGGCGTATCAGGTGCTGTTGCCACTGGACGCGCCACAGATCCGGCTCGACGACACCATGGTGGTGGTCGGTTCCATGCGGGCCGCGGGGCCCAGAGACCCGTACCTGGTCGGACGGAGATTTCGTGCCACCGAAGCCCTCACTGGAACCTTCGCGGTGGTGCGGGTCGTGCGCGTGGAACTCCTGGGCTGATGTCTACTGCTGCCGCAGTCAAGGGAGTTGGCCACCTGAAGGCACGCTCTCGACTACCTTGATCCGCATGTCGTGGATCGGGCGCGCGGGGCATCAGATTCGCCGAGGAGAGAACCTCGACGCCTATCTGACGATCACGGTTTCGATCGTCCTCGCGGTGCTCAACCTCGCGGGCATCGTCTCCACGGAGAAGGTTCTCGGTGCGCTGCTCGCGGTGCTCGCTCTTCTGGCCACCGGGACGCTGGTCACCAGGACCAAGCTCGACGCGATGGCCGCTGCGGGGGAGTCTGCGAAGAGTCCCGTACTCATCACGACGTTTCCCCCCTCTCATGACGAGGACCTCCAGGGTGACGGTGACCTGTACCTGGCCGGCGTCTCCCTCACCAATGCGGTCCCCTCGATCCTTCACGCGTTGGAGAGACGGCTACGCGCCGGCAGTCTCGTCCGCATCCTTGTGATCCAACCATCCTCTCCCGCCGAGCAACTGGCCGAGAACCGGCTCGGTATCCAGGCGGACCATGCCCGTCGCACCGGGCAGACCCGTGGGACTCTCACGCACCTCGAACGGCTGCACACCTCGGTGCCTGGACGCTTGGAGGTGCGGGTGACCACGGAAGAACTGAGCTTCGGGTGGACGCACATCGCACCGGGGACCTCCCGGGCGACTCTCTATCTCCAGTACTACGCGTACAAGATCCAACGGCTGGAGAACATGAAGATGGTTCTTCGGCCCGCGGACGGACAGTGGTACGACTTCCATCTGGACCAGTTGCAAGCGTTCTGGGACAACGCCACACCCTGGAACACGACTTCATAGTCATTAGGCTCCGCCGGTGACCGCCCTGAACCCGCACCCCAATGCTCATCCCGATGCCGTCGCATTCCGCGATCCGATCGAACTGGCCGCCGCGCTCGCACGGTTGGGGCCAGCAGTACGGTCCCGGACGCGGGCGATCACGCGACATCACGCCATGTTGCTGCGGGTCCGCATTCAGAAGAACGCCTCGGGGCGGCCGGGACCGAATGTGATCACCGGTCAGTACCGGGCGTCGTGGGATGTAAAGGTGACCGTCGCCGGGGGCCAGGTGACAGCGGTGGTGTTCACCAACGCACCGCAGCAGCGGCGGCTGGAGTACGGGTTCGTGGGCGTGGACCGGCTGGGGCGGCAGTACCGCCAACCGCCGTATCCGCACATCGAGCCCGCGTTCCGGCAGACCCAGCCCGGGTTTCTGGAAGTGCTGCGCACAGGGGCGTTGCCGCGATGACGATTCCTCGGCTGCCGCTGACCCGCGCGCTCGTGGCCGTGCTTGTAGAGGGAACGGGGCGGCCGTGCGGGCTCGGGGTGCTGCCGCGGGCGGTGGGCGGGGAACCTGCGGCCTTTCCCTATCTGATCCTCGACAGCCTGCCGGGGGAGTTCTCCGGCCCGTCGTTCGCCGACTGGCATGCGGACGCCGTCTGGACGTACCAGGTGACCAGCGTGGGGGAGCGGGCCGATCAGGTGCAGTGGCTCGCTGACAAGGTCCGTGCGGTGCTCTTCGACCGGACGGCGAGTGGCTGGCGTACGGAGGTCGAAGTCCCCGGAATGCGGGTGATCGACCGGGAGTTGACCGCCGACGCCGGTGGAGATCCGGTTGACGGTTCGCAGGGCGATATCGTTTCCTACGTGCAGCGGTTCACGATCACCGTGACACCAGCCTGATCCTCCTCTCACCGCGGAGCCACGCGGACGCCCGGCCGACGAGCCCGGCGCAGCACCCACCCCGGAGTGCCCCGTGGCTCAGCAGCGCTTCATGCGGCGCGGCATCACCAAGATTCTCTGGTTGAAGAACATCGCCGCCGCGACCAGGATCCCCACCCGTGCGGAGATCTCCGCCCCGAACTCCACCGACCTGACCGAGGCGATGAGCGATGTCGACGGCTGGTCGCTGACGAACGAGTCGATCGAGACGCCCGACATGGCGTCGACGTTCTCCTCCTCCATCCCCGGCAACGACAAGGCCGACAACTCCTCGATCACCTTCTACGAGGACCAGCTCAGCGACGCCGTTGAGACGCTGCTGCCCAAGGGCGCCGTCGGCTTCGTCGTGTTCCTGCGCAAGGGCGACATCCCCGGCTCGAAGTCCCTGGACAGCTTTCCCGTCCAGGTGGCCTCGCGCACCCCGCAGTACAACGCGGGCAACGAGGCCGCGAAGTTCCAGGCGGTCTTTTCGATCACCTCCCCGCCGACGCTCGATGCCGCCGTGCCCGCCGCTTCCGGTGGGGGCAACTGATGGCCGCCAGGAGCGAGGCGACGTGGGAGCAGAAGATGGAGCGGCTGCGCCGCCGCTCCCTGCCAGAGCGCGTTCTGCAGATCTGCGACGACACAGCGCGGCGCGCAGAGTACGACGAGGCCAAGCGCGCCGCCGCCCGCGCCCAGCTCCTCGCCGACAGCGATCCGGACAACGCGGCGCTTGCCGCCCGGGCGACTGCGGAGGCCGAGCGGTACGAGACCGCACGCAGAGCCTTCGACACGGCCTCCGTCTCTCTGCGCTTCCGCGCGCTGCCGCGGCCGGTTCTTGAGGAGCTCATCCACGCCCATCCGCCGACCGACCAACAGGCAGCCGACGGGGCGGCGTTCAACCCGGACACCTTCCCCGCCGCGCTGATCGCCGCCTCCAGCACGGACGGCATGAGCGAGACCGAAGCCCGCGAGCTGCTGGATTCCTGGTCGGCGCCGGACGCGAACGCCCTGTGGGAGGCCGCCTGGCAGGTACAGCAGGAGTCCCGCGCTGACCTGGGAAAAGACTGACGGCCGACCCGCAACTGAGGGCTGAGCTGGAGCTGTGCGAGACCTACCGCATCCCACACTCGCGGTTCCTCGGGGGCGACGGCCTCTGGTCCGAACTCGACCGCGCGAAGGCCCTGGCGTGGCAGGCGCGGCAGCGCTCGCTCTGCCCGGACTGCCGTACCCGTGAGGCGGAGTGGCAGGACGACCGGCACGCCTACGTCACCGACACCGTGCGCTGCCCCGGCTGCGAGCTGATCGCCCAGGAACGCGACCGCGTGCCCGAGGGCCGCGCTGGCTACGGCATCAAGGTCACGCTCCTGCCCCGGCGGACGTACGAGCACCTGCACCGTGGCGACGACACGTAGAGGGGAGGAGGTGAAGAGGGCGGGTGGCGACGTACAGCCTGACTGTCCAGCTGACCGCGCAGGCCAACAGCCTGATCTCCGGGCTGCGTTCGGCCGCCGACGCGGCACAGGATCTCGGGCGCCGCACCCGCGACCTCGACCGGCGTCTGGCCCAGCTGGACACCTCCAGCCGTCGTACCGCCCAGCGGATCGACACCCTCGGAACCCGGGCCCGTACGGCAGCAACCCGGCTCGGCGCGCTCGGGACCCGTGGCAGCCAGGCGGGCAGCGGGCTGCGCCGGACGAGCGCCGAGGCAAGCGGGGCCGAGCGCTCCCTCAAGGGCGTGGGAAAGCAGGCCGCCGTGCTGTCCCGGCTTCTCGCCGGCGGGGCACTGATGCTGGGCACCGGGCAGCTGCTGGAGGAGGGCAACCGCTACCAGCGGCAGATGAACGTCTTCTCCGCCGTCACCGGGGCCACGGCCGGACAGATGCAGCGCGCCGCTTGGATGGCCAACCAGCTCGGCGCGGACCTCGAACTGCCGACCACCTCCGCGGCCGATGCCGCCGAAGCCATGGTGGAGCTGGCGAAGGCGGGTTTCCGTACCGACCAGGCGATCAGCGCCACCCGTGCCTCACTCCAACTCGCCGCCGCTGCCGGGGTGAACGCCGCCGACTCCGCGAAGTACCTCGGCGACATCATGGACCAGTTCGGCCTCGGTGCCGACCAGGCCGGACGTGCCGCCGACATCCTCGCCGCCACTGCCAACAACGCCTCCGGCGGCATCATCGACATCTACTACGCGATGCGTTACGCCGGTCCGGTCGCGGCCGGCCTGGGCGTGAGCATGGAGGACGCGGCCTCCGGCGTCGGCATGCTGGGCAAGGCCGGCATCCTCGGCCAGACGGCGGGCACGGCGCTGCGCGGCATGATGGCCAACCTCGCCGCCCCGACCAAGGAGATGAAGGAGGGGCTGGCCTCCCTCGGCATCGAGGCGTGGACGGCGCAGGGCAACTTCAAGGGCCTGCGGTACGTCATCGAGGAACTCTCCCGTTCCCAGCACGAGATGTCGCAGCAGGACTTCACCCAGGCGGTGAAGAAGGCGTTCGGCAAGCCCGCCATGTCCGGTGCGATCGCCATGGCCCACCAGGGCACCGAGTCCTTCGACGCGCTCTCCCTGGCCGTACGGGAGTCCGGCGCGGCCGCGCAGATCACGGCGGCGCGTGGCCAGGGCCTGGCCGGCGCGATGACGCTGCTGGAGAAGCAGACCAGGCAGACCGGCCTCGCGCTGTACGACGCGATGGCCCCGGGCCTGGAGTACGTCGCCCGGCTGATGACCCGCGGTCTGTCGTCCGCCACCCCGTACCTGGTCGCCGCGATCGAGTACGGGCGCGACCTCGCCACCCTGTACGGACCGGAGCTCAGGGACCAGGCGCGGAGCGGTCTCGGCGGGCTGATCGAGGAGGCAGAGCAACTCGTCGGCCCGCTCCGGGAGCTCGACGAGCATGCCTTGGCCTCAGGGCTGAATCTGCTGATCAACGCGGCTCGCATGCTCGGTGACGTGCTCGACAACGCCGCCCAGGGCGTCGAGCCGGTTGCCTCCGCGCTGGGGCTGCTGGGCGTTGAGACGGGCGGAACCGCGAACAGCCTGGACATCCTCGTCGCCGCGGCCAACCTGGCCATGTCCGCGGTCGCCGGGCTCTCCGCCGTGCTCGTTCCGGTCGGGGAGGTGGCCGGCACGCTGGTCCGTGCGTTCGGCGCGTTGCCGGGGCCGGTGCAGACGGCGATCGCCGCGATGTTCCTCGCACGGCGCCTTGCCCCGGTGCTGACCGGGCTCGCCTCGACCGTGAGCGGACGGGTGACCGGCGCGTGGCGGGGCCTCGGTGCGCAGATGCGTGTTCAGCAGACCCTCGCTGCGTCGACAGGCACGTCGATCGGACGGCTTGGAGCTGCTTTCGCCGTCCTCCAGACCCGCATCCCCGTCGTTGGCCAGATGGGCGCCGCTTTCCGCAGCGCGCAAGGCCCGGCCACAGGTCTCACCGGCACGCTCACCGGCATGACCCGGGCCGCGGGCGTCGGCCTGCGCGGTGCGATGTCCGGCCTCGTCGGGTTCATGGGCGGCCCGTGGGGCGTCGCGCTCGTCGGTGTCACACTCGGCCTCGGGCTTCTGGCCTCCCAGCAGCAGAAGGCAGCCCGAGCCGCCGCCGAGCACCGGCAGCGGATCTCCGACCTCGCCCAGTCCCTGCGCGAGTCCAACGGCGCGGTCGACGACAACGTCCGGGCGATCGCCGCCGAGAATCTGATGCAGGAGAAGATCAAGACAACGCTGGACGGTCAGCAGCGTCTGGTCGACGTCGCGCGCAAGGCGAAGGTCCCGCTGTCGGAACTGGTCGACGCCTACACGGAGCAGGGCACCAGCCTGGCCGAACTTCAGCGACGGCTCAAGGCCGTCTCCAAGGAGCACATCGAATGGGTGCTGGACTCCGAAAGCGGCATCGGAGGCGAGGCGTTCGACGTGCAGGGCCGGGCCGCGGACGACCTGCGCCGCGGACTGTCCGGGCTGTCGGGGGACTTCAAGCAGGCGGCGGACGACGCGAAGTCGTACAACGAGGGCGTCCGGGGCGCCGGGACGGGCACGAGCGCGTACGACCGCCTGAAGACCTCGGTCGGTGAACTCGCCGACAAGACCGCCGACGCCGACACCCGCACCCGCGCCCTCAAGGACGCCCTCGACCTGCTCTCCGGCGGCAGCATCTCCCTCCAGGCCGCCGAGGCACGCGTCAACAACGCCGTCCTCGACGTGAACGAGGCCCTGGACAACGGCATCGAGAAGGCCGACGGTTTCGGCAAAGCCCTGCTGAACAGCAACGGCACCCTGAACACGACGACCCGCAACGGCCAGCAGCTCTACCAGTCCCTCACCTCCCTGAGTGACGCGGCCGCCGACGCGTCCGTGTCGGCGTACGCCCTCGCCCAGCAGAACGGGAAATCACTGCCCGAGTCGCTGGCGGCCGCCCGCGCGCAGATGGTCAAGGCGCGGGCGGCCGCGGTCAAGGCCGCCGAGGGCTACGGGCTCACGCGCAAGCAGGCCGATGCGGTGGCCGACAGTCTCGGCCTGCTGCCGTCGAAGGTCTCGCTGCTGCTGGAGACCGAGGGCATGGACTCCACGCTGGCCGATCTCCTCGCCGTACAGGCCGAGTTCGACCGGCTGCCGAAGGCGACCACGATCCGCGTGGACTCGCTCAGCGAGGACGCCCAGAAGAAGCTGAAGGACCTGGGCTTCACCGTGAAGACGGTCCCCGGCACCCGCGAAATCAAGATCACGGCTCCGACGAAGGACGCCCGCAACGCTCTGAAGATTCTCGTCGACGAACTCGCCGCCGTCCCGGGCAACAAGAACATCAAGGTCAGCGCCGCCACCAAGGGCGCCCTCGCCTCCCTGCAGGCGATGCAGGACAAGTTGCGTGCCACGCCGAACGCGAAGACGGTCACGATCAGCGCCCCGACGGCCGCTGCTCGTAAGGCCCTTGAAGACCTCGGATTCAAGATCCGCACTCTCCCGGACGGCAAGGCCGAGGTCACCGTCCCGACCCAGCCATCCCTCACTTCGGTCGCCACCATCCAGAGCGCGATCAACAACATCAGCGGATCCATCATCGGAGTGGGCGTCGCCATCAAGGCCACCTCCTGGGACCGGGACGGCAACGGGGTACCCGACGCCATCCAGGCCCGTGCCCGCGGCGCCGTAGTCGACTACTTCGCCGACGGAGGCGTACGACGCGAGAAGCACGTTGCACAGATCGCCCCCGCCGGCTCGTGGCGGGTGTGGGCCGAGCCGGAGACGCAGGGCGAGGCGTACGTGCCGCTCGCGGTGAGCAAGCGACCGCGCAGCAAGGCCATCGTCGGTGAGGTCGTCCGGCGCTTCGGCGGTGACGTCAGCTGGCACGCGGACGGCGGTCTGTCCGGCTGGTCCTACGACCCCTCCAGCGCAAGCGAGTTGATCTCGGTGTCGTCGATCCGGTCGGACTCGATGCGCACGGTGAAGAGGAAGGGCAAGGAGGTCGAGATCTTCGACCTGGTCCTGTTCGAGAAGAACCTCGACAAGGCGTCGAAGAAGGCCGCCGCCTGGCGCGGGAACCTCGCCACCGTCGCCCGACGTGCCGGTCAGGACGTCGCCGACGCCCTGGAGGCCATGGGCGAGGACGGCGTGGAACTCACCCGCAAGATGGCCACCGGCAGCTCCAAGTACGTCAAGGAGATGACGAAGGACCTGGAACGGCTGGGCGTTGTCGCCAAGGACACCCTGTCCGGCTTCACCAGCCAGCTGAAGGCTGCGGTGAAGGACCAGAAGGTGTTCGAGGCGAACCTCACGAAGCTGTCCGCGATGGGCTACACGGACCTGGCGACGATGCTCGCGGTGCAGGGCGACACGGACGCCGAAACCCTCGCCGCCGAGGCCGTGAAGGACAACAAGAAGGCGAAGAACGCCAACGACGCCGCGAAGGCCGCCGCCAAGACCCTGGCCACCGAGGACCTGGCCGACCTGCTCACCATCATCGGCGCGATCAAGACCAGCACCACCGGTATCCACAAGGTCGCTGACAGCACCGGTCTTGAGGAGGACCGGATCATCGAGGTCGCGGACCTCGGACAGTCCCGCATCAGGTCCGCGCTCGGTTCCCGTGCCACCCGCTTCCTCGCCGATCTCGCCAAGGCGAACAAGGGCCTGGCGTACGCGAACGGCGGCGTGTGGGAGCCCGGCGTCTACTCCTCACCCACCGCGCTGATCAAGTTCGTGGAGGCAGACACCGGAGGCGAGGCGTTCATCCCGCTGGCCGCGTCCAAGCGCGCCTCGGCGACCGCCGTACTCGGTGATGTCGCGGGCCGCTTCGGACTCCAACTCGCCCCAGATACACGGGACTCAGCGCCAATCCGCACGGTGGACGCGCACCCTGCCGGCAACGTCCAGGTCGTCGTGGTCCGCGAGCAGCAACCGCTGATCGGCTCCATGCCCGTCACCGTCTCGTCCACCTCCGCCACCCCGCAGCAGCTCGGCGCCGAAGTGATGCGCCGCCTGCGCAACGCCCAGCGGGGAGGGCGGCTGTGATGCCCGAACTCATGGACTGGCAGATCGAGTTGGCCGGAGTCCTCCTCGGACCCGGAACGGACATCCTCGTCGGCGAAGTCGAAGGACTGGGCGCACCCGATCTTCGTACCCAGGATGTGGAAAACCCTGTGGACGACGGGGCGTTCGCCGGGATCGACCTGTACGGGCCGCGCACCATCCGTATTGAAGCGGGCATCCGCACGCCGGCCAACCCGGCACGCGCCCTTGACCTCCTCGCCCAGCTGCAGCGCGCCGCGAACGACCCCACCGTACGCAGGACGGTCGGCGCCGATGCGGTGCTGCGACTGCGTTGGCCCGGCCGGACGACCCGTCGACTGTACGGGCGGCTGCGCCACGTCGAGGCCACCAGCACCGCGAACGCCCTGCATGGCTGGATCCCGCTGGACATCGAGTTCGCGGCCCTCGACCCGCGCTTCCACGCCGACGACGCCTCCACCCTGACCCTGGCGCTCTCCGCCGACGGCCTTGGCGGCTTCCGCGCCCCGCTCGTCGCGCCACTGACCACGGGCGTCGCCTTCCCCGACGAGCGCCGCGGTTGGATGACCAACGACGGCGACCTCCCCGCGTGGCCGTCGCTGCGGATCACCGGCCCGTGCGCCAACCCCCGTATCCGGCATGTCGAGTCGGGCCAGGTCATCGAGCTGGCCGTCGCGCTCGGCAGCGGACAGCACATCGACATCGAAACTCGCCCCGGCACCCGCTGGGCACTGCGCGACGGCACCGGGAACCTCGCCCCCGCCCTCTCCCCGGCCTCCCGCCTGGACACCTTCACCATCCCGCCCGGCACCAGCGAACTGTGGTGGACCGCCCGCGACTACACCAACACCACCCGGCTGGCCGTGACCTGGCGCGCGGCCTACGCCGCCCTGTGAACTGGAGGACGTACGACGTGACGTTGATCAACCCGCCACTGCTCACCCACGGCGGCACCCACGCCGCCCGCGCCTTCCGGATGATGGTCCGCGACCTCGCGCGCGGCTCGCAGGGCGTCACCGAGGGCAACGACCTGAAGGTCAGCCAGCTCGCAACTCCCGGCGCGGGCACGCGAGTTGGTGACGGCTCCGCAGTCGTACGTGGGGCTGCGTGGGGCCAGGGCTCCTACACCCAGTACAACGTCGGCGACGCCACCGTCCCCGTCGCCCCCACCGGTGCGGGCGCCCGCTCCGATCTCCTCGTGCTCCGTGTCGAGGATCCCGAGTACGAGGGCACCCGCGACCCGGAGAAGGACGAGATCGGCTACTTCCACGTGGTCTCCAACGTCTCCGCCACGACCACCGCCGTGCCGTCAGGGATGACCGCCGTCGCGCTGGCCCGTCTGGACATCCCGGCCAACACCTCCGTCATCACCACCGCGATGATCAGCGATCTGCGGTCCATCGCCAACCCTCGCCGCGACCGCAGGCTCTACACAGCGTTCCCCGGCTCGCTGTCCCGCCTCGTCTACCAGGACGACAAGTGGCACACCTGGCCAGGCGCGGCGACGTGGAAGGTGCCGGTGCCGTCCTGGGCCGTCACCGCCAAGCTCGTCACCACGTTCGCCGGGCTGCGGATGGACAGCGCCGACGTCTACGCCCGCATGCAGCAGGTCCTCGGCACCGTGCAGGGCCAGGACACCGCCATCGACGACGACCAGGGCAACAACACCCGGCGCAGCACGATCGTCCTCGCCGACAGCCTGACCATCCCGGCAGCCCTGCGCGGCACCACTCAAACCCTGTACGTCCAGACCTACATGAGCAAGAGCGTGACCGGAAACCTCGGCGTCGACGCCGCCACCAGCCTCATCGCGGACATCGAGTTCACCGAGGGCGTGGTGTGACGGCGTGCCGGCCTACCGCTACCAGACCCGCCACGCCCTCACCGGCGACCTGCTCGCGGCCGATCTCCCGCTGTCCGACGTCGAGTTCGGACTCGCACTCAACGCGGCGGGCGACTTCTCCGCCACCCTCGCCCCGCACTTCGCCCACCTGCTCCCGGCCCAACTCGACCCCGGCAACACGGTGTTGACCGCCGAACGCGATCGCACGCTGCTGTGGGGCGGGCTGATCTGGCGAGCCGAACCCCAGGGCGGCTCGTATCCGATCGAGGCCGCCGGATGGGGCAGCTACCTCCACCGCCGCCACGACGCCCACGGCAACCTCGCCGGGCGCGGCCCGTACACCTACGCCGACCCCTGCCAGGTCATCCGCGACACCTGGGCCTACGCCCAGTCCCAGCCCGACGGCGACCTCGGCGTCACCGTGGACACGACCACCAGCAAGGCCAAGGCCGGCACCCCGGCCGAGCCGTACCGCACCGACTGGTGGGAGGCCCCCGTCCTCGGCCAGGTCGTCGACGACATGACCGCGACCGACGGCGGCCCGGAGTGGACCGAGACCACTGACCGGAGTGCGGACAGAGCCCTCGGCCGTATCCGGCTCGGCTGGCCCCGCCTCGGCGCCCGCCGCACCGACATCGGCTTCGCCTCCGGCACCAACGTCGCCACCACCGTCCCCGTCGTCTACGACGCCGACGCCTCCGCCCAGGTCGTCATCGCGCTGGGCGCGGGCGAAGGACGCAGCCGCCGCCGCGCCGTCGACGCGATCCGCAACGGCCGCCTGCGTCTGGAACACGTCCTCGAAGCCCCGGCCGAGAAGTCCAACGACCTCCTCGCCGCCCGCGCCCGCACCGAACGCATCGCCCGCCAGATCCTCGGCGAAGTCACCGAGATCCAGGTCATCGACCACCCGGCCGCCCCGATCGGCTCCTGGCAGATCGGCGACGACGTCCGCGTCTCCCTCCACGACCAGTGGAGCGACTTCGACGGCTGGTGCCGCATCACCGGCTGGACCATCCGCCCGCCTCAGGGCGACGCCCCCGAACGCGTCACCCTGCAGCTCGCCCGCGCCGACCGCTTCACCTACGGGAGCTGACCGTGGCCGACGGCCTCAGCCAACTCGCCGCCCGGCTGGCCGACTTGGAGCACCGCTACACCCAACTGGCGCGCACCTCCCGCCTCGCGTACTCCTCCATCGAGGACGGAGCGGTCGAGGTGTACGACGCCGGCGGTTCATTGCGCGCTGTGATCGGCCAGCAGCCGGACGGCACCAGCGGCATTAACGCCGTTAACGCTCCGCCCCCGCCGACACCGTCCGCGCCTCAGGTGGAGCCGGTCCTGAACGGCGTGCGCATCACCTGGGACGGCGCCTTCACCGACGCGGACGCCACACCGCTGGACCTCTCCCGTGTCCAGGTGCACCTGCTGACCTCGGCGGATGCCGAGCCGGACGTGATGTGGCCCGCGGCCACCATCGAGGCCGCCTCCGGCGCGTCGGTGACCATCGCGACCAACTACTACGCCCCGATCTGGGTGCGCCTGATCGCGGTCAACACCTCGGGCACTCCCAGCCTGCCCTCCGTGACCGTCCAGACCACCGCGCGCCGGGCCGCCGCCGCGGACGTCGGGACCGGTGTCATCCAGCAGGGCCACATCGCCGTGGGCGCCATCATCACCCCACACCTGGCGGTCGGCTCGGTCACCCCCGACCAGATCGCCGTCGGGCAGGGCACCAACATCATCCCCGACCCGGGCTTCGAGGGCGCCGTCATCGCTGCGGCGATCGCCTCAGCGGGCGCCCCGTGGTCGCTGGCTCGCGGCAACCGCACCGGCGTTGGCGTCCGCACGGACTGCCTGGCCGACACCCCCACCTACTTCACCCTGCCGCTGGCCGCCGTCCCCGTACTCGCGGGCACCCAGCTCTACTTGGCCGTCGACATCCTCCCCTCCGACGACCTGAACGCCACCGGCGTGAAGATCCTCGCCCGGTGGGAGAACGCCGCCGGGACAGTCCTTGGCTACGGCGTGGTGGAGACGACCGCCCCGGTATCCGGTATGTGGCAGCGCATCACCGGCCAGGTCGCCGCCCCGCAGGGCACTACACAGGCCGTGCTGTGCCTGGAAGCCTCTGCCGCCACGGCCGGCTGGGTGGTGTTCGACAACGCCGAAGCCCACCAGATCTTCGGGCGGGTCACCGGCGGCGCCCGCGCAGAGGTCGGCCCCCAGGGAGTACGCCTCTTCGACGAGACTGGCGAGGAGGCCGTGTCCCTGGTCACCGGGGAGCCCCAGTACCTGACCCTGCGCAGCGACGGCCAACCGGTGGCGACGATCGACACCGACGGTAGTGCCGGCTTCAACGACGTCAACGTCGCAGGCGAACTGACCGTCGGCGGGGAACCCGTCACCGAGCTGCTGGGCGCCGGACCTAAGGGCGTCATCGCCCGCGCCCATCCCGGCTCCACGGTCACCGCGACCGGCAGCGAGATGGGCTACTTCGAGCTGCCGTTCACCGCCGAGGCCGGCCGCCTGTACCGGGTGGGATTCCGGGCGACCGCGGATCTCGACACCGCCACCGACGGCGAGATCCGCCTCTACCTGCGCGATGGAGGCACCGCGAGGCCGACGATCACGTCCACCCTGCGGGAGACCTCCATCCACACACCCGCGCAGACCGGCCGCTTCCAGCAGGTCGAACTGGAACACATCACCAGCTCCACCACGCTGGGCACCGGCCTGCACCGGCTCCTGCTCTCCTTCGAGAACTCCGGAGGCAGCACCGGGCAGACCCTCGAACTCGGCCTGACCACCACCGGCCGCACGAACGTCTTCTACGTCGAGGACACCGGCCCTGAACTACCGCTGACCGGCGGCTACAACACGGGCGGCGGCACGGCCGACGACCCGGTGCAGACGTATACGAAGACGTACGCGTGCTCGTGGTCCGGTTCGTATGCGAACCGCTCGGGCTACAACGCCTACTACGGCACCTACTGCATGCAGGGCTACTACTCCGCGAACAACGGGGTGCAGTCGAGCCTTATGGGCTTTCCCGCTGTCCTGGCCACCGACTTGGCCGGCGCGAAAATCGAAAAGGCTGAGGTGTACCTGTACTTCGACCACTGGTACTACGCATCCGGCGGCAAGGCGGCCATCCGGGCGCACAAACACGCCTCCCGGCCGACGAAGTTCTCCTGCGACACCGAAGCGCAGACCATCACCTGGAAACGCAACCAGGGCAAGTGGGTCGACATCAGCGCCGTCTTCGACTCCACCACCTGGCGGGGCATCGCGCTGGACCCCAACACCACCGACAGGACCTACTACGGGCGGGCCCGTGGGTACGGGCAGACGTACCCGCCGCGGCTGCGCGTGACCTACACCAAGTAGCGAAGGAGCGGTCGCGCTGTGCCCACGTACGGAGACCTCGTCGTCAACGGATCCTTCACCGACGGGACAACCGGCTGGTGGTCGGGCAGCACCGACATGGTCACCATCGCCGCCGGAACGGCCGGCCTGGAGGCGACCGCGAGCACGGACGCGGCGAACCTGTGGGACGCGGTGTTCGGACAGGACGGCATCACCCTGCGCCCGGGCTGCCGCTACACCCTGTCCTTCACGGCCCGCGCCTCGCAGGACGGCACCGTTATGGCCGCGAAGGTCGGCATGGATGTCGACCCGTGGACGGCGGTCGTGGAGAAGCAGCTCAGCGTGCCGGCGGTGGACACGCACTTCGTGTTCTCCTTCACCTCGACCATGGCGACCTCCGGACAAGTGTCCTTCCAGTTCGGGCAGTCCAGCCCTGTCACCATCCACCTCACCGAAGTCCGGCTGACCTGCTCGACCCCGAGCGAGGGCTTCTACACCGACCCGGACTCCAACGCCGCCAAGTGGCTGCTCGCCAACCCGGACGACCCGCGCGCCCAGAAGATCCAGCGGTCCATCGCCCGGCGCCCCGCCGCCCGCTGGTTCGGCGACTGGAACACGGACATCAAGGCCGACCTGGATGCATACGTCGCGGCCGCGGCCGCTCAGGGCCAGATGCCCATCGTCGCCCTGTACAACATGTTCAACCGGGACAACGGCGGCCAGAGCTCGGGCGGTTCGGCCTCCCCGGACGCCTACCAGGCGTGGATCGACGCCGCCGTGGCCGGCATCGGCGACCGGCCCGTCCTCGTCGTCCTCGAACCCGACTTGCTGGCCCAGCTCGGCAACCTACCCAGTGACTCGGCTTGCGCCGAGCGCACCACCCTGGCCGCCTACGCCGCGCGTGCCCTCGCCACGCTGCCCGAAACCACCGTCTACCTCGACGGGGGAAACCCGACCTGGATCCGCCCGCCGGAGATGGCCGCCCGTCTGAAGGACGCCGGCGTCGCGCAGGTGCGAGGCTTCGCCGTCAACGTCGCCAACTTCGACTCCGTCGACGTCTGTTGCACCTACGCCACCCAGATCACCACGGAACTGGCCCGCCTCGGTGTCCCCGGCACCGGGTTCGTGGTGGACACCTCCCGGAACGGCAACGGTGCCATGGACGCCGAAGGCCAGCACGTCGACTGGTGCAACCCGGCAGGCCGCCGCCTGGGCGTCCCCAGCTCGATCGGCGTCGGAGGCGCCGACTTCCTGCTGTGGATCAAGGTTCCGGGTGACTCGGACGGATCGTGTGGGGTCGGTCAGGGCACCCCTGCTGGGACCTTCTCGCCGTATCTGGCGGAGCGGCTGGTCGACGGCTCGTAACGCCTCAGGATGTCGGCCATCACACTTGAGGATCCGCTTGAGGGCCTGTCTCATGTCGTAAACCTCCTGCCACGGGACGGACGCCGCCGCAGGAGCGCCTGTAGGAGGACACGTACTCAAAGGGAAGTGGCGGCCGGCGTAAGGGAGCTGGGCCGCTGCAAGCAACACCACCTACCGCGTTCATGCACTGCGGTACGTAGCTTCCCCTGAAGACGAGGCAATTCTCTTCACGTAGTGCGACTATGCGCGTACATGCCGTGAGATAGGTCCGGCGTGAGGGGGATGCATGCGCGCAGGTCGAGGTGTCATATTCGGGGGCGGTACCGCATCGGCGGCCATCGCGGCCTTGGTACTGCTCTTTGGAGCCGCGGGGTGCGGCTCTGCGGGTGGGTCGCCCGGAGGAGATCCGTACGGGGGCGGGACGACGCCGGGAGCAAATGTGTCAGGGTCGGACACCCCCGGTCAGGGTAGCGGGGGTTCATCAGCGTCAGCAGTCGGCCAAGGCGGCGGGAGCACGAACGACGGCTCCGGCGGCGGGGATCCCGGCATCCCGCCCGTGGTACCACCGCCGACGTACACAGGACCGACCACGCCTGGTCCGGGCCTCAGCGGCACCCCAACGAATCCTCCCCCCTCCTGCACACCCACCCCGCCCGAGGGTCAGGATTGCCCGCCGTCTCCGGAGGTATCCGACAGCAGCGTGTCGCCCGAGGGAACCTGACGGAATGGCTGACAGTCGGCTCCAAGGCAGCGCGGATCCTGCTCCGCCCAATACTCAGCCGCGCCGCCCACGTCCCCGAAGACGAGTGGTTCAACAGGGCCCGGCACCTGCCCGCGCGGACGCTCCACAAGGGGGTCCGTCGGCATCTCCAAACCCTGGGACCAACGCCGACAATCCGCTGGAGCTCGTGAACTCGGCCACCGGAGTCGCGTCGTTCGTCGGTGCGTTGATGCTGTACGCGGGCTACATCTACACCCACTCATACTTTGGCTACTTTCACCTGGACAGCTTCGGCGTGGGATTCGACACCTTCGAACTGATCGTCCGCAGCCTGCGACTCGCCACCCTGCCGGCCCTCGAAGTGCTTGCCCTTGCCCTGCTGGTACCCCGGCTCCCGCAGTTGCTGATGTCCCTTCACGTCCCCGAACACCACGTCCGTCGCCTGCAGAGCGCCGGACGCTCGGTGGCACGGGCCTATCTTGCCCTCGTCATCGCCGGGGTCGTTCTCATGCTCCTGTGGCGATGGATCCAGCCGTTCGGCTGGACGGCCCCGCTCCTCGTGGCGGCTGGGTTACTCCTCGGCCGTACCGAGGCCGCCAACTCGTCCGGGCAGCCCAGAGAACCGGCATGGCACCGCGCCGCATCATTCCTGGTAGCAGGACTCTTCCTGATCTGGGTCGTCGCACTGGTCGCAGGACAACTCGGCACCCAGGACGCACGGAACGATGCCGACCAGCTCGTGCGGCGCGTCTCCGTCGTCGTGCTCAGTACCGACCGGCTCAGCATCGCCCCGCCGGGTCCGAAGGTTGAGGATCTGGGCAAGGACGCGCACTACCGATATCGCTATACCGGTCTTCGCCTGCTGGTCGAGCGCGACCACGTCTACTACCTGCTCCCGCTCGGTTGGAAGAAGGACATCGATCCGACCTACGTCATCGAGGACGACGACAGCATCCGCATCGAACTGAGACCTGGTACGCAACCGCGCATTTGAGCGAAACTCGCACGTGCGCACCGCGATCTGGTGCATCCAGCAGGCGCGGCCAGTTAGACTCCCGCGCCCGGGTGACCCTCCGCCCGCGCCACGGTCTTCAAGCGGCTCACGATGCGTTTGAGTTGAGGGACCGCCGGTCGGCTGCCGGCGCTGCTCAACTCCACGGAGGCGCGGGGGAGAAAGCGTCACGACGTGGCTCAGCCACTGTCCGCAGACCAGTTCCTCGCCGTCCTGAAGAAGTCCGGTGTCCGCGTCGTCGAGCACGGCAGCTGGCGCACCCACAACCGCAACCACAAGGGCGCTTGGGGTCCGGTCCACGGCGTCATGATCCACCACACCGGCCCGTACTCCACCGAGGCCGGCATGGTCGAGCTCTGCCGCACCGGCTACACCTCGCTCCCCGGCCCGCTCTGCCACGGCGTCATCGACCGCTCCGGCACCGTCCACCTCGTCGGCTACGGCCGCGCCAACCACGCCGGTTCGGGAGACGACGACGTCCTGAACGCCGTCATCGCCGAGAAGGACCTGCCGACCGACAACGAGGCCAACACCGACGGCAACCCGCACTTCTACGGCTTCGAATGCATCAACACCGGCGGCGGCCAGAACTGGCCGGAAGCCCAGCTGGACGCGATGCACAAGGTGAGCGCGGCACTCTGCCGTGCCCATGGCTGGTCCGCGAAGTCGGTGATCGCCCACAAGGAGTGGCAGCCCGGCAAGCCGGACCCCGCCGGCATCACGATGTCCGACTTCCGCACCGCCGTGGCGAAGCTCGTCGGCGAGAGCCCGACGACCAGCAGCGGTTCGTCCAAGCCGTCCGGCTCCCCGTCCGACACGGAAACGCCGGGGTACGCCCCGTTCCCCGGCGCGGACTACTTCCGCACCGGGCGCCGCTCGGCCCTCGTCACCTCAATGGGCAAGCGGCTCGTCGCCGAGGGCTGCGGCAAGTACGGCACGGGCCCCGGCCCGCGCTGGACCGACGCCGACCGCCGCTCGTACGCAGCCTGGCAGCGCAAGCTCGGCTACTCCGGCGAAGACGCCAACGGCATCCCCGGAGCCACGAGTTGGGCCAAGCTCCGCGTCCCCAAACCTTGACCCGTCAGCGAGAGGAACACCACCACCATGGCCACGACCACCGGCACCCCCAAGCTGCTCGCCGACATCGTCGAGCGCACCGTCCTCACCTACGTCGAGGCGTTCCTCGGTCTCCTCCTGGCGACCGGCACGACCGACATCGTCAACCTCTCCACCCTCGAGTCCGCCGCCATCGCCGCGATCCCCGCCGGCCTGGCCGTCGCCAAGGGCGCTGTTGGCACTCTCCTCGGCCGCGCCGGGACCGCCTCCTGGCTCCCGGCGAGAACCGACCCCGCATCCACGCCCACGATCAACTGACGACAGGAGCTGCGCCATGCCCGACGGAGAGGTCGCCCTTGAACTGGCCGAGCTCCGCCGCGCCCTCGAAGTCGGGCTGGCGCGGATCGACGGCCAACTCGCCCTGATCGCCCAGCGATCCGACCAGATCGACAAGGCCGTCGAGGAACTCGATGACAGGGTCACCGCCCTCGAACGCGCCCGCTGGCCCCTGCCGACCATCGGCGTACTGACCAGCCTCGCAGCGCTCGGACTCGCCGCCTGGTCGGCGCTCGGCCACTGACCCACCGGACCACAGCGAAAGGGCAACGGAATGAACATGTTGTCCTCGGCCATGAGGTCCCACAGCCATAGCCCGCTGCTGTCTCCGAGATGCCTGGGAGGCTGCAACTATGCTTGATGCGTCAAGTCTGTTCTATGGATCGGCGAGCGCGGAGGCATCGGTGGCAGAGAAGCGGTTCCCCTACCTGCTGGGACACGGGGAGATCGCGTCCCTCTACGGAGTGGAACGGCAGACCTCGCAGCTCTGGAAGACGCGTGGCGTCCTGGGTGATCCGGATGCCGTGATCTCCGGGAACCCGTACTGGCTCCTGCCGACCGTCCTCAAGCTGGCCCAGGACGGTGCGCGTGAGGTCCTGGACGAGCGACTCAAGGACTACAAGTCCGGGATCGAGGGCGGCTACCTCGTCCAGGACGCCGAGGAGCTTCCGCACATCGTCGGTCTGAAGGAGATCCCCTGGATCTTCGGCAAGAAGTACATGGACGTCTACCAGTGGCGGGTGCGGGGGAGCTTCGTACCGGAGGACGCGACCATCTCCGGGTCGCCGCTGTGGCTGCTGGAGACGGTGCTGAGCTACGCCGTGGGACATGGCCGGACCATCGTGCCGGGCGGTGTGAAGCGGATCGAGGCCGGCGAGCGCGAGCAGATCAAGCCCCGCGGCCGCAAGCCCCCGGTCGAGCCGAAGCCCACCCCGCCGCCGCTGCCAGAGGCGCGGACGTTCCGTGCGGGGGAGCACTCCGCGGAGGATGTTGCCGCGTTCGCGGCGGAGCTGTTGGACGCCGGCATCTCGCTGTCTGTGCGGCCGAAGCGATAGCGGAGACAGGAACGAGGCGGGGTGGTTCCGGCACGACCCCGGAACCACCCCGCGGCGCTGTGTGCGCTACGCCGTGGCGCGGGCCTGCTGCCAGCGAGCAGCGTTCACCTTGTCGAAGTGGTAGAACGCCTCGGCTTGGAAGGTAGAGGCGGCGTCGGTGCCCCACTCCCACTTCATCGGCCAGTTGCCGCGCTCGTAGTGCGCGTGCAAGTGCCGGGTGAATGCGGACAGGGCGCCCTTGATCTGGCCGCGGTCGAAATCGAGACGCTCTACGACGGCGGTGGTGCTGTACGAGCGCTCTGGCTCCTCGGCTAGAAGGTCGAGCAGTGCCGCGACGCGCTGGACCGAAGGAAGCTTCGTCGTGATCAGAGACTTGAAGTCCTCAACAGTCCACTCGACCACGGGCCAGGTGCCATCCGGGTCGGAGCCCTGGGTGCCCCCCGGCAGTGGGTTGTTCGTCTCGCCCTCCTTCAGATCGAGTTCGGCGAGGAGGGCGTAGACGCGAGTGACGTGCTGAGCGGGTACGGGCACGGAGATGAACTGCTGGTTCTGCGACACGGTTCCCCCAACTTTGCGTAACAGACAGTCTGTTGACATGCATCAATCTGGCAGACGGATTCAGTGACTGTCTAGTGGATGATTGACTCTGTCTTCTTTTCTATGACTTGGAGTGGTCGGCCAGCGGGCGAGGTGCACCGAGGGAGCCGCGGCGGTGTGGGGGTGCCAATCCGGCTCCACGGCCTTTAAGGTGTGGCTCAACATGTGTCGAGACGGTTAAGTAGCATATTCGGGGGTGGGTTGTGTATCGACAGGTGGAACTCCCACTGGAGTTCGGGGAGCGAGTGTGCGGCGAGGGAGATGTCGAGCCGTCGCTGGACGACCTGTTCGAGGACTTCCATGCCGAGCATCCCTGGGTGTACGAGGCGCTGGAGCGCCTCACCGTTCAGTGGGTTGCGGCCGGCGGTGGGCGGATCGGCGTCAAGGCGCTGTTCGAGCAACTGCGCTGGCTGGCGCCGGAAATCACGGACGGCGAACCGTTCCAGCTGAACAACAACTTCACCTCCCGCTATGCGCGCCTGCTCCGCGCGGGCCATCCGGAGTGGCGCGACGTGTTCGAGCTGCGCCGCCTGCGTAGCGGCGACCTCGAGATGCGACAGTCGACACTTGACGGCGAGTGTCAAGTGGAATAGATTTATATCAGCTTCAATCTGTCCTCAACCTATGTTGAGACGGTTGAGTGTCTTGTTAGGGGAACAAGTTGCTTGGAGGGGATGTGGCCGATGCTCCGGTCACCTGGCTCGCGATCCGTGAGGACCAGAAGGCGTTCGAGGACCAGCAGTTGCGCGCGCTGCGCGCGGCGTTTCCGGACCTGGCGGAAGCCAGTCCGGCTCAGCTGGGGATCTTCTTCCACTACTGCAAGGCGTCCGGGCTCGATCCGTTCGGCCGCCAGATCTACATGATCAAGCGCAAGTCCCGCGGGGAGATCCGCTGGACCATCCAGACCGGCATCGACGGCTATCGGCTCATCGCTCGCCGCGCCGCCGACCACGCCGGACAGCCCCTCGGCTACGAGGACTTCATCTGGTACGACGCCGAAGGCGGCGAGCACACCGTATGGCTGCGCGACGAACCTCCGGCCGCTTGCCGGGCGGTCCTGTGGCGCGGAGACTCCCGCTTCCCGGCCGTCGCCCACTGGCGCGAGTACGCGCCGAAGGTCTGGGACTACGAGTCCCAGGAGTACAAGCTCGGCGGACTGTGGCCGCAGATGCCGGCCAGTCAGCTCAGCAAGGTCGCAGAAGCCCTCGCCCTGCGTCGCGCCTGCCCGACGGACCTGTCCGGGCTGCACGTGGACGAGGAGATGCACGCCGCGGATGCGGCCGAATCCCGCGAGCACGTTCAAGTCGCCGCGGCTCGGCTGCGTACCCCTGGCGAGAAGCCGTCCACCCAGCAGCCGGAGACGACGGCTGCCTCGGAGGCCGCCGTCGTGGACGCCGAAGTCGTCGAACCGGCCGCCGCATTGGAGAAGCAGGATCAGCACAGTGGCGGGCGGGCGCAGGAAACCGAGACCGCCGTTCCCGTCGATCCGCGGGGCGAGTTGGAAGAAGTACGCGGCACCGTCCGCGAGGTCGCGAAGCGGCTCGGCATCGGATTCGACGCGGTCAACGAGCGCAGCTTCGACGACTTCGGCGTCTCCTTCCAGGACGCCAACCCCGAACAACTCCAGGAACTCGCCGAGTCGCTCATCGGGGCCCCCGAACCGCAGGAAACGACGGAGGCCGTCGCCCCCGGCGGACGTCGATCCGCGGCCTCCCGTACACGCACACCAGCGAAGAAGAGCGCCGCCAAGAAAACGACCGCCCGTACGCCGTCACGCACCAAGTCGGCCCGCAGCAACGCGAATTAGCCGCCCGCCGCCCCGACAGGCGGCCCACCAGAGTGCGAGAACACCATGTCCATCGACCCCGGCGCGATCACCGTCCCCGACCTGTGGAAGGGCGCCCACCGCGACGACCGCGCCCGGCCCCGTTCCCGTCAGCGCCTCCTCGGCCCGTCCTCGGTCGGCTTGTGCAGACGTCGCGCCGCCTACGAGGTTCACGGCACCTGGCCGACCGACCTCGACGACAACATGCACGCCGCGATCCTCGGCACCTGGCTCCACGAGGGCATCCTCCGGGTGCTCGCCGAGCAGTACGGCGCCCACACCGAGCTCGAACTCACCAACGGCGTCATCCTCGGCCACGCCGACGCCTACTGGGCCCCGGACGGGGACACCCCCGGCGTTGTCGAGGACGTCAAGACCAAGTCGACCCGCGCCCTGGACCTCGTCGTACGCCAAGGGCCCAGTCGGCACGAGTGGTTCCAAGTCCACCTGTACGCCCACCTGTTGCGCACCGGCGGGCTGGCGGAACACCCGGACCTGCCCACCGGGCGGCCCCTGCCGGTCGACGCGGTCCGGCTGCGCTACGTCGGTCGCGAGTACGGGCAGGTCGTCGTTCACCAGCGCGTGTACGACGAGGACATCACGAAGCAGGCGCTCGCCTGGGCCGAGGACGTCATGGAGAGCGCCGAGCCGGAGGCCATGCCGCGCGACCTCGACGGACCCGGTCTGTCGATCATCTGCGACAACTGCCCGTTCAAGAGTGCCTGTTGGAACCTCGACCAGCTCGCCGACGACGGCCGCGCCCCACAGACCATCCTCGCCGAGGACACCGCGGGGATCACCGAGGCCCTGCGTGCCTACGCGGACGCCGCCGAGGTCGAGAGCGCCGCGAAAAAGCGCAAGGCCAAGGCTCGCAAGACCCTGGACGCGGCCGACCCCGGTACGTACGGCGACTTCAAGCTCTCCTGGTCCGGCGGCAACCCCCGCCCGCCCGAGCCCGACCCCGCCGCGATGATCCGCATCATCGAGGGCCTCAGCCTCGACATCCCGATGAAGTCCGGCGGCCGCACCTCGCGCACCATCGGCGTCTCGCGCGCCCCCGAGTCGACCTGACCCACCTCGCCTGTCACCGGGGCCCGCACCCGCGCCTGCCGGCTCCGGTACTCGGCGATCTCGCACACCACTTCAGCGCCGTCCCACGGAGGGGATTCCCATGTCCACACCCACCTTGCGCGAGCGCCTCGCGGACATCCTGTCCCAGGTGTACGACGACCGGCCCGTCGTCGAACCCGAGCCCACCGAAGCCGCGCCGCACTACCGCGCGGCCGGCGCTGTCCTCGCTGTTCTGCCGCTGTACGAGACGGATGCTTCAGGCCGGCCGGGTGACGCTCCCACCCGCATCGCGGAGGCGATGAACGTCCTCGCCGCGCACGAAGGCGGCGACTCTCTCGAACTGACGCTGCGGCTGGCGGCGGTTCTCGACGGCTCACCGCTGCCCCTCGACCTCTCCGAAGTGGAGCCGCCGAGGCCGCTGACCGCCGATCGCATCCGCACGCGACTCGAAGAGCGGTTGATCGCCAACTGGCCGCGAATGAACCACGCGGGCTACGCGCACGACATTGCCGACTCGCTCATGAACGACATTCTGCTGATCGTCACCGAGCTGCAGGACCAGGCATCCGGCTGGCGCGGCCAAGTGGACAGAACGATCGAGGCCCGCGACCAGGCCCGTGCCCTCGCCGCCACCCTGGAGGAGATCACGGCGGAGGCGACGCGTCTCCTGCGGGACGGCGAGTACGGCAGTGCCCTCGCCGTACTGCAGAGCGACGGACAGCCGCTCGGCCCTTGCTGCGTCCCGTTGGGGGAGCAGAGTTGAGCATCGAGGCCGTGGCCTGGGCGTTCAAGCAGAAGATCCCCAACCCGGGTGCGAAACTCGTCCTGTTGGCACTCTGCGACTACGCGGACGAAGCCTGGTCCTGCTTCCCCGGGCAGGAGACCCTCGCGGACAAGACCAGTCAGGGCGAGCGCACCGTACGACGACACCTGGACCGGTTGGAGCAACACGGCTTCATCGTCAGCCGCGCCCGCTTCGTTGAAGGGCGCCGTACCAGCAACCGCTACACGATCCACAGCCCCCGTCCCGCGGTGCCTCCGCCCGCCGCCTCCCCGCCGACTCCACCTGCGCCCGAAGCGCCGCCGGACGAAGACGACATTCCCTCCTACATCTCCGAACCAACTGAAAAGGAGACAGAGCAGGCGGCCAACATGGCCACCGGTCAGATAGACCACCGGCCAGATGCGGCGGAGGAACCGGCCAGTCTGGCCGGGGAACCGTCAGATAACCACCAGAGAAACAACCCCCTACCCCCGGCGGACGATAACGGCCGCAGCGGGACCGATGACACCGGGGGAGCGGGCGCCGAGAACGACGTTGGTGCAAGGAGCGGGGGCTGTGCAGCCCACCCGCACGCTCCCGCTGCCAACTGCCGGGGCTGCGGCACCAATCCGCGCGGCCGTCAGGCCGCTGCGGCTGCCCAGGAGAAGCAGGCGAAGGTCGACCGTGGCCGCGACGGCGACCGCCAGTGGTTCGAGCAGCAGCGTGCGCGCCGCGACCAGGTGGCGCGCCAGGAAGCCCAGGGGGCTCTGGACGGCCCCCGCAGGGCCGCCCGCGATGCCCTTCAGAGTGGTCGCGAGCGCCGCGGAAGCCCTCGCCCGCCGAATAAATAACACTTGACTGAGAGTGATCGTGAATGATAAAATGATATCAGATCAATTGGGAAACGCCCTCAGCTTCGGAGGTTTTGGCCGGTGTTCACCTTCCTTACTCCAGCCCAGCGGGACGCCCTGAATGCCAGCCTCGCCGCACGCGGTGTCACCGACGCCCAGTTCGTGCAGGCGCAAGCGTTGGCCAAGGAGATGGGTGAGCGGCTGGCCCGCACCTGCGGCGACGTCCTCGGCCGCCCCGTCGAGCCGCTCGACTTCGTGCGCGACATCCTTGGCGTCGAGGGCGCCGGTCGGCTGCTGGTGTGTGCGCTGCGTGAGGTCACGGGCCGCCCGGACCTGTACCGCGACGCGCTCTGACCTGCGCGTGTTTCTTCCTGCCTCCGACATGTGTGGAGGCAATGCAGGAACTCTCCGGTGTGTGCCGGGTGAGGTTACGACCAGAGTGCGAGGAGCACGATGAACATCACCCGCATCGCCGCGATAGTCGTCGCCGCCCATGTCCTCGGCGCACCCACCAGGCGCCAGGAGACCGGCGGCCGCACCGTGCGCGTGCTGAGCCTGCGCGGCGAGCAGTTCGGCCAGGTCTGCGACTTCACCCTCGACGACGGCCACCGCCGATGGCGGCTGGAGACGGTCACCGACAACCACGGCATCGACACCGTGGGCCGCACCCTCGGCAAGCGCCTGTCCGCACGCCTCGACGCCCTGCATGCCCAGGCCGTCGAGCACTTCACCCAGCGCCCCACCGCCGAATAGCCCGCCCGCGTCGGGCCCCGGCCGGGGCCCGACGCCAACAGAGGGAGAGAGAAGTGGACCAGTCCACACGCGAACAGCTCTTGTACGCGGAGGCCGCCAAGCACGGTGTCAGCCGCGACCAGATCCATCGGGCCGTCAGCATCATCGCCGCCGTGCAGCGCCGCGACCGTCAGGACTACCGCACCAACTTCGGCGGAGAGCTGACCCCCGACCGGTGGCTCGCCGGCTACGGCGTCGCGGGTTTCGAGGACCTGTGCGCCAAGGCCGCCCAGGAGGCGGGGCTCGGCGACGACAACAGCGTCCTGATCATGAGGATCGTCTCCGCAATTGCCCCCAGGCCCGAACTGCGTGACGACGACCGGCCAGTCCATTTCTGGGCCCGCCCCCTCGCCGACCCGTCCGAGGCGGAGTTCCCGGCCTACCGGGTCACCTACGACGACCCCAAGGCGGAGATCAGTACCGGCTTCGACTGGTCCGGCGCGCTCCTGCGCACCACGCTCCGCGCCTCCGCCATCACCAGCTCCGGCGCCGCCAGCCTGGAGGAGTCCACCGGCCTCATCGTCTTCACCGACCCCCACCTGCCCGGCGCCTACATCGCCCGCCCCGCCCCCAAGCGCGCCCGGCCCGTCTGCGTCCGGTGCGCCCAGTGGGAGGGCGAGCACACCCTTCACGAACGCTTCGGCGCCTGCCCGCAGTTCACCACTACCGCGGCCGACCAGCCGACCGCCGTGCCTGTGCCCCCGCCGGTGCCCACGCCCGTGTCGTAGAGCAACCGAGCCACCGTCCGGGGCCGCGCCGATACGAACTGCCCGGCCCCGGACGGGACCCACCCACCACCGTTGTACCGAAGGAGCACAAGTACATGTCCCCAACCCCCTGGCGCGTAGGCGGCGCCCAACGCCAAGGTCACCGAGAGATCCAGGCCGATGCCTTTGTCGTCGGCGGCGACCGGGCCACCGGCCGCATCGCCGTCTGCGTCACCGACGGTCTCGGCGACACAGCTGAGGCAGCCGAGGCCGCCCAGATCGCGGCCGACGAGGCCGCCCGCGCGACGCTCACCGCCACCACCGAAGCCGGCTGCGCCGCCGCCCGCGAGCGCCTCGCCGCCAGCGACAACCTGGCGGACGCGTCGATCGTCACCGCCCTGTTCGACCCCGACCACAGCCGCATCGCGATCACCTGGGCCGGAATCTGCCGCGCCTACGCGCTCACCGACGACGGCCAACTCCAGCGTGTCACCTACGACCACTCCCTCGGCGAGCGCATCCGCCGCCACACCACCCAGAGCGGCCCGCTCACGCTCTACGACCGCAAGGTCACCCGCACCGTCGCACGCCACGAGTTCGTCACCACGTCGCTGCCCGCCCACACCATCCGCAGCGTGCTGCTGTGCAGCAACGGGGTCAGCGAACTCCTCGCCGACCACCTGATCCTGCGCGGCCTGACCGCTTCCGACCCCGACGACGCCGCGCAGTTCCTCGTCGCCTCCGCCGGCATCCACGGATCCGACAACGCCACCGCCGTCGTACTCCGTCATAAGTCCTGACCCGACCCCCAAGGAGCCAACACCCGTGACCCAGCAGCCACTTCGCCCCACCCAGGAACCCCTGTACGACCTCGCCGTCACCTACGTTCAGTCGGCCGAGTCGCTCTACCTCGCCATCCACGACGACATCGCCGCCCGTGTCCGCGCCGCCCACCCCGACGCCCAGCACCTCGAGGTCAGCGAAGACGTCGCCGGTGACGTCGAACTGCACGGCATCTGGAGCGCCCCGGTGCCCGGACTCGGCACCCGCCGCCTCCTGCGCGCCCCCGACTCCACCGCCGCACAGGAGGACGGGCCACTGGACCTGGACGAACTCGTCGACGACCTCGAACGGGTCCTGGTCGGCCCGTACCTCTACCAGTGGGGACTGGCCGAGCCGCACCCCGACCACCAGCACCGCGACCGCCGTTGGATCACCCTTCCGCCCGCCGACCGCGCCGCCCACATCGCGGGCATCGTCCGCCGCTACGTCCCTGACGCCGTCTCCCTGATCTGCCTCTTCGAGGCGAGCAACGGGCGCGTCGCAGTCGGCTTCGAGCAGGTCATCCGCGCCGACGGCGAGACAGTCACCGTCCCGTGCCCCCGCTGCTCGCCAGACACGGCCGACAGCCTGTGGCCGCACGACGTCTCCCACCAACTCGCTGCAGTCCTCGGCCAGCTCTACACCCTCCCGCACCTGCGCAGCCGCCACCTCACCCCGTGCGTGGACCTCGAGTCCGAGCACGGCGAACCGCTGTGGCTCCTCCCCTTCCCGCACCCCGAGCCCGTCCCGAGCCTCATTCCGACCCCCGTCGCCCCGTGATCCGGAAGGACACCACCTCGATGACCAACAACACACCGACCGCGATCGACGCGACCCTGCACCACCGCAACGCGGCCGTCACCGCCTTCGACAAAGTCCGGGCCCAGTACGAGGTCGCCGTCCTCGACCACGTCAGCGCCCGCATCCGTGCGGCGTTCCCGGACACCACACACCTCACGTTCGTCCACTACTCCCGCTCGCGAGAGCTCGACCTGCGGGGGTTCTTCACCACCGGCCCCGACGGCACCCAGCGGCAGATCCTCGACGCCACCGCCGGTACACCCGCCCTCGACCTCGACGAACTCGCCGACGACCTGACCGAGGCGCTCGCCGGCCTCCACTCCGCCGCCTGGAGCGCCGTACGCCCCGATTCGGTCGGCGAAGGGCAGTGGGTCCTCGACCTCCCGCCGTACGACCGAGCCGCCCGCATCGCCGAACTCGCCCGCGCCCACCACCCCCACGCGATCCTGCTCACCGTCGACTTCACCGACGACCCGGCCCGGATCCTGGACCTCGCCAGCGCGGACATCGCGGAGTCCGGCGACACCCTCGCAGAGCCCGTCCAGGCCCTGCCGCACCGGCCGCTGTGGCCCGCCGAGACCGAACGGCAGATCGCCGTGCTCGCCACACAGATCCGCGCCCTCCCGCACCTGCGCGCCCAGTACCTGCTGTCAGTCGACGGCCTGGAGGGCCGCAAGGCGATCCTCGCCCTCCCGATGCCGACCCAGAACGAAATGTCATGACCCTGACATTTGAAAGGTCGCTGATGCCCGCCGTCCCTGCCCAACACGTCCAGGCCATCGCGTCCAACGTGCTCAGGACCTGGCCGCTGACAGTCGGCCTGACCATCGAATACGTCGCTTTCCACGAACAGGGCCAGCACGGCGCGGTCACCTTCGCCGTCGTCCGCGCCAAGGAACCCTGGCCACACCCGGTCCTCATCCGCTGCGACGGATACGGCCGACCCACCCGCGGCTGCGAGCACCCCCGCCCCGACGGCCAACCCTGCTGGCAGCCGGCCGCCTCCCACCTCTCCCTGCGCGACCTCGGTCTGTGCCCCCAGCACCTGCCACCCCTCACCACCGGCGACTGGGTCCGCCACCCCGACCAGCCCGTGTACGGACGCGTCACCCGCACCGGACCCGACGGCACCGTCGCCATCGACTTCGGAGGCGGCGAGATCACCCTCCACGCCGCCCAGGTACCGCGCGTCCCCGCGCACATCGCAGCCGAACTCGACCGCGGCCCCCTCGACACCGGCGTGCACCTCGCCGACGACTGACCACCCACCGTGCCGCGTGGGAGGCGGCCACCGGCGGACCCGACCACGCCAAGCCATCCACCAAGCGGAAAGAGAGCTGCTCCATGGGCAGTTACGCCGTGATCACCATCCCTTTCACCAGAGCCGTGTACGTCCACGAACTCCGCCCAGGCGACGTGTTCACCTTCCTCGACGCCCCGGCCACGCCACTCGCGATCACAGCCGTCAGCAGGACGGACGTCTCCTCCGAGCTCGCCCTCCTGCGCGTCTCCACCCCGGCGACCCGGCTGCACCTCCCTGCCAACACCCCCGTGCGCGCCCGCCGCATGCTCCGCACCGTCACGCTGCCCTGCCTGCTGTGCAAGCGGCCCGAGGGCATCGACCTGGACCTCCCGCAGGACGGTGAGCCCCTGTCCTTCGTCTGCGGCAGGCACACGCCCGACCCCGAGGTGAAGCCGTGACCCTCACCTACCTCAGCGCAGTCCAACTCCTGCGCCGCACGGACGAGTTCAAAGCCCGCGCCCTGTACGCGGACGTCATCGACGCCCTCGAACAGCACTGCACCGACGTCGGCGTGGACTGGTGCGGCAACGAGCTGAACATCACCGTCCAGCTCACCGGCGACGGCGAGCAGTACGTCGCCATCGCCGGCCGCTACTCCCTGCCCTGGCACGACGACCGCGGCGAGCTCGGCGGCTGGAAGGCCGTCCACATCGACAACACCTACGGCACAGCCAAGGTCATCTACGACACCACGACCCCCGAAGGCGACCCGCCCGGCGACCTCGCCCTCGAACCGCTCGCCGAGGAAGTCGGCGCGTACGTGACCGGCTGGCACGCCGAACACGGCTGACCACCCACCGCACACCACTCACCGCACATCACCGGGGCCGCGCCCGTTCGGCCGGCCCCGGCCCCACCCATGCCCCAACGCCCGAAAGGCACCCCTCGTGCTCAGCTTCACCGTCGGCAGCGGACCGGCCATCGAGGCCGAAGAGTTCGCCGACTTCGACACCGGTCAGGCCGTCTACCGCATCACCGGCATCGGCGCCTTCACCCTCGGCTGGAACCCCGACTGGCACCCCGACGCCGACCACCCGCCCACCGAAGAGATCCTCCAAGTCGCCTACGGCACAGGCCCTGCCGGCTTCGACATGACCGAAGCCCCCGTCCTCTTCGGCGTCACGCTCGCCGGAAGCGAGTGCTTCCCCCGCCAGACCGTCGACAGCGGTCGGCTGCGCCTGCGCCCGTACCGTCTCCTCGCCACGGCGCCCGTCCGCGCTCCCAAGGGCACCGCCCGGAGGGCCACCGAGATCGTCAACGCTCTCCTACGGCACTGGCTCGCCCAGCCCTGGACGTCGGAACTGCGCCGAGCTCACGAGCACCACAGCGCGCCCCGTTCCCTGAGCCGGTACGCCGGACTGATCGCCGAGTACGAGCAACACATGCAACGCCTGCGTCGCGACCACGCGTACTACATCGCCCGCACCGACCGCGCCACGGCAGTCCTCCAGGCCGGCCCCGTCCCGGTGCCCGCGAGCGCACCACCGCATCCGTTCGCCACCACCGAGTCCGACGAGAGGTGATCACGATGGTCCAGTTCGACCTCTTCGGCGAGGTGGAGCAGAAGCTCGAGACCCGCGCCGAACAGCGCGAAGCCGAACAGCGCGAAGAGGAAGCCGCCAAGCCCCGCTACGCACCCCGCCGCAAGAAGTACGCGGCGCCCCGCGCCCCCAACCAGCACGCCCACAAGATCGCCGAGAACGTGATGGACGCCTGGTACAGCCACCACGGCGGCAGCCGCATGGACATTCCCCTCGGCACCGTCGCCGCCCTGACCTTCTTCCGCGAACCCCTCGTCGGCGACTGGCTCCTCACCCTCCAACCCTCGCAGTTCCCACCGCTGTTGCGCGAGATCTGGGGCGTCCAGTGGTACCACCGCCCCGACCTCATCCAATGCGCACGCCCCCTGCACGACTGGATCGAAGAAGATCCCCACGACCACCAACTCCGCGCCGTCCAGGCCGTCGTCCACACCGCGGTGAACACCGGACTTCTCGACCTCACCGGCCACGACGACCCGTACACACGAACCGGCGCCGACATCCTCAGCCCGCTCCTCACCGGCCTGCGGCACAAGAGCGACAAGAAATGGCGCGGCGAGTACCACACCCCACCCTGCGTCTCGGACCTGATGGCGAACATCCTCCTGGACGCCCATGACGGGCGGCAGACGATCCGGGAGCCGGCCATCGGCAGCGGCGGCATGTTCCGCTCCGTCGCCCACCTCCTCCACGAACGCAACCTCAACCCCCACGACTACACGTGGATCGGCAACGACATCGACCCCCTCTCCGCCGCCTGCGCCGCAGTCAACGCCATCTACTGGGATCTCGGCCCCCAAGTCGCCATCTGGTGCGGCAACACCTTCGAGGAGAACGGCCTCAACAAGGCACTCACCGAACGCACCGCGGTCATCAAGCACCGCAACACCGTCGTCGAGCGCGCCAGGCTCGAACAGAAGACGCGGCGACTCCTCCACGCCTTCGACCAACTTCTTGAGGGAGCAGCCGCATGACCGCCACCGACTCCACTACCAAGAAACCGCAGCGTCTCTTCCCCGCCGACTTCGGACCGTTCATCACAGCGATCCTCGAAGTCCTCGGCGACGGCTGGACCCTCGACGACGAACAACCCACCGGCCTCACCGCCTTCCTCACCCACACCGACGGCCGCCGCATCGGCATCCGACACCTCTGGCGCGGAGAGGCCGTCCAGACCTGGGCCATCGACGTGCCGCGACGCGAGTTCACCGACGACAACGACACAACGTCCTACGCCGACAGCCTCGAACACCTCACCCCCGGCATCCGCTACAACACCGGCGTTGCCTTCACCGCCAACCCACCCGCCCAGGCCACCGCGGACACCATCCGAGCCCGGCTCCTACCGGCCTTCGACGGCGAACGCCCGCCCCTGCGCGCCTTCCCCCGCAAACGCGCCCGCACCGCAGCCAAGAAGACCACCACGGCCGCGAGCACGAAGAGGAAGACGACGAAGACAGCCAGGCCGAAGCACCAGACCCACGAGAACCCGCCCGCCGAGCCAACCGTGACCAAGCCACCGGCCCCCAGCCGCCGCAGCACGAAGGCGCAGCCCACCACGAAGAAGACAGCGGCACCCGCCAAGCCCCGCCGCACCACAACCACCGCCACCAAGACGGCGAAACCCCGCCCCGAGCAGGCACAGCAGACCGAGACCACCAGCACCAACTGAGCGCACAGCCGATGGGTGCGGGGTGCACCAACGCCGCCCCGCACCCATCAGATGTAGGGAAGATGCACAACTGCCATGACATAACTCGACCTGTTCGGCGAGCACCAAGCAGTCCACGACCGAACCTTGGCCCGCGAGAAACAAGCTGCAGCTCGCGCCGCCCGCTACGCCACGCTCCGGGAATCCCTGAAGATCGACTGCTGCACAGGCGAACCCATCCCGCGCAGCGAGAACGGCTGCGAGCAGTACCGCTGCGGAGCACTTGCCTTCGCCGGCACCTTCGCCTTCGACCACGACTGCGGCTGGGACGGCTGCTACGCCGACACTGAACCCACCCGTGGCACCGGTCAGACCATCCTCGAAGCCGGCCTCTCCGCCCACCGGCACGACAACGAGCATCACCCCCACTGTGCCCGGCCCGGCTGCGGCCACGCCCGCGGCGTCCAGCAAGGCGTCCCGCACCCCTCCGTCCCCGAAGACTCCAGCTGCTACGAGTACTGCGGCTGCCGCGGCTACGTCGCCCCCGCCACCCCCACTGCCTGAACTTGAGTTCTAAGGCACTGGGTGGCCGCCCTTCGGTCAGGCTCCCTGTCCCTAGTCGGCACCCTCACCCTGCTGCTGCCATTCACGAGGCCAGTTCCCGGACGGAGGTGGGGGCCCAGCAACCCCAAGTTCGCGCCGGGCGGAGACGTAGAAAGCATCCCGCTTCTGGCTCACCCGATGCGAGTCGCGGGTCCACCCCTCCGCGTCGTGCCTCTGCTCTCGCGCATGCAACTCCAGCGTCCAGATTGCCTCGTGCCATGACCGCGCCGCTACGACGGTCTCGGCGTCACCAACCAGCAGTACGGACTCCCAGAGTGTGGCCCGACGCGCTTCGGCTTCGGCGAGAAGCCGCAGTCCTTCGACGGGCTCCAGGGGATCCACGACGTGCGCATAGCCCAGTGCCGCGCCGATGCGCTGGGTGATCCATATCTGCTCCTTGAGCGCATTGCCGTATCGCGCGTACACGTCGAATTTCTTCTCATGCCAGCGCTCGGATTGGGTTCGGCGCCACCTCGTCCGCTCGGTCAGCGTCGTCGTGCCGTACGAGCCGGCGGCGCCGACTGCCACAGCCATCAATGTGGCCAGCTGATCCAGAAACACGGCATTCCCCCTGCGCAGTTGACGGCCTGTGAACAGGCTGCTCCACCAGGTAGCCCGTGCCCAGTGGCAGGGTGAGCTCTGGCCTCGAACGGGGTCCCGAACTTGATCGCCCGTACGGGGCATTTACGTCCAGCTCGGGCTTGGCCAGCCCGAATGGCACCCATCTGCTGGTACGCCGAGCGCGCCCAAGATTGGCTGAATGCGAGCGGCCCGAAAATCCGCCAGTACAAGCGCAAAACGGATCTCGTACTCTTGGCGTCAACGCGACTCACGAATGCCCTCGGGGCCTGCAGGCCCTTTCCTCTCCCGGGCCGCCGCCCAACTGGCCCGCAGCAACCTCCACATGCTCGTCGCCGACGCCCTCGGTCTGGCGGTCGCCGGTGACCTCAACCAACTCCACCGGGCGTACGGCCACCTCTGGTTCGGCGACATCCGCCCCACGATGAGGCCAGTTGGGGCAGACTGATAGGCGCAGGCTCCCGGGGACAGAGAAGTACGCAGTGCCCGAGTAGCAGTGCGTAGGCCCCGAGAACCGAGCCAAGCCCGACAGCTGCGGCTTCGTCGGGACTCCTTCCCGGCAAGTCAATGCCCTCGGTCCCATGCGGGACCATCGGGGACGCTCCGGGGACAACGGGCCCCACGGGGACATCCCGGGGACAGAGTGTTCGAGAGCGAACAGGAGCAGCGGGGACCGATCGGGAACCTCAGGGCCGGAATAGCCGCAGGTCAGTGGTGCGCCGGGGGTTCGGATCCCCAAAGCCGCAGGTGAGCCCCATGATCGGGTCCAGTACCCGTTACTGCTCGTAATGCGTAGGTCTCGGGTTCGAATCCCGAAGGCGGCTCTGTGGAAGCCTCAGGACTCACTCGCCGTGACCTGGGGCTTTTGCTTTTGTGTGACCTTGCTTCTGGGGTGTGTGCCGGCTGAGGAGCCCGGCGATGTGGCCTCCGGTGGCCGACCGGTGGCCAAACCTGCGGTCAGCGTGCAGTGGCGGTGTCCAAGAGTGCGCTGGGCGTGTGTGGGTTGGCGGAGCAGCGTTGTCGTATCCCTGCAAGGCGTTGCCCTGCGGGGTCAGTTGTGAGGACCTCGGCCAGGTCGAGGGGGCATCCAGCACCAGTTTCCGATGGAACCCGCGGGCAGGGGGTGAGGGACATCGGAACGAAAACCGGCGCATCGCCGTCGCGTCCGAGTCGGCGCGCCAGGCGGCAGGTTCGCCAGCCGCGTCCGTCGCGCACCAGGGCGCCGCGCTCCCCTTGGAGGTCCTCCAGGTGGTACGCGTTGGAGGTCCTCCAGGTGGTACGCGACCGGTGAGGTGCTCTTCAGCCCGACGGCCCCGGCGATCTGCCGAACCGACGGGTCCTCGCCGTACTCGGCGATCCTGCGCCGTACGACCCCGGGGATCTCCTCCTCCCGCTCGGTGAGGTGCTCCGGGCGGCGGTTCGCAACCGGCCCCCGAGAGTGCGGGCCTGGCGGCGCAGCTCGACTCGCGCCGCCGGCGTCCGGCCCGGGGCGGGGAAGTGCGGGTGCCACAACAGGCGCCCTGCGGCGCGGCCTTGTCTGGCGGTGGTGCTATCGGCCGGCCGAGTGGGCAGGCCTGCGGGCCGGAGCGCTCAAGCGTGCGACGGCGAATGAGGCGGAACTGACCGCCAGCACCCCGATCACCGCTCCGAGCGTGTTGAAGGTGAGGTCGTCCACGTCTGCCGTTCTTCCTGCGCGTTCCACCCACTGCGTGAATTCAATGACGAAACTGAATGCCACGCATGAGCCCAGGACGACATACAGGGAAGGCCTGCGTGCGCTGTAGTAAGCCAGCACGGAGAGTGGAATGAACATCAGAGCGTTCGCGGCCTCTTGCTTGAAGATCATTGAGATCTCGCTCGCGTCCATACCGGAAGTGCCGTACAGAAGTCCTTCGCCCGGAAGCCAGTAGATCTTTCCGTCATCTGTTCCCAGCGCGCCTTCGGGGATTACCGTCGCGGCAAGGACGAGTAGTGACCAGACTGACAAAAGCACTCTCGCGATTGACCGGACGTTTTCCGGGTGACGGGAGGACAGGCGTTCGACGGCCAGGCAGAAGAGTACGGTTGTCAGGATGGCGACAAGGCAAGTGGCCGGAGTTACATAGAAGACGACTTGCCACACGGCTTGCCCTCCCTGACTCTTGGGCGTGATGACCAAGGCTGCGGGTGCGAGAGTAGCACTTCCGCACCCGCAGCCTGAATCCGCTCTCGACAGGAATTCCCGCCGAATTTACATGCAGTACCACTTGCCGATATAGGTGTCACCGGACTTGGTCTTCATGGCGGCCCGAATGCACCAGCCCTTGTCCATCGTGAGATACCGGGTTTTCGAGACGGTACGTCCGGCCTTCGCCGTCAGCCAGGCCGAGTCGTAGTCTTTCGGCTGAACTGTCCCGTTCGGGGTCTTGGCCTGTTCCCCCAGCATGACTACGACATCCGATCCCCCGTTCTTGAAATACCGGGTCTCGTAATCCCCGCTTGGCTTGGACGGGTGAAAGATGCAGAGCTGCCCGTTTTCGAGGTCGCCGCAGCCGTCCGTGGTCGCACTGGCCTCGGGTGCCAGCACGATGGAAATGGCAGCGAAAAAGGCCATGGCGGACGCCAGAATTCCCGCTTTACGCACGGGATCCCCCTGATTACTGAGTGTGCTTGGTCATGGTCAAGCTAACACCGGTGTCGATCTTGCCCGCATTCCCGCCACGCCTACGTGTCTGGATCAGGCGGAGCGTTCTTCCTCGACGAGCTCGTCGCTTCTGCGTGGCGGCGTCATCCTGGGAAGACGGGGTGAGGGCGTCGGCCGGCTCCGCATCTGACCGCGTGCCATGACCTCAACTCACCGAGGCATCCGGCGCCAACTCCAAGCCCGCTGCCGCGAGGAAGTCCCCCAGGCCGATGACACCGCCGCCGGTGCCGTCGTCCCATCCGATCAGGAGCCCTGAGCGGCCCTCGTTCCAAGACTCCGGGGTGTCCGCATCATCGTCAGGGCCGGGATGCCACTCGACGCAGCCCTCACCATGCCGGTATCGGAGATACAGGTACTGGCCGTCCGCCGTCCAGGCATCCCACTGCACCGGGTATGCAGAACACGTCTGCACGACCCGCGTCAGCTTCCGACCCTCATCCGTACTCATCCGACGATGGTCACGCAGCCTCAGGTGCCCGGCAATCAACTTCAGTCCATCGTCACCGGTGCCTCAAGCGGCAGCCAGACGCAGGTCAGCGTTGATCGGCCGGACAGCTCCTAGGGGCGACCTCTTGGTCCACGCTGTGGTTCCCGCCGACGCATGGGGCAGGTTGCGAATGCCCGTCGGATCAGGGGACCCGTCTTCTCCAGCGAGATCGTGTCCGGGGCGATCCGGAGATAGAGCAAGATCAGCTCGCGCTTCGGACGGAGACCACTGAGGCGTGGTTCACCATCCGCCGGTAGGCGATGTAGTGCCTGAGCGCGGCCACCTCGACCTCGCCCCAAGCCGTCAGCATCTCGGCCAACTCGTCGTACAGGTCTTGCAGGCAAGCAGGGGGTGCGCTCGGGTTCGCCTGGACCGGCGGTTTCAACCCAGACCCCGCCGGTACCGGCTGTCTCCATCCGCTCCCGACGCTGCCGCCGGGCCGGAGCGGGCCGGGCCGGAGCGGGTCGGGGAGAACCAGGTACGGACTCGATCAACAACAGGCTCAGCAGCCCGCCGTCGAAGGCGCGGTAGCGCACCAGGTCGATCCGCTCGTGCAGACGGTGCGGCGCGACCCGGTCGTGGTGCGAGAAGCCGGCCGCGATGCAGACCATCCGCGGGTTCCGCCAGTCGATCGCATCGGCCGCAACGATCGCATCGGCCGCCTCGGCCGCCTCGGCGCCCAGCTTCTCCTTGGCCAGCGCCCCGAACTCGTGTCGTGCCGAGTCCTGCCACGACAGGGAGGAGACGGCCTGCGACACGATGCCGCTGCCGGAGCCCTTCTTGTACTCGACCACCACGGGGGCGTTGTTCTCGTCGAGCCCGAGCGTGTCGATCCGACCCCGGTGCCGTGGTCCCGTCGGGTACTCCGACGCCAGGAAGCGGGATGCCGGGCATCGACTCCATCCCGGTCATCGGGGTCCCCCTCCCGCGATCGGTACAAGGGGAGCAATCGAAACGGCCAGAGGGGTATTCCAGAAGGAGAGTGTTCCCCTCGGACTGTCCACTCGTAGAAGGGACCGGATGTGCGGGCGGATCTGCCGAAGCCCCAGGACTCACTCGCCGTGACCTGGGGCGTTTGCTCTGGCCGGGGTCAGTCCGGGCGAGGCCCCGCCCCCCGTGCCACCTCCCGCAGCAACGGCCGGCTGGCCGCGCTCGCCCCCGCCAACCCCGCGAAGCCCAGCGCCAGGCAGCCGGCGAGGAGGGTGAGACCCCCGGCGTCCAGATGTGGTGTGCCGCCGGCGAAGGTCAGGGGGGCCGCGCAGAACAGGCCCGTGAGTACCGCGCCGGTAGTGAGTACCGCGCCCGGAAGTACCGACTCCGTGCGCCTCGCCGTGTCCAGGACGCGGAGGGGGGTGCCGGCGAGGTGGAGCAGGCCGTAGGTGCGGCGGCGGTCCAGGACCGAGGAGGCCGCTGTGATGCCGGTTGAGGCGATGGCGATCGTGAAGCTCGCGGCCAGGACGGTCAGGGTCGAGAGGTGGAAGTCGTGGTCGAACTCGCGTGACTGCCAGTCGATGTCCGTGCCGGTGAGGGGGTACTGGCCGGGGGTGAGACCGGTCAGCGCGGCGCGTGCCGCGTCCATGCGGCCCGGGGCCGTGATGGTCGCCGTGAGCTGGCGTTCGCCACCGCCACCGGCGCTGCCACCGCCCACCGCACCGCCACCGGCGCTGCTTACCGCACCGCCACCAGTGCTGCTTACCGCACCGTCACCGTCACCGCCACCGCCCACCGCACCGCCACCGGCACCCGCACCGCCACCGGCACCCGCACCGCCTGCCCCACCGCCCCCGCCGCTCCCAACTCCACCGCCCCCGCCGCTCCCAACCCCACCATCGCCCTCAACCCCGCTACCGCCCCCGCCACTTGCCCCCGTGCCCGTAGCCACCCAAGTCGTCGTCACACCAACCGTCGCCCCGATCCCCGCATCCCTCAACCGAACCTCCGCCAGCTCCCGCACCGCCGCGACCCGCTCGCTCGGTACGGCGAGGGACAGTTGGCCGGGGGTGTCCCACGGGGAGCCCGCCGCGATGCTGAAGAGGGCGAAGAAGCCGGCTACGAAGCCTGCCAGGGTGAGGCCCGAGACCGCGCGCCAGACCGACTTGGGGTCGTCCAGCAGGCGGCGGCCGGCCAGGAGGGTGGTGGGGCGGCGGGCCAGGTCCGTCACCAGGGAGCCCAACGTGCCTACCACCCAAGGGCCGATGACCGACAGCGCGGCGAAGACGGCCGCGCAGCAGTACACCACCGCGTTGATGTCCATCGGCCTGCCCTTGGAGAACTGCCAGTAGCCGACGAGTACGGCGACGAACAGCAGGGCGCGTACGGCGTTCAGGCGGGGGGTGCGGGAACGCCGTACGACTCCCAACGGGCCTACGACCACCTGGCGCAGGCCCGCCAGCGCGCTGACCGTCACCATCATGACCACGCCGGTGAGGACGGCGAGGAGGACCGGCACGCCCACCCAGAGGTCGGCGACGTACCAACTGCCGCCCGCCACCGGGACGTTGGACGCCAGGGGGAGCAGCGCCGCGTAGCCCAGCGCGCCCGTCACCGCTCCCGCCGTGGCCGTCAGTGCCGCCTCCGCCGCCGCCATTCCCGCTATGCGGCTCGGTGCCGCGCCGAGCAGGCGCAGCAGGGCCAGTCGGCTGTCCCGGCGGGAGACGGACAGGCGGGCGGAGGAGGCGCCGAGGAGCAGGAGGGGGATGATCACCAGGGCTGTCGCGAGCTTCGTCAGGTCCTGGTACTGGGTGGTCATGCCGTCCGCCGGGCGTGCTCCCTTGAAGTCCGCTATGGGAGTCGGGGTCACTATGTCGCCGGGGCGGCGGGGGTCCGTGCCGCGTTTCGTCGTCATTGTCGGGGAGTCGGCCTCGTAGCCGACCACCGCCACCAGCTCGCCCGGCCGCGCCAGCGCGGCTCGGCCCAGGGTGCCTGTGGGGGGTTCGGACGACGACCCTGACGACCCCGGGAGTCCTGATAGCCCCAACAGGCCCCGCCAGCCACGCAGTTCGGCCAGCGCCGGTGAAGTCCACACCTCGCCCGGCTCGGGAAAGCGGGGCATGCCAGGTGGTGCGGGGGGACTCGTCCGGCCGTCCGGGAGCGCCGCTACGTCTACGACCGTCACCGGGGCGCCGTCGGCGAACGTGGTCGCCGCGGCCTGGATCGCCACCGCCTGCGCGGAGTTGGACTTCGCGGGGGTGCGCCAGTCCGTGTGGGCGGCGCGGGCGCCGAAGCCCAGGTTGGCGGCCACGCACAGGAACAGGAGCGAGGTGCAGAGGGCGGAGGCGGCTATGGAGAGGGCCACGCCGAGGTTGCCATGGCGGCCGCCGCCACGCAGCAGGCGCCAAGTCAGCGTCCAGGTGGTGTGGTTGGCCTTCATCGGCCGGCTCCTGTGTTCGCTACGGCGCCCCGCGAGGTCGTCGTCTCTCCTACGATCCGCCCGTCCCGCACCCGCACCGTACGGTCGCACCAGCGGGCCACCGACTCGTCGTGGGTGACCACCACCAGTGCCGCGTTCTGCTCCTTGGTGACCCGCACCAGGAGGCTGATCACCTCCTGGCCCGTCGTCTGGTCGAGGGCGCCGGTCGGTTCGTCGGCGAAGACGACCTGGGCGCCGGCGACCAACGCCCTTGCCAGGGCCACCCGTTGGGCCTGGCCGCCGGAGAGCTGGCCGGGGCGGCTGTCCTCCTTGCCGTCCAGGCCGAGCGGTGCGAACCAGGTGCGGGCCTGGCGTTCCGCCTCGCGGCGGGGTGTGCCGCCGAGCATCAGAGGGAGGGCCACGTTCTCCACGGCCGGGAGTTCGGGCAGCAACTGGCCGAACTGGAAGACGAATCCGAAGCGGACCCGGCGCAACTCGCTGCGATGCGGCTCGCGCAGCTGGTCGATGCGTTTGCCGTCCAGCAACACCTGTCCGCTGTCCGGGCGTTCGATGTTCGCCAGGCAGTGCAGCAGCGTCGACTTGCCCGAACCCGAGGGGCCCATCACGGCCACGGACTCACCGGCGCGCACCGCGATGTCCACCGCGTCGAGCGCGTGCGTCGACCCGAAGGACTTGGACAGCGCGATGCCCTGCAACACCGGCGGAGGAACTGGCTGAGGAACAGGAGGTGGGGAGGGAGTCATGCGCCCAACATGCCGTTCCGCTACGGCACTTCGCCTCGGCCGGGCGACCGGTTCGCGCTCCTCGCGTCGTCCTTTCGGCCGAGGCCGGGCGACAACGGCCGCCCCTACGCTGCGAGTTGTGCGAGAACTGGACGATCAGAATCTGGGCGACGACCAGACGGCCCTCTCCCGGCTGTCCCGCCGTACCGCGCTCACCGCGCTGGCCCTGGTCATGGCGCTGCTGTGGGTGCTCGATGTGGCCTCCGTCGTCACCACCGCCGGGCTCGAAGGGAACGGCGTCTGGTGGCGGGTGGTGCCCGGTGTCGTCGCCGCCGCGGTCCTGCTGCTGCCCGGGAGGGCGCCCTCGCTGACCTGGGGCGCGGGGGCCGCCGTGGTCGTCTCCTGGGCGGTCAGCCTGGGGCTGCTCACGTCCGTGACGCCGTCCTTCGCCGGGTGGGGGCTGCTGGAGACGCTGTGTCTGCTGCTCCTGCTGGTGCGTACGGCGAAGGACGTGTCCTCGCCCTGGGCGGCCGCGACTCTCGGCGCCGCGCTCGGTGTTGCCGTGATCGCGGCGCCGATGCGCTTGGACGCGAACGGGGTCGTCTTCTCCTTCCTGCTGACCTTCCCCACGGGTGCCGCCGTCGGGCTCGGCTGCTATCTGCGGAGCCTCGACGACCGCAGAAGGCGTGCCGTCGCCGATGTGCGGCAGAGTGAACGGCTCGAACTCGCCCGGGAACTGCATGACTTCGTCGCTCACCACGTCACCGGGATCGTCGTGCAGGCGCAGGCCGCGCGGGCGATCCGGGAGAGCGCGCCCGAGCAGGTGGACGTGTTGTTGGGGCACATCGAGCGGGCCGGGTCCGAAACCCTCCAGTCCATGCGGAAGTTGGTGCGGGTGCTGCGCGAGGACGACGGGCGGGCGGTGCGGCCGGGGGACCTCTTCACCGAACTCGGGGAACTGGTCGCCGCGTTCGCCGAACGTGACGCCCCCGCCACCCTCCAGGTCGCGGCCGAGGTGCGGCAGGCGCGGCCCGATCCCGAGGTGGAGACGTCCGTACGGAACGTGGTGCGGGAGGGGCTGACGAACGTACGACGGCATGCCTCGGGATCGCCGTCCGTGTCCGTGCGGGTCGCGCTGGCGGGGGAGGGCGACGGGGACGGGCGGCGGCTTCGGGTCGAGGTGCACAACGCGCCGTCCTCGCGGCGGGCCGCGCCGAACGCCGAACCGCTGGGCGGGCGGGGCGGGTTGGGCCTCGTCGGGCTGGCCGAACGCGCCGAGGCCGTCGGAGGCACGCTGCACGCGAGCCGGGCCGAGGACGGGGGGTGGCGGCTGACGGCGGAGTTTCCGTTGCGCGGGGCTGTGGCAGGATCGCCCGCATGACCGAGGCCAATGCCGGTGCCGGCACGAGTGGTTCGGGAAGACGTATCACCGTTCTGATCGCCGACGATCAGGAAATGGTGCGCACCGGATTCCGGCTCATCCTCCAACTCCAGCCCGACATCGAGGTGGTGGGCGAGGCGGCCGACGGCGCGGAGTGCGTGGAGCTGGCCAGGAAGCTGCGGCCCGACGTGTGTCTCGTCGACATCCGGATGCCGAAGCTCGACGGGCTGGAGGTGACCCGGCTGCTCGCGGGGCCCAAGGCCGTCGATCCGCTGCGGGTCGTGGTCGTGACGACCTTCGACCAGGACGACTACGTCTACGGGGCGTTGCACGGCGGCGCCTGCGGGTTCCTGCTGAAGGACGCGGGACCCGGGCTGCTGGTGGAGGCCGTGCGCGCGGCCTCGCGCGGCGACGCGCTGGTGTCGCCCGCCGTGACCGTACGGCTGTTGGAGCGGATCGGTGAGCAGCGGCCCGCGGCGGAGACCGCCCGGCGGGCCGAGGTGTCCTCAAGTCCCCTGACGGGACGGGAACTTGATGTGGTGCGGCTGGTCGCCGAGGGGCGGACCAATCAGGAGATCTGCGCCGAGCTGTTCGTGTCGCTCTCCACCGTCAAGACGCACATGGCCAGCGTCCAGGGCAAGTTGAAGCTGCGGAACCGGGTGGAGATAGCCGCCTGGGCGTGGCGGAGCGGTGTGGTCGGCGACCGCTGATCCGGCCGGTCGCCGTGTCCCGCACCACACTGCTCCGCAGCACCACGGTGCTCCGGCCACACCAACTGCCGCGCCACACCGCCTACTTCGTCAGGCCGTAGTCGAAGCTCACGCGGTCGCCGTGCACTCCGGTGACGGAGATCAGCATCTTCTTCGTCTCGCCCTTGAAGACGGCGGTGCACGCCACGGTGTAGTCCATCTTCGCGCGCAGGCCGCCCGGGCAGCTCACGGACTGCGGGCCGTCCTGGAAAAAGGGGATGGCGTAGTTCTCCTTGGCCTGCTTCTCGACCTCGGCGCGCGGCACCGTGTGGTCCGGGCCGCTCGCGGTGGCGACCGACGAGTTGTCGAACACGTTCCATGCCACCACGACGCCGCCGGCCAGTACGGCGGCCGCGGCCAGGGCGATGACGATGCGCTTCATGCGGAGCTCCTCGGTTCGCGGTGCGGCCGGTCCTCACCGGCCGCTGTCCCCAGAGCTTCCTCCCGCACGGGTACCCGCCACCTCGGCCGGGCGGCCGGTTCCGGGGCCGGGCCTCGGCCGGAAGTACGAGGGCCGTTCGGCGGACGGTGCGTACCGTAGGTGTACGCGATGACGATGGCAGGGCGAAAGAGGGTTCCTCGTATGGCAGTTGAGGGTGTTCAGCCGGCCCGCCTGATCCGCGACGAGGACCCGTGGTCGTTCCGCCGGGCGCATGTGCGGGTGTGGCGGACGGCGTCGGACCGGGTGGTGGTCGTGATCAGCGGGCGTGCTGCGGAGGACGACCTGGAGACCGTGCTGCCCCTCCTCCGCGGTGAGTATCCGGACGACAGCGTCGACTTCTTCTTCCACCGTCCGATGGACTGGGCAGCTCCGGCGTACTACGCCGAGCTGACGACGAACGGCGACGGCACCGTGACCCGGACGCACCTCGCGGGCGACACCCTGGCCGCACGCCTCGGGCCCGACCTGTACGCGACCGAGGACCCGGACGACCCCTCGCCCGGCTGGGGCGGTGCCTGAGCAGGGGAGGAGTACGCTCGAAGTCACCGAGGGTATTCCGCGCACCGGCCTCCATGCCCGTGTCGTTTTCGGCGATTGATTACGCCGGGCCGGTCGCGACCGGCCCAGAGCAGGGTTCGCGTCATGACTGCGCCCGTTGCACCTCTTGCCCCCGTCCCGTCCGCCCCCGCACTCCGTATGTCGCTCGCTCCCCTTGGTTCCGCGTCCGCTCTGCTGGACGGGGCCTGGTGGCCGCGGTCCCGGGATCTCGCGGCGGAGCTTCCCTCGCTCGTCGCCGCACTCGACCCGCTGTGGGGCCGGATCACCCGGGTCACGGTGAATCCCACGCACTGGCCGGCCGCCTTCCCGCGCAAGGTGCCGGTCGACGGGCATGTGGTGAAGGTGGGCTGGTTCCTGGCCGAGCAGGATCCGCACCAGCTGCTGCTCCTGTCGTACCGGACGAGCCGCTGGGACCTGCTGGTCGTACCCCCTGAGACGGACCCCGCCACGGCGGCCTGGCTGATGACCGCCGCGAGTGATCCGCTGCGGACGTCGACCGGGAGTCAGCTGGTCGCGGAGGCGGCGAACGTGCCGGGCCTCCTTACGACGCCCTCCTGAACGCGCGCGGTTCGGCCATCACCTGGTCGTGCAGACGGGCGCAGGTGCGGGTGATCAGGCGGGAGACGTGCATCTGGGAGACGCCGAGCTGGAGCCCGATGCGCGCCTGCGTCATCTCGCAGAAGAAGCGCATGTAGAGGATCTCGCGCTCCCGCTCGGGCAGCGCCCGCAACAGGGGACGTAGCGCCTCGCGGTTGACGATCAGGTCGAAGTCGGGCTCGACGGCGCCGAGGGTGTCGGTCAGCGGGTGGCCGTCCGTGGGGTGGCCGGGTACGGCGTCCAGGGACCAGGCGGTGTAGGCCTCCAACGCCCCCTGGCCCAGCCGTACTTCGGTCTCCGTCAGTCCCGTGTGCGCGGCGATCTCGCCGACGGCGGAGATCGTCCCGCCCCGCGTGGCACTCAACTCATGGTCGGCGGACCGGACTTGACCGCGCAGCTCCTGCACCCGGCGCGGGACGTGGACTACCCAGAGGTCGTCGCGGAAGTGCCGCTTCACCTCGCCGAGGATCGTCGGGATGGCGAAGCTGGGGAAGGCCGTGCCGAGACTCGGGTCGAAGCGCGACACGGCCTTGACCAGGCCGAGTTGGGCGACCTGCGCGAGATCCTCGGCCGACTCGCCGCGGTGCCGGAAGCGCCGGGCCAGCCGTACGGCCATCGGCATCCACGCGCACACCACTTCCTGGCACAGCGCCGCCCGCTCCGGACCGTCCGGCAGTGCGGCGATCCGGCGGAACGACTCGTCGGTGTCGGGGGAGTCGTCGTAAGTGCGCTTGCTGGTACGGGAGTTGAGTGTGCGTTCGGCCTGCATGGGGACGTGCTCCCTCTACGGTGGTGTCACTCACCGTGGGGTCGGGGGACCGCAGCACACTGGGGAGCAGCGAACACCGCTCCCACGGGGGTGCCTCCGGTCCGAAGCACACCGGACGAGTGCCCGGGGGGACGGCTTTCAAACGGGCTCATTCGAACGGGTTTTCGTGATACCCGTGGCTATGCTGCTGTACAGACGTCCCAGACCCCGGCGCCGCACCACTCCACCGAGTCTTCCGAACCGAGGCGTCTCATGAGCAGCCCGCTGCAATCGCACGAACCCGAAGGCCAGCCGCCGGAGCCGACCGTCATGGGCGTCGTGGACGCCATGGACACGGTGCGGCTGCGCCGGCTGAACCGCTGGCAGGCCGAGGGCCTGCGGGAGGATCTCGCGGATCTGTACGTGGAGTCCTCCGACGCCGACGCGGGCGAGGAGTTCAACGACCGGCAGAAGTTCCTGCTCCGGCTCGCCGACGACGTGAAACTGCCCGGCTTCGACATGCTCGTCGCCGAGGCGGAGGCCCTGGCGGGGTGTGTCTGCGGCTTCTCCGTGCCGCGCGACGGGTCGTGGTGGCAGGGATTCGAGGGGCAGTTGCCCCAGAACCTGGAGCAACTCACCGCGTCCGGGCATGTGTTCGCGATCCTGGAGACCCTCGTCCACCCCCACCAGCACGCCCGCGGCCTCGCCCGGCTGATGCAGGAACGGCTGCTCACCGACCACCAGGCCTCGCTGGGCGTCACGCTGGTGGACGAGTCCGCCCGGTGGGTCCTGGCCGCCCTCAAGGGGTGGGGGTGGCAGGAGGTCGGGCGGATCCGGCGCGAGGACGACACAACTCCCGTACGGGTGCTGGTACTTCCGCTCGGCGAGCGTACGGAGGACCATCCGGACGGGCTGGCGCACAACGACCGGACGCAGCGTCCGGAATAGGTCCCGGGCAGGTCCCGCAGTTCACGTAGTTCTCGGACTGTTTAGGTCCGGCGGGCCGGGCTACCCAGTGGGGGCGTCCGTCGGCCGTTCTGGACGAAGGCACCGGAGAGTTGGAACCACAGCTCCCGGTGCCGTCCCCATCCGGTACGGGCTACGGCCGGTCCGCCGCGTGGAGGCGGCGCAGCGCGCGGCGCAACTCCCGCTGGATGTCGGCCGGGAGCGCCTTGTCCTCCGTCGTGGCCACCAGGGCCGCCGCCACGGTCCGGAGTTTGATGTTGCAGTGCTGGGAGACGCCCACCAGCAGGTCCCAGGCCCTGTCGCCGTTGCACGGTGCGATGGCCATCACCATGCCGCGCGCCTGGTCGATCACCGCCCGGGTCTCCAGGGCCAGTGCCAACTGACTGTTCTGTACGCGTAGTTGGCCGAGCTCGGCCAGCAGGGCCGGGTCGGGAGTCGGGGAAACGGCCGTCAACAGGGGGCGCGGGGGCCGTTCTTCATGGGTCGTGGTCGGTTGGTGCGTGGTGCAGGGCGCGTGCCTCATGCCGCAGTCCTTCGACGCGGTGGTTGTGCCCGATGCGAAGCAGGGCGAACACCGCGCCCCCAGCCTAGTCCTGCCCGGGGCTCAGCGGGTGGCGTCGGACTGGTTGCTGCGGCTCAGTGCGCGGGCGCACCAGCCGATGATGGAGGCGTTCACCAGTGCGCCGATGACGACCGCGACGATGAACATGGCCTTGCCGCCCGGGAGTACGAGGACCAAGAAGCTGACCGGGGCGGTGGCCAGGACGGGCACGACGCCCGCCATGGACTCACCCGAGTCGTCCGTCACGGTCACGACGACCGTCCAGATGACGATGGCCATGCAGATCCCGAGGTAGCCGAGAGCGAAGGGGTTGCGGAGGCTCTGGCCGATTCGGTGCAGCGGGGAGCGGGCGGGGCCGGCGTCGGTACTGGGCATGGCTGTACTCCTGAGTGGCGCTGGGTGAAGGTGTGGTGATGGACCGTCAGAGATGGTCTACGCCCGGTGGGTTCGGGCGGGTGATGCCGAGGTCGTAGGCGAGGATCGTGGCCTGGACGCGGTCGCGCAGGCCGAGTTTGCGGAGCAGGGCGTTGACGTGGGACTTGACCGTGCCGACGGTGATGTCCAACTCCGCGGCGATCTCGGCGTTGTTGAGGCCCGAGGCGAGCAGGGCGAGGACGTTGCGCTGGCTGCCGGTGAGGCTCTCCAGTTCGCGCGGGCCGTTCTCGGCGTCGGAACGGAAACCCGTGCCCGCGCCGGACGCGTAGTGGCCGATCAGCCTGCGGGTCGCGGACGGGGCGAGCACGCTCTCGCCGCTCGCCACCACCCTGATTCCCGCGAGGAGTTCGGAGGCGTGCACGTCCTTGAGGAGGAAGCCGGAGGCTCCCGCGCGCAGGGCGTCGAAGACGTACGCGTCGAGGTCGAAGGTGGTCAGCACGAGGACGCGCGGCGCGTTCTCCCGGGCGGTGATGATCCGGGTGGCCGCGATGCCGTCGAGTTCGGGCATCCGTACGTCCATCACGACCACGTCCGGGGCGAGTTCGGCGGCGAGGACCACCGCGGTGGCGCCGTCGGCGGCCTCGCCCACGACCGTCATGTCGTCCTCGGCGTCGATCACGGCGGCGAAGCCCGCGCGGACGATGCCCTGGTCGTCGACGACCAGCACCCTGAGGCTCATCGTTCTCTCTCCTCGTCGTCCGGTGCCGTGAGCGGCAGCCGGAGGTGGACCGTGCCCGGTGGGCGGCCGGCCGTCAGGGTGCCGCCGAGCGGCGCGATCCTTGCCGCCAGGCGGGCCTGTACGGCGGTGTCCTTGGCGCGGGGTACGCCGGTGGCCGTGATCGTCAACGTAGTGCCGTCCGCGTCGAGTTCCAGTACGGCCGGGTCGTTGTCGCCGGTCGCGAGGAGGGTTTCGGCTACGTGGTAGGCGGCCAGGTCCACTTCGGTGGGGAGGCGGTCCGGTACTCGGTCCGTCACGCGTATCTGTACGTCTCGGCCGGTGGCTCGGCACTGGTGTGCCAGCAAGTCGAGGGCCTGGACGGTGGGTTGGGGGCGCAGGTCGGGGGTTGTCGTCTCGTCGGCGTCTCGGACTGCGTCCAGGAGGGCGCGCATCGCTGCGAGGGCTTCTCGGGCTCGGGTGGCTGTTGCGTCGAGGTGGCCTGCCTGTGCCTCGGTGATCATGTCTGCGGTTCTGGCCAGGACGGTGGTCTCCAGCCCCGCTGCGATGCGGCGGCGTTCTGCCCAGGCGTCTCTTACGGCTTCCTCTGTCCAGGTGGCGAGTTGTGCGGTTTGGGTGACCTGGGTTGTTCTGTCACGCCTGTCGCGTAGGGCTCCGGCGTAGTGGGCCGCACCAATTAGCAGTGCGGCAGCGGCAGTTGAAGCCGTGGTTACCGCCCAGGTGGGGATGGTCGTGCCTCGGTGTAGGACGGCGATGGTGAGGGCGGTGGAGTGTGCGGCTGTGGCTGCAGTGGAAAAGACAGAGATGGGGACCTGAGGTAGTCGGTATGTGCGCGCTGGTGGGGGCTGGTCGCGCAGTTCCCCGCGCCCCTTTAGGGAAAAGACCGCTGCGCATGCTGCAAAAGTGCTCAGGGTTGGGGGGAGCAGTACCGGGCCTGTGTAGTGGCCCACCGACATTGCCATTGGCCACAGCAACGCCAAGCACAGCAAGGCCAGTTGGACCGTTCTCGGTGCTTTGCGCAGCCACAGCAGGGCTACCGCCTGGGTCGCTGCCAGCAAGGTGAACAGGACTCCCGCCGACACATGCGTGCTGGTCGATGTGGCGTCCGCGCGGATGATCAGAACCGGGAGCAGGGGCTGGAAGCACAGGCCGATCGCGGCGACGACCTGGGCTGCGCGGTAGCTGCGTGGGACGACGTGTTCCACCGGGGCCGCCGTACGGCCGGGGAGGATCGCTCGTACCTCCCAACCGCCTTCCGCCGTCGGGCCGGTGGTCAGGGTGCCGCCTGTTTCCCGGGCTCGGGAGCGGAGGAAGCCCTGGCCTCGGCCGCCGCCCAGGCCTGAGGCGTGGGCCGGGGTGGCGGCCGGCGGGGCCGCGCTGGTGATGACGACGTCGGTGCGGGTGTCGCCGTAGTGGACGGTCACGGTCGTGTGGGCGCCTGGGGCGTGGCGGGCCACGTTGGTGAGGGCCTCACGGACGATGCCGTAGGCCGCGTCCGCGACGGCGCCGTCGGGGAGGGGGTCGATCTCGAAGTCGACCGGTTGGTCGAGGCGGCGGAAGCCGGCGATCAGGGAGCGCAACCGCTCCTCGGGGGACGGGAGTTCCTCGCGGGAGGGGGCCGGCGCGCGGACCGCGCTGAGTGCCCGGGTGACCTCGCGGCCGGTCTCGGTCGCGAACTCCAGTGCCTCGGCGGCGAGTTCGGGGCGGCGTTCGCGCAGGCCGAGCGCCGCGCCGGCGGTGACGACCACGGCGGTCAGGTGGTGGGCGCTGACGTCGTGCAACTCCCGTTCCATACGGCGCCGTTCGGCCGCCGGGAGGCGGTGGCGTTCGGTTTCCGCGCGGTGCAGGAGGAGTTCGGCGGCCTGGCGGGCGCGGTGGGTGCGGCGTACGTAGAAGCCCGCGCCGCATGCCGTGGCGTAGAGCAGGGTGATGAGGACCAGGTCGAGGCCGTTGTTGTCGCTGAGGCCGTGCAGGGTGATGTTCTGCAGGAACTGCCAGAGCGCGAGCGTGAGCACGCACAGGACCGTGGTGAAGGTGTCGCGTTCGGCGGCCACCGTGAAGAGGGCGAGCGCGACGCCCGCGGTGCCGAAGACCGCCATCGCCCCGGTGGGCAGCGGGCCGGCGCCCACCGCGCAGGCCGCGGCGACCACGATGAGCGTGATCACCGGGCGGGTACGGCGCAGAGCGAGCGCGGCCGTCACGGATCCCGCGACCAGCGCGGCCACGAGCAGGTCGGCCGCGGTCGGCACGGTGCCGCGCAGCAGCGGAGCCACCGGCCACACCAGGGCCTGGGCACAGATCAGCAGGACCGGGAGCAGCCGGTCGTCGGTTCGTTTCATGACACTCAAAGGCTATGGGCGCAGGTGAGGGGCCCGGGTCAGGCGGAAGGGGGATTACGGTCCCGCTCTTCTCTATCTCTGGTTCGACGCGGCAACCGTCCTTCCGCCCGAGGACCGTGCCCCGTCCCGCTCCTAGGCTCGATCACATCGAGGGAAGCGGTCGACCACCGCCTCCCACACCATCCACATCACCCAGGGGGATCTCCCATGTCCATGTCCAAGCGCGCCCTTCTCCTCTCCCTCGCCTCCGTCGCCGCGGTCGGCGGAGTCGTCGCCGGCGGACTCGCCGCGTCGGCCGCCTCCGCACCGGAGAAGCCGACCCTGTCGAACGGCTCGGCCCACTACACCGCCCCGTCCGCGAGCGGCGACGGTTCCTTCACCTACACCGTGGACGTCAGCGACAACTCGGGAATCAAGGGCCTCAAGGTCGTTGCCTGGCCCGTGAGTTCGAAGCTGAAGCCGACCGCGGCGGACCTGCGCGAGGTCGAGTCCGCCACGTGCAAGGCCACGTCGGACGACACCTCGCGCTGCACCTACACCGTCAAGGTCACCAAGAAGGAGGCGGCGGAGACGGCCAAGGGCACCTGGAACGTCTCGACGCTCGCCACCGCCAAGGACGGCGACACGACGTTCGTGTCCAAGGCGATCACCTTCGACGTCGCCGGCTGACATCGCTGGCTGACATCACCGGCTGACACCGGCACGCTGACGCCGGCACGCGGTCACGTGGGATACGGTGCCCCGTCTCGATCGAGACGGGGCACCGGTCGTTGTCGTTGTCGTTGTCGTGGAGGGTGGTAGAAGAGCATGGTCAACTCCCCTGCTGCGGGCGGAGGTTACTCCGGCACCCCGCTCGCCAGGAAGATCGGCGTCAAGCCCGGCCACCAGGTCCATCTGCACCACGCCCCCGCCTCCTGGACCGTCCCCGGACTCCCCGCCGACTGCGAGGTCACCGCCGGGGGGACCCGTGGCGCGGACGTCACCCTCGCCTTCTACCAGGAACGGCGGCAACTGGAGCTGGAAGCCGCGGAGTTGGTGCTCGGCCTCGCCGACACCGCAATGCTCTGGATCGCCTGGCCCCGCAAGGCCGCCGGGCATGTCAGCGACATCAGCGAGAACGACCTGCGGGACCTCTTCCTTCCGCTCGGTGTCGTCGATGTGAAGGTCGCCGCGCTGGGGGACGACTGGTCGGGGCTGAAGTTCGTACGCCGGAGGGAAAACCGGCAAAGCCACAACAAAGGTCCCGCAAAATGAACTTGAGTCGGAGCAACCGGCCGACCTGAGGCAACATCTTGGTGAACGGCGAGTGCCGCGCGGTCAGGGCGCGGGCATCGCCGGATGGCCGGATGGAGCGAGAGACGTGCCGGATGACGTGCTGGAAGACGTGCCGGATGGAGTGAGCGACGTGGTCGGACCGAGGATCGCCGTCGCCGTGGTGACCATGGGGAACCGGCCCGCCGAGGTCGACGCGCTGCTCGAATCCGTGGCCAAGCAGGACCTGCCGCCGACCCGCGTCGTGATCGTCGGAAACGGCTGCCGGCTCCCGGAGTTCACCGACCGGCTGTCCCTCCCCGGCGAGGTCACCACCATCGACCTCGACGAGAACCTCGGCTGCCCCGGCGGCCGCAACGTGGGCCTGGCCCGGCTCCGCGCGTTCGGTGACGTGGACGTCGTAGTGGAACTCGACGACGACGGACTGCTCGTCGACGCGGACGTGCTGCGCCGCGTGCGCGATCTGTACGCGGCCGAACCGCGCCTGGGCATCGTCGGGTTCAGGATCGCCGACGAGCACGGGGAGACCCAGCGGCGCCATGTGCCGCGGGTCGGCGCGGGGGATCCGATGCAGGGCGGGTACGTCACCGGGTTCCTCGGCGGCGGGCACGCGCTGAGCATGGCGATGCTCGCCGAGACGGGGGACTGGCCGGCCGAGTTCTTCTTCGCGCACGAGGAGACCGACCTGGCCTGGCGGGCCGCCGACGCCGGCTGGAGCATCCTGTACGCCCCCGAGCTGCTCCTCCAGCACCCCAAGACCTCGCCCGCCCGGCACGCCATCTACTACCGGGTCACCGCCCGCAACCGCGTCTGGCTGGTCCGCCGCCGGCTCCCGCTCGCGCTGATCCCGGTCCACCTGGGCATCTGGACGCTGCTCACGCTCGTACGGACGCGGTCGGTGGCCGGGCTCCGGGCGTGGTTCGGGGGATTCGTGGAGGGCGTGCGCGAAACGGCGGGGGAGCGGCGGCCGATGCGGTGGCGGACGGTGTGGCGGCTGACGCGGCTGGGGCGGCCGCCGGTCATCTGAGCGGCCCGTATACCCCCGTAGTACGCGTACTGCCCGTACTGCCCGTACTGCCCGTAGTACTCGTACTGCTCGTAGTACCCGTAGTACTCCGTAGTGCCTCTGGGGTGTCCGGCCTACCCGTAGTACCTCGGATGTAAGGGACGAGGGCCCCGGTCGTTCACCTCCGCCGACCGGGGCCCTCTCGCGTCCCCGGACCCGGCCGCGACGGCGACACTCCCCCGAGCTGCGCGTCGTACGCGCGCACCGTCGGGCCAGATCCGATGATGTGATCACATCAGGTCGCACCAACGAATCGCTAACATGTGGCCAGTGGTGCGCACGATGCTCCCGGGCCGCGTGGCCTGAAGTCGCCGGACGGCGACGGGAGACGCCCGGTACGGCAACGGATCCGGCGTTCGGCGGTCACGGCAAGCTGGCGGGAAACCGTCGTGAACAGGGTGGATATCCGCCAAGGGGCGCGGTCGCGAGAGGCCGGGCGGAAGGGTGACGGGTTCGGTGTGATGCGGTACGAGCCGCGGTTCGGACTGCTGGGCACGCCCGTCCTTTTCGACCCTGCCGACGATGATGCCGTGCACCCCATCGGCAGCCCCAAGGTGCGGGTGCTGCTGGCCGCGCTGCTCCTGGAACCCGGCCGGGTGGTCTCCGTGGACGCCCTGAAGGACGCGCTGTGGGGCGGCTCACCGCCGGCGTCCGCGCACGCCTCCCTGCACAACCACGTGACCCGACTCCGCCGCCTCCTCGACGACCCCGACCGGCTGCGCGCGGTACCGCCCGGATACGTACTCCGCGTCGACGAGGGCGAGTTGGACGTCCACGTCTTCGAGTCCCAGGTCGCCACGGCCCGCACCGCGCACGCGGCGAAGGACTGGCCCGCGACGGTCCGCGCCTGCACGGCGGCCCTCTCCCTCTGGCGCGGCACCCCGCTCAGCGGCGTCCCCGCCGAACTCGGCGGCTACGCCTTCGCGCAGCGCCTGACCGAGGCCCGCCTCCTCGCCCTCGAATGGTGCTACGACGCGGAGTTGGCCCTGGCCGGCCCCCGACTCGGCGCCCTCGTCCCCGAGTTGGCCGCACTGGTCGCCGACCACCCCTCCGCGAGTCCTACCACCGCCAGCTGATGCTCGCCCTCCACCACACCGGCCGCCAGGCGGAGGCCCTCGCCGTCCACCGAGACCTCCGCAACCGTTTGATCGAGGAGCTGGGTATCGAGCCGGGGGCGGGGGTTCGGGGGGCGCATGCGGAGGTGTTGCGGGGGGTGGGCGCGGGTCGGGTCGGGGATGCGGGTGGGGTTGGAGTTGGGGGTGCGGGTCGGGTCGGGGATGCGGGTGGGGTTGGAGTTGGGGGCGCCGGTCGGGTCGGGGATACCGGGGGCGCCGATCGCATCGGGCGGGTCGGAGACGTCGAGGCCACCGGTGCGGGCGAGGCGGTCAACACGCCCTGCGCACCCGAGCCTCACGCCGCGCTGCTCGACACCCAGACCCCCGTGCCCCACGTTCCTCGCACCCAAGTCCCTGCTTCCGACGCCCCCGAGCCCATCGCCTCCGGATCCGGTGCTCCTGAGCCCGTCACCCGCGAGCCCATCACCTCCGAGCTCCTCGCCCCCGAGCCCATCACCCCGGATTCCCTCCCCTCCGAACCCGCCACCCCCAACCCCGGCACCCCCAACCCCGCCACCCCCGTCCCCCGGGACCAGCCCACCCCCCACTCGCCCCCCTCACCCCGCCCCGCCCAACTCCCGCCCCCACCAGCCCACTTCACCGGACGCGTCGGCACCCTCCGCGCCCTGTACGACACCCTCGCGTCCCTCTCCGTAGCCCCCGGAGCGCAACCCCTCGCCGTCATCAGCGTCATCACCGGCATGGCCGGCGTAGGAAAGAGCGCGCTCGCGCTGCACACGGCCCACGCCCTGCGGAACCGTTTCCCCGACGGGCAGTTGTACGTGAACCTGCACGGCGCCACCCCCGGCATGACCCCCCTCACCCCCGGCCAGGCACTCCACGCCCTGCTCCGGGACCTCGGCGCCGAGCCACGGCACATCCCCGAACACCCGGACGCGGCAAGCGCGTTGCTCCGGTCCCTGCTCGCCCCACCCGCACGCTGATGGTGCTGGACGATGCCGAGAACGCCGCCCAGGTACGGCCGTTGCTGCCGGCCGGCGCCGGCTGCGCGGTGATCGTCACCAGCCGTTCGCCGCTGACCGCGCTCGACGGGGCCCGCCGCTTCCCGCTCACCCCCCTGTCCGGCGAGGACAGCGCCGCACTGCTGCGCACGGTCTCCGGCCGCGACGGCCTCGACGCGGCCCACCCGCTCGTCGAACTCACCGGCCGCCTCCCGCTCGCCCTGCGCATCGTCGCCGCCCGGCTGGCCGCCCGCCGCGCCCTCACCCCGGACGTCCTGGCCGGTCAACTCGCCGCAACAGAAGGCCGGTTGCACCACCTGGAGTACGACGACCTCAGCGTCCGCCGCTCCCTCGCCGTCGCCCACGACGCCCTCGCCGCCTCGGACCGCCAGACCGACCGCGACGCCGCCCGCACCCTGCACCACATCGGCACCCTCGACCTCCCGGCCTATGGCGCCCCCCTGCTCGCCCGCCTCGCCGACACCGGCGAACGCCGAGCCGAGGCAGCCCTCGACCGCCTGGTCGACGTAGCCCTGCTGGAGGAGACGTCGTACGGCCGCTACGCCCCCCACGACCTGGTCCGCGACTTCGCCCGCGAACTGGCGGAGGGGGAAGGGGAGTTGACGGGTGAGGGAGGCAAGGTAGGCAAGGGAGGCAAGGAAGGCGGCAGGGAAGGGAAGAACACCCTCGCCGACTCCGACCTCGTGGAAACGCCCCCCGGCGACCCCGACCCCGGCGACCCCGACCCCGGCGACCCCGACCCCGGCGACCCCGACCCCGACGGCGCCGACCTCGACGGCGCCGACCTCGACGGCGCCGACCTCGACGGCGCCGACCTCGACGGCGCCGACCCCGCCGGCACCGACCCCGCCGACACCGACCTCATAGCAACCGCCCTCGCCTGGTACGCCGCCCACGCCGAACGCACCCTCACCGCGATCGTCGAACCAGGCCTCGACCAGGACGACCGCCGCCGGCCGACCGCAGCGCAGCCCCCCGGTCACGCCACCGAGGTCGCGGCCACCACCCCCTTCCCCCGCCCCGAGGACGCCTTCGCCTGGGGCGACTTGGAGCTGGAGAACGTGGTGACGCTGGTGAACCGGTACCGCGACACCCCGGATCCCCGCCTGACCGCCCACCTCTCGACCCTCGTCCGCCTCCTCTTCCCCTACGTCCTGCGCAGCGGCCGCGCCGCCGAGACGGAGGTGCTCGGCCGGGCCGCCCTCGGCGCGGCCCGCCGGCTCGGGGACGCGGCGGCGGAGGCGTACGCGCTGGGCGATCTCGCCGGGCTGCACTTCCTGACCGGCCGGCAGAACGAGGCGCTCGGGCTCAACGACCAGGCCCTGGCGATCTGGTGGCGACTCGACGCGGTCTCCTGGATCCGCCGCTGCCTCAACAACCGCGGCCTGCTCCTCGAAGGCCTCGGCCGCTACGCCGAGTCGGGCGTCGCCCTGCGCCAAAGCCTTGCCCACTCACGGCAGTTGAACGATCCGTACGGCGAGGCCGTGACCCACAGCCACCTCGGCAACCTGTACGAACACACCGACCCGCGCGCCGCCATCGAACAGCACCGCCGCTCCCTCGCCATCGGCGACGAGATCGGCGCCGTCATCGTGCAGCACTCCGCGCACTGCAACATCGGCTACGCCCACCTCACCCTCGGCGAACCGGCCGCCGCCGTACCGCACTTCGAGGAGAGCCTGCGCATCCTCGGCGGCCACGGCGACTGGCACGGCGAGTCCCAGACCCGCCTCGGCCTGGTCCGCGCCCTCCGCCTCCTCGGCCGTACCGAAGACACCCGTACCGAAGACACCCGCGTCGAAGCCACACACACCACACGCGCCCACACCGAATGCACCGAACTCCTCCGCCGCGCCGACGCCCGCGCCGACCGCTACATGGGCGGCCTGGCCCGGCACCAACTCGGCCTGCTGCTACGGGAACAGGGCCGCGAGCGCGAGGCGTACGACGCGTGGCGGGCGGCCCTCGACGCGCTCGACGGGACCGACGAGAAGGTCGTCGTCCAGGAGCTCGGCGAGCTGTTGTCACAGCGTGACGCGCGTTGACAACCCGGATCCCTGCCCCGCCCTACTTGGCATCCGCGTAGCACTCGACCACCGCCACCGTGAAGGGAAACCGCACCGGCGTCTCCCCGAACGTCAGCCGCCCGGCGAGATCGGCCGCCTCCTGTATCGCGGCGGCGACGGTCCCGGCCTCCGCCTCCGGGCAGTGCACGATCACCTCGTCGTGCTGGAAGAAGACCAGCTCCGCCGACAGCTCCGCACAGGACCGCCGGAGCGCGGCCAGCATCAGCAGGGCCCAGTCCGCCGCGCTGCCCTGGACGACGAAGTTGCGGGCGAAACGGCCCCGGGCGCGGGAGTTGGTGGAGGCGTAACCCGGCACCCAGCCCTGGTCGGCCGGGGCCGTGACGGGGTCGTCCTGGGGGATGCCCGCCTCCTCCGCCGCGTCCTCGCCCCCGGCCACCGGCGGGCAGGTCCGCCCCAGCCAGGTCCGGACGAGCCGCCCCTCCTCGCCCGCCTTCGCGGCGTCGTCGACGTACGCCACCGCCTTGGGGAACCGGCGTCTGAGCGCGGCGAGGTTCTTGAGGCCGTCGCCTGAGGTCTGGCCGTAGACCGCGCCGAGCACGGCGATCTTGGCCTGGTCGCGGTCGCCGGAGAAGGCGCGGTCGGACACGGACTGGTAGAGGTCGGTGGCGCGGCCCGCGACCTCCATCAGCCCGGGGTCGCGGGAGATCGCGGCGAGCACCCGCGGTTCCATCTGGTCGGCGTCGGCGACGACGAGCCGCCAGCCCGGGTCGGCGACCACGGCCCGCCGGATGACCTTGGGGATCTGCAGCCCGCCCCCGCCGTTCGTGACCCAGCGCCCGGTGACCGTCCCGCCCGCGAGGAACTCCGGCCGGAACCGCCCGTCCCGCACCCAGTCCTGCAGCCAGGACCAGCCGTGCGCCACCCAGATCCGGTACAGCTTCTTGTACTCCAGCAGCGGCTTCACGGCCGGATGGTCGAGGGACTGGATCTCCCAGCGCCGGGTCGACCTGACCTTGATCCCGGCCTCGGCGAACGCCTTGACCACATCGGCGGGCAGATCCGGCCGCACTCGTCTCCCGAAGGCGACGGACACCTCGTCCGCCAGCTCGGCCAGCCGCCGCGGCTCACCGCCCCCTGCATACCGGTCGCCCAGCAACTCGTGCAGCATCTCCCGGTGCACCTCGGCGCTCCACGGCAGCCCCGCCCGGTTCATCTCGGCCGCGACCAGCATCCCCGCCGACTCGGAGGCGGTGAGCAGCCGCATCCGGTCGGGGTGCGTGGTCGCGTCGTGCCGCCGCTGCTGCTCGGCGTACACCGCGAGCAGATCGGTCAGGGGGAGATGGACGCTCTGCGGCTCGAAGAGCGAGGGCTGCGCGCCCGGTTCGGCGGCCCGCTGCGGCGGATCCGGCGGTACGGCCCCGCCCCGCAACCGGGCCAGCGCGGCCGCCGCCGACCGCGGCTCGCCGTGCCGCCCCTCGTGCCCGAGCAGCAGCGTCTCGGCGTCCTCCACGTCGTAGCACCGCTCCACCCGCACCCCCGCGGCGAGCAGCGGCGGATACACCTCGGCCGTGGACCGCCACACCCACCGCCCCACGGCGGGCCGCCCGCGCACGGCCTCGACGAGATCCGCCTCCCGCTCCACCGCCCCCACGGGCAGCCCGTCCGGACCGAGGGCGGCGACCTCCACACCACCACCCTCGGCCGGAGCGAGCGCCCAGCGATCGGTCATGTCCGCGAGTGTGGCACGCAGGTCTGACAACGCCCCCGACCTGCGCGGATCGCGTCGCCGACACGGCCTCCCCGAGCGAAGAAACGTCACGCGCACACTCGTACGGGTGACGCATCACGCGATCACGGGCGCCCCTCTCGCCTACGCTGACAGGGTCGCTCCGTACGAAGGAGGTCCGCCGTGGCACTGACCGCCCCAGAGCGTCGACTGAGTCCTCATCCGAGTCCGACGGAGGAGAGGCGCATGGACGCTTCGGTGGAGGCCGCCTTCGACGCGTTCGACGCTGCTGCCCCGGAGGGATGGCGCGTGGAGTTGATCGAAGGGAAGATCCACGTGGTGCCTCCGGCGAATGGGGAGCATGAGGAGATCGTGTCCGAGGTCACCGGGCAGGTCCGGGACCATCGAAAGGACTACGGCCGCTACACCGGTATCGGCCTGCACGTTCCGGACGCCTCTGTCACCGGCCAGGTCGTCCCCGACCTGGTGATCGCCCCGAAGGGCAGCTTCGCCGACGACCAGCGCTACCACGACCCCGCGCCCGTCGTCCTCGTCGGCGAGGTGACCTCCGAGTCCACCGCCGTCAACGACCGCGGTCCCAAACTGCGTGGCTACGCGCGCGCGGGCATCCCCTGCTACCTGCTGATCGACCGCGAGGCCGGGACGGTCATCGTCTACAGCGAGCCCGCCGAGGACCGCTACACCCGGGCCGCCGAGATCGAGATCTCCAAGACCGTGGCGCTGCCCGAGCCGCTCGGGTTCGACCTCGACACGAGCCAGTTCTGACCCGAGCGGCGGACCGGCCGCGCCTCGGCCCTGAAACCGTCTCAGCCCTGAAACCCGTTGAGCATTTCCGCGATGTGCCCTTCGGCCGTGGCCTTGTCGATGCCCAGGCCGTTGAGGACGCCCTCGCCGTTCTCGTGCTCCAGGAGGGCCAGCAGGATGTGTTCGGTGCCGATGTAGTTGTGGCCGAGGCGCAGGGCCTCGCGGAAGGTGAGTTCGAGGACCTTCTTGGCGTCGGGACCGTAGGGGACGAGCTCCGGGACCTCGTCGACGGCCGGGGGGAGCGCGGCGGTGGCGGCCTGGCGTACGGCGTCCAGGAGGATGTCCTGCGCGACGATCGCCCTGGCCGCCAGGCCGTCCGGTTCGGCGAGCAGGCCGAGAACCAGGTGCTCCGGGCGGCCCTCGGCGTTGCGGGCGGCGATGGCTTCGTTGTGGGCGGCCATCACCGTGTTGCGGGCGCGCGGGGTGTACCGGCCGAACCCCTGACTGGGATCGAGGTCCGCCGACTCCTTCGCCACGAAGCGCTTCTGCGCGGCCTGCCGGGTGACGCCCATGCTCTTGCCGATGTCGGTCCAGGAGGCGCCGGAACGCCGGGCCTGGTCCACGAAGTGGCCGATCAGATGGTCGGCCACGTCGCCCAGGTGGTCGGCGGCGATGACCGCGTCCTGGAGTTGGTCCAGGGGCGCGGGGTGGACCAGCTTGATGGCCGCGATGAGGTCGTCGAGACGTACGGATGAGGTGACGTTCGGGTTGGTCGTCATGTGTCAACCCTAGGTTGACAGTGCAGAGGTGTCAACCCTGAGTTGACACCTGTCCGGCAGATGAAGGCGAGGGCGTGATCAAGTAAAAGCAGGCCTGCGGAGATTTCGATAATGATAGATATGGAAGGTCGCCACCCCCGACACCCAGATACCCCGACACCCCCACCTCCCCAACGGAGTTCTCGTGCAAAAGGTCATCGATTACATAGAGGAACGCCGAGCGTCGTACGAAGGGCATGAATTCTTCACCGGATTATTGGCCGACGAGTCGCTCCCCGGCGAAAAGCGCCTGGCGTGGGGCCCCAGTGTGATTCCGTTCATCATGGGCTACTCCGACCTGAACAAGTACGTCTTCCGCAAGAGCGCCGAGGAAGCCGAACGCGACCAGTTGCAGGCCCTGCTCAACGCCCACACGTACGAGGAGGACTTCCACTGGCAGTGGATGCTGACCGACCTGGAGAAACTGGGCGCCGACGGCAAGATGCCCCTGTCGGACGCCACCCGCGTCCTGTGGAGCGCCGACTTCCAGCACTCCCGCCGCCTCGTCATGGAACTGGCCGCCCTCGCCGCCGACGCGCCGACGTACGCCGTCTTCGCCATGGTCGAATCCATCGAGGCGGTCTCCATCACCATCTTCACGCACTGCCGGGGAATCGCCCTGCGGGACGGCCGTGAATGCGAATTCTTCGGTACGAAGCATTACCTGGCGGAGGCGTCGCACAGCATCAAGTCACCGGAAGTCGAAGAAACGAGCCTGCCGTCCCTCGACGAGGCCCAGCGCGAGGAATCCAAGCGCATGGTGGACCGCACCTTCGCCCTTTTCGACGACTGGTCCGGCGCTCTCCTGCGATTCGCGCTCGACAACTCGGACCCCGACCGCACCTACGCGCGGGTGATCCAGCAGAGCAAGGACCTGCTGCCGGAAGCGGAAGCGGCGGCCGCGAGCGCCTTCTAGCCAGGGTGTGAACGGGCTACTTCATGAGTGACCCGGCGGCACCGGCCAGCAGCCAGTCCAGGCCGCGTTCGAAACTCGCCTCCGGGTCGTCGTTGTGGAGCAGCTCGGAGAAACCGGTCTCGGCGAGGTGGGGGAGCCCGCCGGCGTCGATCTGCTTCTGGACGTACTCCGTGGTGGCCGCGCGCCGGGCGGTGCCGGCCTCCTCGGTGGTCCGGCGCCGGATCCCGCCGGACAGCTCGGCCATCACATGCCCGAGCGTGAAGGTGTCGACCGCGAGGATCAGCGCGCGCAGCACGGCACTGTCGGCGTCCAACCCCCGTACCGCGGCGGCGGATTCGTCCATGCGCTTCAGTGACGCTGGGCCGACCGGGCACCCCGTGTCCCGGGTGGCCAGCAGCCACGGGTGGCGCAGCGCTGCGGCCCGGTTGGAGCGGGCGAGCACGCGCAACGCCTCGCGCCAGTCGGAGGGGACGTCCCCGACGAGCGTCTCCTCCGCGGCGGCGTCATGCATCAGCTCGAACAGATCGTCCTTGCTGTCGATGTGCGCGTAGAGGCTCATCGGCCGGGCCTTCAACTCCCCGGCGATCCGCCGGATGGAGACGGCGTCGAGCCCCTCACTGTCGGCGACCGCCATCGCGGCCCGCACGATCCGCTCCCGCGTGAGCGGCTGCGCCTTCGGCTTGGCGTCGCGCTCGGCCTCACGCAGCCAGATCGGCTCGCCGTGGTTCGGGGCGGGAGGTCGTTGTGTGGGCACGGTCCGAGTCTAAGGGTGCAGGGTACGGGGTACGTCTGATCGATACGCTGTACGGAACTCCGATACGCTGTATCGCACTCGGGCTCGGAGCCCCGCCCCGCACCGATGTCGCCGGCACAGGAGGAACACAGTGGAGACCAAGACCACGGACACCACGGACACCACGACCATCGAGTGCTACCGATTCGTAGAACCCGACCTGACCTCGGCGAACGGAGACGTGACCTGGCGGATCGGCGAATGGAACCGGACGACCGGGCCCGTCCGCTGCTGTGCGAACGGTCTGCACGCGTCCCCGACGCCGAGGGACTCCCTGCGCAACGTGTACGGCCGGCGCTGGTTCCTCGCGGAGGCGAGGGGTGAACTCTCGCGCCAGTCCCACAAGTTCGCGGCGAGCGAGATGCGCCTGGTGGAAGAGATACCGGCAGCGGTTCTACGACGTTTCGCGGTCCGGTGCGCGCAGGACGCCCTCGATCACCTGGAGCGGCGGCACCCCGTCGACGCCCGGGTCCGTCAGTGCCTCCAGGCCGCCGACGGCTTCCTGGACGGCACGCTCCACACAGCCGACCTGCTCGAAGCGCGCCGGGCCGCAGGCGGGTTGGTCGCCTCGGGCGCTCCCATCGGCGCGGACACGGGACGCGCCGTGGCCGCCACCATCGCCGCGTCCTGCGCCGCCGACGGGGACGCCGCCTCCTGGGCGTCCGCCGCGGCGGCAGCGGCGTACGCGGCTCATACCGCCGCCGATGCCATCGAGGCGGCCGAGGCCCTCGTAGCCGTATACGCGCCGGTGCACAACGTCGCGGCCGGCATCGCCGCCTCGCACACCGCCGACCGAGCCGCCACCGCAGCGCACACGGCCGCCGCAGCAGGCGCCGGCGCCCACGCCGCGGCCGTCGCGGCGGCCCGCGGCACCTACGCGGCCGACACGGCGGCCGACCCCTACTTCGCGGCGTTCTCGGAGTTCTCCACGCACCCCGCCGACACGCACTACCTGGCACAGAACACCGCGCTGCTCGGGCTGATCGGCGATGCGCGAGCAGTCCGCGCGTGATGACCGGAGGCGAGGTCGGCTCAGGGGCAACACCCTTGAGGGGAAGGGCAGTTCGCAGCCGCAGCCCCTACGGACCCGACCCCGCCCCCGACCTCCGCCTCACCCCCGCCGCAGCAACGGCGCGACCGCGTCCCGCAGTTGACCGACGTGCCCGTAGTGCAGTCCCGTCAGCCCCGCCTCCCGGGCCGCGACGACATGGCCGGCGGTGTCGTCGACGAACAGGCAGCGCTTCGGGTCGGCTCCGACGCGTCCGGCGGCCAGCTCGAAGACGCGCGGGTCCGGTTTGGCCACTCCGACGCGGGCCGTGTTGACCACCGCGTCGAACGCCTCGGCCAGGCCGACCGCCGCGAGGTAACTCTCCAGCCGGGTCGTGGCGTTGGACAGCAGGACCACGGGCACCGTGCGCCGGACCTCGGTGAGCAGGTCCATGACGTCGCGGTCGACCCGGCCGGTGAGCGCGGTCCACGCGGCCAGCAGGTCACGGGCCCGTTCGGCCGAGCCGCAGACGGGCGTCAGGTCGTCGGCGATCCGGGACCGCCACTCCTCGTCACTGAGCCGTCCCGTCACTGCGGCCCGCAGCAACTCGCCCTCGAACGCGGCCCCGGCCAGCGTCCCCTCGGCCAGCCCCCAGGCCCGGTCCAGCGCGGTCATCCCGTCCGGATCCCACACGTGCACGACCCCGTCGAAGTCGCACAGCACGGCGTCGAACGGCAGCGTCTCCATACGAACCGATCTTGCCAGGCGGGCCGAAGCCCCACTGGCCCAACGCCCTTACATTTGCGATGAGTTGGTTGTCCACAGGGTGTGGACGGACCGAGACGAGACCACCGGCCGGGCAGACCGGGCCCCGCCCCTCCCGGCGTCGTCGGAACGTACCCCGCCCCGTCTCCCCACCACCCCATGACACGATCAACCGGTGACCAGCAAGACCACCACCGTCGAGCGCGCCTTCGAGGCCGCCCTCTACGCCGACACCCACGACGCCCTCGACGCGGGTGCCTCGATCCTCGCCGCCGACCCCGCCGCGGACCCCGAACTCGCCCTCCGTGGAAGGGAGTTCGTGGCGTCGGCCTGGCGGCGCGGCTGGCAGCCCGCGGACGTCGTACGGCTGGTCCGGCGGGAGTTGGACGACGTACACGTACGACTGGTCTCGGCGCTGATCCGGGCGCAGGCGCCGGACGACCGGGCGCGCGGCCCCCGTTGGGCGGCGCAGCTCGACGAACTGACCGCCGAGGAGCCGCCCCGCACCGACCGTTTCACGCACGCCACCACCGTGCTGGAGCTGTACCGCCTGCTGCTGCGGCTGCCGAGCCTCGAACCCCTGGATGAACAGCGACCGCACGAGAACCGTCGGCCCGCCTCCCGCATGCTCACCCGGATCCGCGCGCTGCTCGCGAAGGCGGAGGCGACCGGGTTCCCGGAGGAGGCGGAGGCGCTGAGCGCCAAGGCGCAGGAGCTGATGGCGCGGCACAGTATCGACGAGGCGCTGCTCGACGCGCAGGCCCCGGCGAAGGACGCGCCCGGCGCGTGCCGGATCGGGGTCGAGGCGCCGTACGAGCAGGCGAAGGCGGTGCTGCTGGACGCGGTCGCCTGGGCGAACCACTGCCGGGCCGTCTGGAACGAGGCCTTCGGCTTCTCGACCGTCGTCGGGTTCGAGGGCGACCTGGAGGTGGTCGAGCTCCTCTATACGTCGCTGCTCGTGCAGGCCACCTCCGCGATGACCCGGGCGGAGGCGGCCCAGCGCGCGGGTGGCCGGCGGCGGACGAAGACCTTCCGGCAATCCTTCCTCGCGGCCTACGCCCACCGCATCGGGGACCGGCTGGCGCGGGCCGCCGGGACGCAGGTGACCGACGACCTGCTCCCGGTGCTCGCCACCCGCGAGGTCGCCGTCACCGACCGCGTCGACGCGATGTTCCCGGAGACGACCACGACCCGCCTGCGCGGCGTCACCGACGAGGCGGGCTGGACGGAGGGCGCCGAGGCGGCGGACCGGGCCCAGGTCAGGGCCCGGCCGCCCCTGGACTGACGAGAGGCCTGCGGGGGATCAGTCGCCGGCCTGCGTGAACGCGCTCACCGAGGCGTCCGAGTCGCTCACCGAGGTCTTGCCCTGGACGGGTCCGTACGACCACTTGTAGCTCGCGGTGTCGCTGCTGCCGGGCAGCGTGATGACCACCTTCGTCGCGGCCAGGCTCAGCTTGTCGCCCGCCTTGCCGCGCACGTAGGTGATGGTGAAGGAGGCCGCGTCGCCCTTGGCGAGCTTCAGCTTCTGCGCCTTGGCGCCCTTCTGGGTGGAGAGGACGACCTTGGTGTCGCCGGCCACCAGCGTGGCGCCCGCGAAGCCGTTCAGGTCGCACGGCTTGCTCTGGTTGGTGAGCGAGACGGGCACCTCACCGGTGTCACCGGCGGCCGGAGCGGTGCTCGCGGGCCCGACCTGGACGGCGACCCCGTCGAACGAGCAGGCCGACCCGTTCTTGCTGTCGGAGGAACCACCGCCGCTGCCACTGTCGCAGGCGGTCAGAAGCAGAGCCGACGCGAGTGCGGCGACGGCGAGGGGAATGGTGCGCATGAGGGGATCATCCCGCACCGGACCCCCCTCCGCAGACCGCCCCGCACCCCGGGAGCCACCCCGGACCCGCCTCGCCCCTACGATCCCAGGCTCGCCGTAGGCAGACCCGACGGCATCTTCCCGCCCTCGGCCCGCGTGTACGTCTCCTTGGCGGTACTCCCCGACCAGGTGACCGCGAGGCTCGACTTGCTGACGGAGTCGACCATTCCGGTCGTCCGGGTCTTGCTCTTGTCCGTGCACTTGAGGTGGATCATCCGCATCCCCGCCTCCTCACCGGCCGTCCCGTTGCACACGGTGCCACCGGTCGTGAACAGCGCGGCCTGCTTGCCGGTGACCACAAGGACCAGCGCCTTGCCGTCCGCCGTGGCGAGCCAGCTGCCCTGCAGCCCGTCGGACGCGGCCGACGGGCTGCTGCCGGAGCCGCCGGAGTCCGCCGTCGCGGTCGACGTCGCCGACGAGGACGCGCTCGGCGTGGACGAGGAGTCGTCCGAGGAGTCACCGCTGCACCCGGTCAGGACGAGCGCGCCCGCCAGCCCGGCGGCAGCCGCCGCCATCCGTACCGTCGACACCGTCGAAAACGCCGTAGTCACTGGTGGCTCCCAAGCTGTAGCGGGACGCGGACGGCCGCCCGGCCGGCCTTGGCCTCGGCCCTGGCCGGAACGACCGCAGCAAGCTACCAGGGGTTACCAGGAGGACTTGCGGACGCCGGGTAGGTATCCGCTGTGAGCCTGGCCGCGCAGGTTCACCCGGGACAGCCCGAAGGCGCGGAAATAGCCCCGGGGCCGCCCGTCGACCTGGTCGCGGTTGCGCACCCGGGTGGCGCTCGCGTCGCGCGGCTGGCGGCTCAACTCCCGCTGCGCGGCGGCCCGTTCGGCCTCCGTCGAACCGACCCGCCGGACGATCTCCTTCAGCTCGGCCCGCCGCGCCGCGTACCGCGCGACGATCTTCCGCCGCTGCTCGTTCTTCGCGATCTTGCTCTTCTTCGCCATCAGATCCTCACCCCGCGCTCGCGGATCCGGGCCACGGCCGCCTCGACGCCGATCGCGTCCACGGTCTTGATCCCCTTCGCGCTCAGCCGCAGCCGTACGTACCGGCCCTCGCCGGGCAGCCAGTAGCGCTTGGACTGGATGTTCGGGTCGAAGCGGCGCGAGGTGCGCCGGTGGGAGTGGGAGATGCGGTTGCCGAAGCCGGGCTGTGCGCCGGTCAGCATGCAGTGGGCGGACACGAGTGACGTACCTCTCCTCGATCGGGGTCGTAGCCGGTGCTGCTAATGGAATTCATTTTCAGTAAGGTATCAGTCATGGCACGCAACGAACTCCGCCCGGTCATCAAGCTCAGGTCCACGGCCGGCACCGGCTACACCTACGTGACCCGCAAGAACCGCAGGAACAACCCCGACCGCCTGGTCCTGCGCAAGTACGACCCGGCCGCCGGCCGCCACGTCGACTTCCGAGAGGAGCGCTGACCGAGATGCGCGAGAACATCCACCCGCCCTACGGCCCGGTCGTCTTCCGGGACCGCGCCGCGCGCCACGCCTTCCTCACCCGCTCCACTCTGACGAGCACGAAGACGATCGAGTGGGAGGACGGTCACACCTACCCCGTCGTGGACGTCGAGATCTCGAACGTCAGCCACCCCTTCTACACCGGCACGGCCCGCGTCCTGGACACGGCCGGCCGCGTGGAGCGCTTCGAGCGCCGCTACGGGAAGCAGGCCTGACGGTGTCCGACCTCTCCGTCGCGATCGTCGCCGGCCTGCACGCCGACGCCCGCCGAGCGACCGTCGCCCAACTCCTCCACGACGTCCCCGGCAGCGTCGTACTCCACCACGACCTCGCTACGGCGACTGCCGGCACGGTCGTCCGCACGATCAGGGACGCCACCGGCATCGTCGACGCGGGCGAGACCCCCCTCGTCAACGACTGCGCGTGCTGCGCCCTGCGCGAGGACCTGGTCCCGGAGCTCCGCCGACTGGCCAGGACCGGTCAAGTCCGGCTGGCGATAGTCGAGTTGTGGGACTCCGTCGAACCCAAGGCGATGGCCGAGGTGATCACCTCCGGCGGCCTCACGGTCACCGCCGTCATCACCGCCGTGGACCCGTCCCTGCTCCTCCCGTACCTCGGCAACGGCGACGACCTCGCCACGGCCGGCCTCGCGGCGGCGGCCACGGACGAACGCACGATCGCGGACACCTTCGCCCGCCAACTGGAGTACGCCCCCGTCCTCACCGTCCTCCACTCGGACGAGGCCGACGACGAAGACCGCGAGCTACTGGCCCAGCTGCACCCGACGGCCCACCAAGTCCCGGTCGGGGGAACCGACTTGCCGAGAGGCGGAGGTGCCCAGGACAACACCCTCACCCCCAACCCCCCAGGGGCGCGGGGAACTGCGCGCCCAGCCCCGACAGACCCGCACCCCGCACACAACCCCACGAGCACCCCGCCCCCCGCTTCCACCCCATCCACCCCCAACCCCCCAGGGGCGCGGGGAACTGCGCGACCGGCCCCCACCGACCCGCACTCCGCACACAACCCCAACCACCCACCCCCGACCCGGCCCCCCGCCAACCCCCCACGCAGCGTCCTCGCCCGCGCAGCCCTCGCCGGTTTCGACGTGGACGCCGCAGCCGCAGCCCAACACCCCGCCTGCGCCCTGCTCCCCGTCGAGGCCGACGCCCACGGCGTCACCACTCTCGTCTGGCACCGGCGCCGCCCCTTCCACCCGGAGCGCCTGTATGCCGCACTAGAGGACATCACCTGCGCCGCCGCCCGCAGCCGAGGCCGCTTCTGGCTCGCGGACAAGCCCGACTCGCTCCTGCACTGGGACGCGGCCGGCGGAGCCCTCTGCGTGGAGAGCGCGGGCCCGTGGCTGGCCTCATTGCCGGACGCGGCCTGGGAGTTGGTGCCACCGGTACGCCGCGCAGCCGCCGCGCTCGACTGGCACCCGGAGCACGGCGACTGCTGCCAGCACCTCGTCTTCACCTCCCCCGGCCTCGACCGCGACGGACTCGAACTGCTCCTGGAGTCCTGCCTGTTGACCGACACCGAGTACGCCGCGGGCCGTAGCGCCTGGAAACGCATCCCGTCCGCCTTCGACACCCTTCTGGAGATCTGACCGTGCCCCGCAAGCCCGACCTCAAGTCCGCGCGCCGACCCGCCAAGTCCCGTCGTAATCCCCTGGATTCGGCCGGAGTGACGTACATCGACTACAAGGACACCGCCCTGCTGCGCACCTTCGTCTCCGACCGCGGCAAGATCCGCAGCCGCCGCGTCACGGGCGTATCGGCGCGGCAGCAGCGGCAGTTGGCGGCCGCGATCAAGAACGCCCGGGAGATGGCATTGTTGCCGTACTCGACCCGATAGCCGCCCGCATGGAACACAAGGGCCCCCGTACACGTCTTCCCTAGTACATGTCCTGCCCGGTCCTGGGCAGACGCTGGAACGGCATCGGTAAAGCAGTCGTCAAAGCTGTAACCGGAGGACCACACCCCGTGCACGTGCATCTGCTCATGCATCTGCACATGAACAGGGCTATGATCCGGAACAGTTGACCACTGCATCAATGGCCACACCAGCCAGTGCACAACCGGGAGCGACCTGTGGACCACCGCGTTGACAGCGTGTACTTGGGGTTCGACGTGTACAACGGCATGGCTGCCACGCAGCTGGACGGAGTGGCCTGGCAGAAGAGCCGGCACAGCAACTCGCAGGGGTCCTGCGTGGAGTTCGCGCGCCTGCCCGGCGGCGACGTCGCGGTGCGCAACTCGCGCTTCCCCGACGGCCCGGCGCTCGTCTACACCCGCGCCGAGATCGAGGCGATGCTCCTGGGCATCAAGGACGGCGAGTTCGACCACCTGATAGCGGGATAGCGGGACACCGCGCCGACCTGCGAAAACAGCGGCAACGCGCGTAGAACCGCGGCCTCAAAAAAGAGCCGCGGTTCGTCACGCGTTGTTCTGCGCGGGGTCGCCCTGGAGCCGGAACAGCGCCCAGACCACCTTGCCGCTGAGCGTCCCCGCCAGCGGGTGCCAGCCCCAGCCGTCGGCGAACGAGTCGACGAGGAACAGGCCGCGGCCCGACTCCGCCGAGAAGTCCTCCGACTCACAGGCGATGGGACTGTCGTGACTGGGGTCGCGCACGGCGCACACCAGCCGCTCGGTCCAGCGCATCAGATGCAGCCGCACGGGCGGGTTCTGCTCCGGGACGCGTGGGGTGTTCGCCGGCAGCGCGTGCCGCAGCGCGTTGGTGACCAACTCGGAGACGACCAGACAGACGTCGTCGAAGCGGTCGCCTATGTCCCACTGGTCGAGTGTGCGGCGGGTGAACTGCCGTGCCTCGCGCACCGCTTCGTAGCGGGCGGCCAGAGCACACGACGCGGCGCTGGACACGGCCGAAGGGTCCAGCGGCGGAAGGCCCTGCCGTAACGGCTCGAGCATGGTCGATCCATTCGTCCCCATGCGAGGCACTCCCGGGAATTCGCGGTCGTTGCGATGCAGCGGTGGCGCGAGACCATGGTTTCGGATGCGTAGGGCAGATGCAAGGGCAGATGCACGTGCAGCTGACCGAATTGGACCCTCCCGTACCGCTTGTTGGCCATTTTTTCCGCCAACTTCGCGCCGATCTCGGCCCTGGACCTTGCTTCTTCCTGACGTCTTCCTGACAACTTCCTGTGAACGGGCGCCCCTTCTTTCCATTTCTGTAACCGAACGAGTACTGCTCGAAGTGTTTTAGTGGCAGACTGCGGCCCCTGAAGACGGTTGGGGAGGCTGGCGAACGTGAGCGCGGGAGAGCCCGGATCGGTGGTGCGGCGGATGCTGCTCGGCTCGCAACTCAGGCGACTGCGGGAAGCACGTGGGATCACCCGAGAGGCGGCGGGGTACTCGATCCGCGCTTCCGAATCCAAGATCAGTCGCATGGAGCTGGGGCGAGTGAGCTTCAAGACCCGGGACGTCGAGGACCTGTTGACGCTGTACGGCATCACGGACGAGGCGGAGCGCATCTCACTCCTCTCCCTCGCGAAGGAGGCCAACGTAGCGGGCTGGTGGCACAGTTACTCCGACGTCCTGCCCAGTTGGTTCCCCACCTATGTGGGCCTGGAGGGCGCCGCCTCCCTCATCCGCGTCTACGAGGTGCAGTTCGTCCACGGACTCCTCCAGACCGAGGCCTACGCCCGCGCGGTCGTCCGGCGCGGCATGAAGGGCGCGAGCGAGGCGGACGTGGAGCGCCGGGTGGCGCTGCGCCTTGAGCGGCAGAAGTACCTGGTGAACGAGAACGCCCCCGACTTCCACATCGTCCTGGACGAGGCCGCCCTGCGCCGCCCGTACGGCGACCGCGAGGTCATGCGCGGGCAGCTCCAGCATCTGATCGAGGTCTCCGAGCACCCGAACGTCCGCCTCCAGGTGATGCCGTTCGGCTTCGGCGGGCACGCGGGTGAGTCCGGGGCCTTCACGATCCTGTCGTTCCCGGAGTCCGACCTCTCGGACGTCGTCTATCTGGAGCAGTTGACCAGCGCGCTGTATCTCGACAAGGCCGAGGACGTGGCCCAGTACGAGAAGGCGCTGAAGGAGCTCCAGCAGGACAGCCCGGGCCCGGACGAGAGCCGGGATCTTCTCCGGGGACTGCTCCAACTCTCTTGAAACACAAGTACGATGACGTGTGATCAGACCGTGATGATCGTGATCGTGATGCATGGTCCGGTCTGCTTTTGATCGTGTCTGCCAATTGATCGTGTCTGCTGACGATTGAGCGATTGAGGGATCACATGTCGTCCTACTTCACCGACCTGGCTCAGCAGTACATCGACGGTGAGTGGCGCCCGGGCACCGGCTCCTGGGACATCATCGACTTCAACCCGTACGACGGCGAGAAGCTCGCGTCGATCACGATAGCCACGGTCGACGAGGTCGACGAGGCGTACAAGGCGGCCGCCCGCGCCCAGAAGACATGGGCCGCGACCAACCCCTACGCCCGCCGTGCCGTGTTCGAGAAGGCCCTGCGGATCATCGAGGACCGCGAGCAGGAGATCTCCGAGGTGATCGTCGCCGAACTCGGCGGCACCTTCCTGAAGGCCGGCTTCGAGCTGCACCTCGTCAAGGAGTTCCTCCGCGAGGCGATCCACCTCGCGCTGCGCCCCCAGGGCCGGATCATCCCCTCGCCGGTCGACGGCAAGGAGAACCGCGTCTACACCGTCCCGGTGGGCGTGGTCGGCGTGATCAGCCCCTTCAACTTCCCGCTCCTGCTCTCCCTCAAGTCGGTAGCCCCCGCACTGGCGTTGGGCAACGGCGTGGTCCTCAAGCCGCACCAGAACACCCCGATCGTCGGCGGTTCCCTGGTCGCGAAGATCTTCGAGGACGCGGGTCTGCCGGGCGGTCTCCTGAACGTCGTCATCACGGACATCGCGGAGATCGGCGACGCGTTCATCGAGCACCCGATCCCGAAGGTCATCTCCTTCACCGGTTCCGACAAGGTCGGCCGCCACGTCGCGACCGTCTGCGCCTCGCGCTTCAAGCGCTCGGTGCTCGAACTCGGCGGCAACAGCGCGATCGTGGTCCTCGACGACGCCGACATCGACTACGCGGTCGACGCGGCGGTCTTCAGCCGCTACGTCCACCAGGGCCAGGTCTGCATGGCCGCGAACCGTGTCCTCGTCGACCGGTCGATCCGGGACGAGTTCACCGAGAAGTTCGTCGCCAAGGTCAAGTCCCTCAAGGTCGGCGACCCGCGCGACCCGCAGACGGTCATCGGGCCGGTCATCAACTCCTCGCAGGCGGACGCCCTTTCGGGTGTCGTCGAGCAGGCGATCGCCGAGGGCGCGACGGCGCTGGTCCACGGCACGACCACCGACAACCTGGTCGCCCCCTCGGTCCTCACCGACGTCCCCGCCGGCTCGGACCTGCTCCGCCAGGAGGTCTTCGGCCCGGTCGCCTTCCTCATCCCGTTCGACGGCGAGGAGGAGGCGGTGAGCATCGTCAACGACACGCCGTACGGCCTCAGCGGCGCGGTCCACACCGGTGACATCGAGCGCGGCGTGAACTTCGCCAAGCAGATCGACACGGGCATGTTCCACGTCAACGACGGCACCGTCCACGACGAGCCGATCGTCCCCTTCGGCGGCGAGAAGGCCTCGGGCCTGGGCCGCCTCAACGGCGAGTCGATGCTGGACGCGTTCACCAGCCTGAAGTGGATCTCGGTGCAGCACGGGCGGAGCGGGTTCCCGTTCTAGACATGTGCTTCCTGCGGGCCATTGAGGACAGAACCTGACCTCGATGGCCCGTAGCTTCGTCCGTGTCGGGCAGGGGGACGGGCCTCCTGCCGGCACCGGCGAAAGGCGAAGGCCATGGTCACGCATGTACCCGCGGACACACAGGGCGACGAGCGCGGGTCGCTGCTCACGTTCATCGAGGACCAACGGGGCGGTATCCGCAGGGCGTTGCTCGGGCTGACCGAGGAACAGGCCGCGAGCAGGCCGAGCGCGAGCGGGCTCTCCCTCGCCGGGCTGCTGAAGCATGTCGCCGACGTCGAGCAGGGCTGGATCGCGCGGGCGAAGCAGGAGCCGCCGGCGGTTCAGCGGGACCAGACCAACTGGCACGAGACGTTCCAGTTGGTCGGCGACGAGACCGTCGAGTCGCAGCTCGCGTACTGGGAGAAGGTCGCCGCCGAGACCGAGGCGTACATCCGCTCGGTGCCCAGCCTGGACGACACCTTCCCGGTGCCGAGTGAGCCCTGGTTCCCGCCGGAGGGGCGCGTCTCCGTGCGCTGGCTCTGTCTGCACCTGATCCGCGAGACCGCCCGGCACGCCGGCCATGCCGACATCATCCGCGAGTCCCTCGACGGCGCCACGGCCTACGAGCTGGTCATGAAGGAACGGGGCGCGACCGGGGGCTGACCTCGCGGGTTCTACGCTGGCCCCATGTCAGCGATCCGTCTCCTCGTGCTCGGCGCGGTGCGCCAGCACGGGCGGGCCCACGGCTACCAGGTGCGCAACGACCTCGAATACTGGGGCGCGCACGAGTGGTCCAACGCCAAGCCCGGCTCGATCTACCACGCGCTCAAGCAACTGGCCAAGCAGGGCCTGCTGCACGCCCACGAGATCGCGCCGTCCACCGTCGGGGGCCCGCCCCGCACCGAGTACGAGATCACCGGCCGGGGTACCGAGGAGTACCTCCGGCTGCTGCGCGAGGCGCTGACGTCGTACGACCAGCAGATGGACGTCAAGTCCGCCGCGATCGGCTTCATCGTGGATCTGCCGAGGGCCGAGGCGGTGGCGTTGCTCAAGGAGCGCACCCGGGGTATCGACCAGTGGCGCGCCTCCGTCACCGAGCACTACATCCCCGAGGACGGGCCCGAACAGCTGGGCCACATCGGCGAGATCATGAACCTCTGGATCCACACGGCCGACGCGGAGGCCGCGTGGACCCAGGGGCTGATCGACCGTATCGAGGGCGGGGCGTACACCTTCGCGGGGGAGGGTGAGCCGTTCGTCGGTGTCCTGAGGGACGACGAGGAGAACCCGTACGCGACGGGGGAGCGGCATCCTGGGGATGTCGGCTAATCAAGTTTGACTAACGCTCCTTGTGGGGTTACTTTCGTGTGCGTAGTCAAGTTTGACTAGTGGAGGGATGTTCAGTGGTCGACGCGGCGATCGTCGTCGAGAGTGTGTGCAAGACGTACGGCGACAAGAAGAGCCGGAAGACGGCGTTGGACGAGCTTGATCTGTGCGTTGCGCGCGGGACCGTGCATGGGGTGCTCGGGCCCAACGGGGCGGGTAAGACCACCCTGGTCCGTGTTCTGTCCACGCTGCTGCGGGCCGACTCCGGTCGGGTTGAGGTGGCGGGCCATGATGTGTTGACCGAGGCCCGTGCGGTTCGGTTTCGCATTGGGTTGCTTGGTCAACACGCGGCTCTGGACGAGGAGTTGGGCGGGCGGCAGAACCTGGAGATGTTCGGGCGTCTTCATCATCTCGGTGCCCGGGGTGCGCGTGTGCGGGCCGATGAGCTGCTGGAGCGGTTCGATCTCGCCGACACCGGGCGTAAGCCGGTTCGTGCCTACAGCGGGGGTATGCGGCGGCGGCTCGATCTCGCCGCCTCGCTCGTCACCGCGCCCGAGATTCTCTTTCTGGACGAGCCGACCACCGGGCTCGACCCGCGTGGTCGGGCCGAGGTGTGGGCTGCGGTTCGGTCTCTGGTGGGTGGGGGTACGACGGTGCTGCTCACCACGCAGTACCTGGAGGAGGCCGACCAACTCGCCGGTCGTGTCTCGGTAGTTGACCGGGGGCGGGTCATCGCGGACGGGACCCCGGACGAGCTGAAGTCCCTGACGGGTGGGGACCGTATCGACGTCGTCCTGCGTGATGCGGGTCAACTGGGGGCGGCTGTCGCGCTGTTGCCGTTGCCTGCCGGTGACATCCGGGTCGATGCGGATCGGCGGTTGCTCAGTGCGCCGGTCTCCGACCGGATGGCGGCGCTGTCCGGGGTCGTGCGGGCGTTGGAGGAGGGCGGGATCGATGCCGAGGATGTGGCGGTGCGGCGGCCGACGTTGGATGAGGTGTTCCTGCATCTCACGGGTGACGGTGACCGTACGAACGTGAAGGAGGCGGTGTGAGCGTCTATGTCCTGAACGATTCCTGGACCATGACCCGGCGTGAACTCGCCCACTGGGCGCGGCAGCCTGTGCAGGTCGTGGTGAGTCTTGTTTTCCCGGTGATGTTGTTGTTGATGTTCGGGTATCTGATCGGCGGCGGGCGGGCTGTCGAGGGTGCGTACGTCGACTATCTGGTGCCGGGGATGCTCGCGTTGACCATGGCCTTTGGGCTGGAGGGCACGATGGTCGCCGTTACGCAGGATCTCAACAAAGGGGTGATCGATCGGTTTCGGTCGATGCCCATGGCTGACGGGGCTGTTCTGGTGGGGCGGTCGGCTGCGGACATGTTGCAGTCGGCTGTCGGGCTGGTCGTGTTGGTCGGGGTTGGGCTGGGGCTTGGTTGGCGGCCGCATGCCGGGGTGGGGCAATTCCTGGGCGCCGTCGGGCTGTTGTTGTTTTTTCGGTTCGCCATGTTGTGGGTCGGGATCTATCTGGCGCTGGTGGCGGGGCGGCCGGAGATGGTGCAGGCCGTGCAGATTCTGGTGTGGCCGGTCGGGTTTCTGTCCAACGCGTTGGCTACGCCGGCTGCGATGCCTGGGTGGCTGGGCGCGGTTGTTCAGTGGAATCCGATGTCTCAGACCGCTACTGCCGTACGGGAGCTTTTTGGTGGGCCCGGGGGTGAGGCGGGGCATGTCTGGGCTGCGGTTGCTTGGCCGTTGGGCTTGCTCGTGGTGTTTTTTCCGCTGGCGGTGCGGCGGTTCCGTGGGCTTGGAGGGTGAGTTGTCGGGTGCGGGTTGTGTGGGGCTGGTCGCGCAGTTCCCCGCGCCCCTGGGTGGGTGGGGGGTGCGGCGCCGCGCCGGGGGGTCTCCGTCCTCGGATCGGCGCGGCAAGGTTTCTCGAGAGGGTGGCGGTGATGAGCGCCGACCGCTGCGGGCGGACACCCCCCGACACGTCGCCTTGCCGCCGTACGTGGCTTGCCGGTCAGTGGTGGAAGCCTGTTGCCGCTTGCTTGTCGCGGGTGAAGGGGTGGGGCTGGCGGCGTAGTTCGGGGAGGAGGCGGGTCAGGTCGTCGAGGAACAGTTCGGCGAGGTCTGCCGAGAAGCCGTTGCGGCAGACGACTCGGAGGACGGAGAGGTCCTCGCGGTTGGCCGGGAAGGTGTACGCCGGGACCAGCCAGCCGTTCTCCCGGAGGCGGCGGGAGACGTCGAAGACGTCGTAGGTCTGGATGTGGGGGGCTGTGGTGAAGGCGAAGACCGGCAACTCGTTGCCGTGGGTGAGGAGTTTGAAGTCGCCTAGGGCTTCGATGCGTTGTGCCAGGCCTTGGGCTACGTCCCTGGTGGACTGTTGGACCGCGCGGTAGCCCTCTCGGCCGAGGCGGAGGAATGTGTAGTACTGGGCTACTACTTGGGCGCCGGGGCGGGAGAAGTTGAGGGCGAAGGTGGGCATGTCGCCGCCCAAGTAGTTGACGCGGAAGACGAGTTCCTCGGGGAGGGCCTCCTTGTCGCGCCACAGGGCCCAGCCGACGCCCGGGTAGACCAGGCCGTACTTGTGGCCCGAGGTGTTGATCGACGCCACGCGTGGGAGGCGGAAGTCCCAGATCAGGTCCGGGTCCAGGAAGGGGGCGACCATGGCGCCGGACGCGCCGTCCACGTGGACCGGGATGTCCAGGCCCGTGCGCTCCTGGAGTGCGTCGAGGGCTGCGCAGAGGTCGGCGATCGGTTCGTAGGAGCCGTCGAACGTGGAGCCCAGGATGCCTACGACGCCGATCGTGTTCTCGTCGCAGAGGTCGGCCGCTGCTTGGGGGTCCAGGTGGAAGCGGTCGCCCTCCATGGGGACTTGGCGGGCCTCGACCTCCCAGAAGTTGCAGAACTTCTCCCAGCAGACCTGGACGTTGACGCCCATCACCAGGTTCGGGCGGGCCGCCGGGTAGCGGTCCTTGTTGCGCTGTGTCCAGCGGCGCTTCAGGGCCATGCCGGCGAGCATGCAGGCCTCGCTGGAGCCGGTTGTCGAGCAGCCGACGGCGGTTGACGGGTCCGGTGCGTGCCAGAGGTCCGCGAGCATCGCCACGCAGCGCTTCTCCAGCTCTGCGGTGCGGGGGTACTCGTCCTTGTCGATCATGTTCTTGTCCCGGCACTCCGCCATGAGGACGCCGGCTTCCGGCTCCATCCAGGTGGTGACGAAAGTCGCCAGGTTCAGGCGGGAGTTGCCGTCCAGCATCAGCTCGTCGTGCACGAGCTGGGTCGCCGTCATCGGGGGCAGCGGGGTGTCCGGGAGCCGGTGCTTGGGCGGGGCCTCGGACATGCCGCCGACCGGATTGGCCTCCCCGTAGAAGGGGTTCACGGACATGGGGCGCTCGGCGGACGGGTCGGGACCTTTGTGCAACGGCATGGGCTTGCCTCCGATAAGGATCAAAAGAACCAACGGGTACTAGCGAACCGGAGTTCCGTCCGCGCGCAACTGCATCTGCGGTCTCCCGGTCACCAGCAGCCAGGCCGGGAGCGAGGCGATGCAGAGAAGGGCGAGGATCGCGGGGGAGGCGACCAGGATGGCGGCCGTGAACAGGCTCACCCAGCCCTGTCTGGTGATCGCCAGGAGCATGCCCAGGACGCCCGTGGCGACCGCGAGTGCCGGGTCCACGGCCGGTACGACCGCGTGGGCGAACAGGCCGAACGCGACGCCGATGAAGACGGACGGGAAGATCCGGCCGCCCCGGAAGCCGCAGGACGCGGCGACCAGCAGTGCCGCCAGCTTCACGGCCGTCATCGTCGCGAACTGGCCCGCCGACCAGCCCTCGGGATCGGCGGCGAGTGCCCCGACCTCGTCCAGTCCCTTGAAGAGCGTCAGGTGGCCGCCCACGGCCGCCAGAAGGCCCAGGACCAGTCCACCGGCCGGAAGCGTCAGCATGGGGTGCCTGAGGCGGGAGAAGGCGCCGTGGGCGTAGGGGAAGGCGTAGACGGCCGCCATGCCCAGCGCCGCTGCCAACGGGGCCAGGATCAGGGCCGCCAGCAGGTCGCCCCAGCCGGGACGGCCGAACGCGGGCAGGTGCAGGTCGAAGGTCGGGTGGGCCACCAGGGTGGTCGTCATGGCGCCCGCCGCCGCCGCGGCGAGCGGTGCGAACACGTTGTCCCAGAGGGCCCCTTTGGTCTGCCTCGCGGCCAGCGCCTCCGAGATGAGCAGCGCCGCCGCGACCGGCGTCCCGAACAGCGCCCCGATAGTCGCCGACTCGGCCAGCGCGCCCCACGCCCCGCCCGGCACCCGGGGCGCCAGCCTGCGCCCCGCCCACAGCGCGAGGCCCACGTTCACGGCGATGATCGGGTTCTCGGGACCCAGGCTCGGGCCGCCCGCGAGCATCAGCGCCGTCGCCAGGACCAGACCGGGAAGTACGGCCGGGGGCAGCGCTACGGCATCGAGCCCTGTGGTCGCCGGGTCGGGACCCGCGTGCCCGGGGACCTTCCACACCACCAGGCCGACCGCGATGCCGGTGGCCGTCAGCATGACGAGCATCCAGAGGACCGAGTACCGGCCGATGTTCAGGGCGTCGGGCAGGTTTTTCCAGAGCACGTGCTGGAGCTGTTCGGCTGCCTCGCTCACGCCGATGAAGAGCAGGCTCGCGAGCACGCCCACGACGAGTGCGGGGACGATCATCGGCAGCAGGGTGCGCGCCGGGGTCGTAGGGGCGGCGGGTGCCTGTTGCGCGCTGTCCTGGGCCACGGGCTCACCATAAGCGGGCAAAACGGACCCAACATCTTGAGGAACGTCTTGAGAGGGGCGGGTCGGTGCGCCGCCAGGCTTATGGGGTTGCACCTCACGTGGCGTGAGGTCCCACCGTGGAGCGCGGACAGAAGAAGGAGCGGAAGTGAGCTACTCCGTAGGACAGGTCGCCGGATTCGCCGGGGTCACCGTGCGCACGCTGCACCACTACGACGACATCGGCCTGCTCGTCCCGAGCGAGCGCAGCCACGCGGGTCACCGGCGCTACGGCGACGCCGACCTCGACCGGCTCCAACAGGTCCTGTTCTACCGGGAACTCGGCTTCCCGCTCGACGAGGTCGCGGCCCTGCTCGACGACCCGGAGACGGACCCGCGCGTACATCTGCGCCGGCAGCACGAGCTGCTGACCGCCCGGATCGAGAAGCTCCAGAAGATGGCCGAGGCCGTGGAACACGCCATGGAGGCACGCACGATGGGCATCAACCTCACCCCCGAGGAACGCTTCGAGGTCTTCGGCGACAAGGACCCCGAGCAGTACGCCGAGGAAGCGGAACAGCGCTGGGGCGGCACCGAGGCCTACGCCGAGTCGCAGCGCCGGGCCGCCCGCTACACCAAGGCCGACTGGAAACGCCTCCAGGCCGAGGTCGACGACTGGAGCGAGCGCTACGCCGCCCTGGTGACCGCCGGTGAACTCCCCACCGGCGACGCGGCGTTGGACCTCGCCGAGGAACACCGCCTGCACATCGACCGCTGGTTCTACGCGTGCTCGTACGAGATGCACGTCTGTCTCGCCGGGATGTACGTCTCCGACGAGCGCTTCAAGGCGTTCTACGACGCGATGGCCCCGGGCCTGGCCGTGCACCTGAAGGACGCGATCCTGGCGAATGCGTCCCGGTACACCTCCTAGGGACCTGGCCCGGGGGTACGCGCTACTCCCGGGCCAGGACCACCGCCGTCCCGTAGGCGCACACCTCGGTGCCCACGTCCGCCGCCTCGGTCACGTCGAAGCGGAAGGCCAGGACGCCGTTGGCCCCACGCGCGCGTGCCTGCTCGATGAGGCGCTCCATGGCCTGGTTGCGGGTCTGCACGAGGGTCTTGGTGAGCCCCTTCAGTTCACCGCCGATCATCGACTTCAGACCGGCGCCGATCTGGCTGCCGAGATGCCGTGAGCGCACGGTCAGCCCGAAGACCTCGCCGATCACCTGCTCGACCCGGTACCCCGGGACGTCGTTCGTCGTCACGACCAGTACATCGGCCTGCGGGCCCTGGCCGCCGCCGTACTCTTCGATACCCATGGCTCACAGCTTTGTCCTATGGGGTGCACAGTGCATCCTGGAGTCACCGGTGGAACCTGGGACGGACACATCGCGTTGATAGCTTTGTGCGGCTGTACCTGGACGCTGGCACCTCCCTCCACCCCTCAGGAGCCCGGAACCGTGATGACGCTCGCCCTCGGCCCGAGCTGGCTCGACCCGAACACCATGCTCGACCGGTTCGGGATCTGGGGCCTCCTGCTCGTGGTCTTCGCGGAGTCCGGCCTGCTCATCGGGTTCTTCCTGCCGGGTGACTCCCTGCTCTTCACCTGCGGCCTGCTGATCACCGCGGGCACCCTCGACTTCCCGCTGTGGGCGGCCGTGGCGCTGATCTGCGTCGCCGCGATCCTCGGCGACCAGGCGGGCTACATCTTCGGCAAGAAGGTCGGCCCGTCGCTCTTCAGCCGCCCGGACTCACGCCTGTTCAAGCAGGAGAACGTGGTCAAGGCGCACGAGTTCTTCGAGAAGTACGGCCCCAAGTCCCTTGTCCTGGCCCGCTTCGTGCCGATCGTGCGCACCTTCACGCCGATCATCGCCGGCGTCAGCGGCATGAAGTACCGCTCGTTCCTCACGTTCAACATCATCGGCGGCGTCCTGTGGGGCGCGGGCGTGACCCTGCTCGGCTCCTGGCTCGGCAACATCGACTTCGTCCACAAGAACATCGAAGCGATCCTCATCCTGATCGTTCTGATCTCCGTGGTCCCGATCATCATCGAGTTCCTGCGCGCCCGCTCCAAGGCCAAGAAGAACCCGCAGACCCCCGCTGAGCAGCCCGGCGACCCGGCCGCGACCCAGCCGTTCCCGGTGATCATGGACGACTCGACGACCCAGCTCCGCCGAGTGGACCGGCCCCAGCAGCAGCAACAACCTCAGCAGAACACCGGTTACGACCAGAACAACAGTTACGACCAGTACTACGCCCAGCCTCAGCAGCAGCCGACGTACCAACAGCAGCCCTACGGCAATGAGCAGTACGGCAACCAGCAGTACCCGCCGTACGACAACCAGGGTTATCCGCAGGGCTAGCTGCAACCCCCTAAGGGGCGCGGGGAACTGCGCGACCAGCCACAACGAGCCTGCACTCGCCCGCAAACAGCCCGCCCCGAGCTATTAGGCGCTCAGAACCCCCTGGTCCGCTTGGCCGCCCGCCGCGCCCCCGCAGACGCCCCCGGAATCCGCAAGAACAACCGCGAGATCTCCGACCCCAGATTGACCCCGATCGCGATGGCCATGGCGAGAGAAGCCGCCGTGGCCAACGACACCAACCCCCGGTCGACCTTGTTCTGCGCGATGGCCAACAGCCCGAAGTACGTAGCGGAACCCGGCAACAGGGGCCCGATCGCAGCGGTCGTGTACGGCAACGCCGACGCGAACCGGTACCGCGACAGCAACTGCCCGAACAGCCCGACCAACCCCGCCGCGACAGCCGTGGACGCGACCGGCGAGATCTTCGCGACGAAGTGCATCGCCCCGTACACAGACCAGGCGACACCCCCGTTGAGGGACACCAGGAGCACGGTGGATCGTTCCTGCTGGAGCAGTACGGCGAAGGTCAGCGACAGCAGGACGGACGCCCCGATCTGCCACAACGGCCGGTGGGAGTTGCCGAGGGCCACGTCCGGGTTGAGCTGCGCGCCGAGCTTCACGCCGAAGTACAGGACGATCAGGACGCCGGCCACGATGCCGACGAAGAAGTACATGACCTCCAGGAGCCGGGCCGCCGCGGTGATGTAGAAGCCGGTCAGACCGTCCTGTACGCCCGCTACGAGGGCCCGCCCGGGCAACAGGGCGAACAGCCCACCGGTGATGACCGCGGAGGCCTTCACATCGACGTTGGCGACCGTGAGGGCGACCCCTATCGCGGCGGGCGGCATCGCGGCGACCGTGAACTGGTAGAACTCCGGCAGCCCGCGCCCCGCGCACAGCCACGCCAACCGGTCGCCCAGCATCGCCCCGAGCGCGGCGGCGAAGAACACGATGATGTCACCGCCGACGAGCACGGAGGCGGCACCCGCGAGCAGCCCACTCGCGGAGGTCAGCACCCAGCCGGGATACGGGTGCCGGTTGCGCCGCATCTCCGCGAGCCGCCGGTAGGCGTCCTCCAAGGAGAGTGCCGTTTCCGGGTCGCTGAGGTCCTGGACCAGCCGGAACACGGCCGCGAGCCGCGTGTAGTCGGTGCCCCGGCGCCGTACGGTCCGGGACGCGGTCACCGGATCGTCCACCAGGGAGGGCTGGTACGAGATCGACAACAGGGTGAACGTGACGGTCGGCTCGCAGCGGTCGAGGCCGTAGGAGCGGCAGACCGCGAACATCGCCGCCTCGACGTCCTCCGCGCCCTCGCCGCCCGCGAGCAGCAACTCGCCGATGCGGAGCGTCAGATCGAGCACGCGCGGTACGGCGGGACCGCTGTCGTCCGGCTTCTGCACCGGCTCCGGCGCGGGCCGCTCGGCCACCGGCATCCGCAGCATCGTGCGCATCCGGTCCTGCCAGGGCACGTCCTTGGTGAGGCTGACGACGGGGATCCCGGTCGGCGGAGTGAACGCGGGCGGCGCCTTGCGCGCGCTGTAGAGGCTGGGCGGGCTGAACGCCGACCCCTCGGAGTCCTCGACGGCCGGCGCGGGCGTCACGTCGAGCCCTTGCGGAACGGCGAATTCGGACGTCGTGGACGATTCCCCGTCAGTCGCCGACACGACCGCCGCCTCGACGCCCGCCGGAGCCGTGAAGGCGCTCCTGGCCTCGTCCGACTGCGGCTTGCGGTCCTCCGCTTCCGTCACTCCGTGGCACTCCCTGTACGACGCTTCGGTGATCCTCAGTATGCGCACAGACATGCAAACGGGCCGCACGCGTGTGTGCGTGCGGCCCGTCAGTGCACAGGGGGCTCAGTGGCCGCCCTGCTCCTTGAGTCGCTTGTACGAGCGCTCGATCTCCGCCTCGGCGTCCGTACGGCCCACCCAGTTGGCACCCTCGACCGACTTGCCGGGCTCCAGGTCCTTGTAGACCTCGAAGAAGTGCTGGATCTCCAGGCGGTCGAACTCCGACACGTGGTGGATGTCACGCAGGTGCTCCACACGCGGGTCGGACGCCGGGACGCACAGCAGCTTGTCGTCGCCGCCGGCCTCGTCGGTCATCCGGAACATGCCGATCGCGCGGCACTTGATGAGGCAGCCGGGGAAAGTCGGCTCCTCCAGGATGACCAGCGCGTCCAGCGGGTCGCCGTCCTCGCCGAGAGTGTTCTCGACGAAGCCGTAGTCGGCCGGGTAACTGGTCGAGGTGAAGAGTCGACGGTCCAGGCGGATCCGACCGGTCTCGTGGTCCACCTCGTACTTGTTCCGCGAACCCTTCGGGATCTCGATCGTGACGTCGAACTCCACCGGTGGCTCCTCCATGATCAGCACATAGTTCTGGTGGTTAAGTGTCCCTCACGCAGGTGGGTGATCGCGAAAGGGGCTGGTGGTCGTGCCGGAGCTGAGGCCTTGGCGGGCCGCGAGACCGCAATTGACGCGGGTCGCGCGAGCCGTCCGGCCCCGTCTCGAGCGGGCCGCACTATCCGTGAAACCGCAGGTCACACGGCTCAACCAAGCCGTGAAACCACAGGTCACGCGGGTCACCCAGAGCGTGCGGCCACAGGTCACGCGGCTCACCGAAGCCGTGTCACCGAAGGTCGCCCGGCTCGTCGGATCCGTGTCACCGCAGGTCGCGAAGTTGCCGCGGCCGAACAGGACCTGGCAGTTCACCGCCGTCGCCGCCACCGCCGGAATGGCGCTGGCCGCCGGTGTGGTGACCGCCGCCGGTCCCTGGGACTCCTCGGGTCAGCGTACGGCCGAGCGGGACTACGCAGCCGCACAGGAACAGTCAGGTGGCGTAGATCACGGCCGTAATTCCGATACGTCCGCCAAGGCACCCCGTCCCGCCCCGAGCGCCGCATCCGTCCTCGTCGGCCTCGGCGGCGCCGCCAGCACCGTGAAGTCCGCCCCGACCGGCACGGCCCTCGCGGACGTCCTCACGCCCCTCCTGGGCAACTCGGCACTCGGCACCCGCCACACGGCCGCCGTGGTCGACGTCTCGACCGGAAAGCGCCTCTACGGAGTCGGCGCCGACGACGCGTTGACCCCGGCCTCGACGACGAAGATCGCCACCGCGACGGCCGCCCTCTCCGCGATGGGCGCCGACCACCGCTTCACCACCCGCGCCGCCCTGGAGCCCGACACCAAGGAACTCGTCCTGGTCGGCGGCGGCGACCCGACCCTGACGGCCCACCAGGACGCCGAGGGCTGGGCCAGCCTGCGCACGCTCGCCGACAGGACGGCGGTGGCCCTGAAGAAGCGCGGCGTGAGCGAGGTGACGCTGTCGTACGACAAGACCCTGTACTCCGGTGCCGAACTCCACCCGATCGGGGTCAACGAGAACCTCGCCCCGGTCAGCGCCCTGATGGCCGACGAGGGCCGCACGGACGACTCGTCGAGCGGCCAGGTGCGGCGCGTGGAGGACCCGGCGGCGGACGCGGCCAAGAAATTCGCGGGCTTCCTAAAGAAGAACGGCATTACGACGACCTCCCCGGGTCCCTCCAAGGCGACCGGCCGCGCCAGCACCCTCGCCGCGGTCTCCTCGCCGCCGCTCTCCGACATCGTCGAGCGGATGCTGACCAACAGCGACAACGACATCGCCGAGGCCCTGGCCCGCCAGACCGCCGTGGCGACGGGCAAGCGGGCCGACTTCGACGGGGGCGCCGCCGCGATCCAGGCCCAGCTGACCAAGCTTCAACTCCCGGTCAAGGGCGCCGTGTTCAACGACGGCAGCGGCCTCAACCGCGACGACCGCCTCACCGCCGACCTCCTGACCGCCCTTCTGGTCAAGGCCGGTTCCCCGGCCCACCCCGAACTCCGCCCGGTCCTCACCGGCCTCCCCATCGCCGCGTTCACAGGCACCCTGACGAGTCGCTACACGGACGCCACGGGCGCGGCGGGGTTGGTGCGCGCCAAGACCGGCACCCTGACGGGCGTCAACACCCTCGCGGGCACGGTCGTGGACAAAGACGGCCAACTCCTGGCCTTCGCCTTCATGGCCTCCGACACGACGAGCCCCCTGGACGCCCAGGCAGCCCTGGACCACACGGCAACGGCGCTGGCGGCCTGCGGCTGCAGTTGACGGTGGCTGCTACCGCTGTGGGCAGGCGTTCCGCAAGGCGGAACGGGTGGGCACAGCCATCAGTACCGGGCGCCGTTCCAACAGACGCTCACCTGACCGACCTCGCAGCCTGCCCCAAGCGGCAGCGCTCACGTACGGTTGACGCATGACGAGCATCGGTGGTGCCGAGATGGTCGACTGGAATCTCGCGGTGGCGACCGCGACCCGACTTGTGCGGCCGGGCCCCGAGGTGAGCCGTGACGAGGCCCGGGCCGTCGTCGCGGAGCTGCGCCGGCATGCGAAGGCCTCGGAGCAGCACGTCCGGGGATTCACCCGGATGGGCACGGACGACATCCACGACACCCCGATCCTGGTCGTCGACCGCCCCGGCTGGGTGCGGGCGAACGTCGCCGGGTTCCGGGAGGTCCTCAAGCCGCTGCTCGACAAGATGCAGGAGCGGCGTGGCAACACCCCCGGGGGCGCCGTTTTCGGCGCGGTCGGCGGCAAGGTGACCGGCGTGGAGCTGGGCATGCTGCTGTCGTTCCTGTCCTCGCGCGTGCTCGGGCAGTACGAGACCTTCGCCCCGGCGTCCCGCGAGCTCCCGGCGGGGGCGAAGGGCGGGCGGCTGCTGCTGGTCGCGCCGAACATCGTGCACGTGGAGCGCGAACTCGACGTGGAACCGCACGACTTCCGCCTCTGGGTGTGCCTCCACGAGGAGACGCACCGCACGCAGTTCACGGCCGTGCCCTGGCTGCGTGACCACCTGGAGGGCGAGATCCAGTCGTTCTTGGGGGAGACCGAGGTCGACCCCATGACCGTCCTGGAGCGCATCCGGGAGGCCGCCCAGTCGCTGGCCGGCGGCCGGCCCGAGGGCGAGGAGGACGACGAGGGCCGGTCCCTCGTGGAGATCGTGCAGACGCCCGCGCAGCGGGAGATCCTCGGCCGGCTCACCGCCGTGATGTCCCTCCTGGAGGGGCACGCCGACTTCGTGATGGACGGCGTCGGCCCGGATGTGGTGCCGAGCGTCGCGGAGATCCGCGAGAAGTTCCAGCAGCGCCGTGCCAAGGGCGCCTCCCGGCTGGACTCGGCGCTGCGCAAGCTGCTCGGCCTCGACGCCAAGCTGCGCCAGTACCGGGACGGCGAGCGGTTCGTCCGCGCGGTCGTCGACCAGGTGGGCATGGACGGCTTCAACCGGGTGTGGACCTCCCCGAACACGTTGCCTACGAAGACGGAGATCGCCAAACCGGCGGACTGGGTCGCGCGGGTGCACCGCAAGGCCGAGTCGTGAACCGGTCGCGGATGTGGTGAAACGGATTCGGCCGACGGCAGGCGAACGCCCCTGCAATCACCCGTCCGAGGGACCGTGAGCGATGGGTAGGCGTGCGATGCTCGGGGAACGCCCCGGTTCTGTCACCATCTACACACTCTGAGTGACCGAACCTCGGGCCAACCCCCCGAAAACTTCATGAAGGGAACCGGACATGGGTCCCCATCCTGCGGTCGCGGCGATACGCCTGGCGGTCCGCCGCGTCCTCCACGACATCCTCACCGACCACGAGGCCCTGCAGACCGCCGGCGCCTCCCGGCACACCTCGCACGAGCGCCCGCCCTCGCCGCTCGTGCTCGTCGCATGCTCCGGCGGCGCCGATTCCATGGCGCTCGCCTCCGCCCTCGCCTTCGAAGCCCCCAAGCTGGGCATCCGGGCCGGCGGCATCACCGTCGACCACGGCCTCCAGGCCGGCTCCGACCTGCGCGCCGACGAAGTCGTCCTACGGCTGCGCGAACTGGGCCTGGACCCCGTGGAAGCCACGTCCGTGACCGTGGGCCGCGAGGGCGGCCCCGAGGCAGCCGCCCGGGACGCCCGCTACGCAGCCCTCGACGACTGCGCCGCCCGCCACGGCGCCGCCGCCGTCCTGCTCGGCCACACCCGTGACGACCAGGCCGAGACCGTCCTGCTGGGCCTCGCCCGCGGCTCCGGCATCCGCTCCCTGTCGGGGATGGCCGCGGTCTCGGGGGCCGACGGCCGTTACCGCCGCCCGTTCCTCCAGCTCGACCGGCAGACCGCCCGCAAGGCCTGCATGGTCCAGTCGCTGCCCGTCTGGGACGACCCGCACAACGCCGACCCCGCGTACACGCGTTCCCGTCTCCGCCACGAAGGCCTGCCCGCCCTGGAGAAGGCGCTCGGCAAAGGGGTCGTGGAAGCGCTCGCCCGTACGGCGCAGCTGTCCCGGGACGACGCCGACGCCCTCGACACCTGGGCCAGCCAGGCCGAGGCCTCCGTACGGGACGCCACCGGCCTCCTGGAGTGCGCCAAGCTCTACGCCCTGCCGCCCGCCGTACGCCGTCGCATCCTGCGCCGGGCCGCCATCCAGGCCGGTGCCCCGGCCGGTTCGCTGTTCGCCCGGCACATCGAGGAAGTCGACCGGCTGATCACCGGCTGGCGCGGCCAGGGAGCCATCAATCTCCCGGGCAAGGTCGTCGCCCGTCGCCAGGGTGGCAGACTGGTGATTCGGCAAGGCTGAATCGACACCCCCTCCGGGCCTCCGGGGGCGGGGCCAGGTAGTAGCCGGTTGGACGACCGAAAGTGATGCGGGTGGACGCGAAAGACATGGGTGACGACCTCCAGTCGGTGCTCATCACCAAGGAAGAGATCGACGCGAAGCTCGTGGAGCTCGCCGCGAAGATCGACGCGGAGTACGCGGGCAAGGATCTGCTGATCGTCGGCGTCCTCAAGGGCGCGGTGATGGTCATGGCGGACCTCGCCCGGGCGCTGTCCACCCCCGTCACCATGGACTGGATGGCCGTGTCGTCGTACGGCGCGGGCACCCAGTCCTCCGGTGTCGTGCGGATCCTCAAGGACCTCGACACCGACATCAAGGGCAAGCACGTCCTCATCGTCGAGGACATCATCGACTCGGGCCTGACCCTGTCCTGGCTGATCTCCAACCTCGGCTCGCGCGAGCCCGACTCGTTGAAGATCTGCACCCTGCTCCGCAAGCCGGAGGCGGCCAAGGTCGCCATCGAGGTGGAGTGGGTCGGCTTCGACATCCCGAACGAGTTCGTCGTCGGCTACGGCCTCGACTACGCGGAGAAGTACCGCAACCTCCCGTTCGTCGGTACGCTCGCGCCGCACGTCTACGGCGGCTAGAGCCACTCGGCCCAAGCCCTGTAAGACGATCGGGAACCCCAGCGGGTTTCGCGCCGTTGGAGCATGCAGACGCGTCTCCCAGCCGTCCCGTGCGACTTCGGGCAACATTGCTGGGGTACGGTCAGAAGAACTGTCTTTATCAAACTCACTATGGCAGGAGGGACGGAGCGAATTCGCTCCGTATGGATGGACGTGAAGCGATACTTCCGTGGGCCGGTCATGTGGATCGTGCTGGCCGTCCTTGCCGTGGTCGTGTTGATGCAGGTCGTCGGCTCGTCCGGCGGCTACAAGGCGGTGGACACCGGCCAGGTCGTCCAGGCGATCAATGACAACAAGGTCGAGTCGGCCAAGATCACCACCGGTGACGAGCAGACCATCAAGGTCACGCTCAAGGACGGCGTCAAGGTCGAGGGCAGCTCCAAGATCCAGGCGAGCTACATCGGCGACCAAGGCGTGGACCTCGCGGCCACGCTGCAGACCAAGTACCAGGACAAGCAGATTCCGGACGGCTACACGGTGTCGCCGACGAAGCAGAACGCTTTCGTCGGGATCCTGTTGTCGCTGCTCCCCTTCGTCCTCATCGTGGTCGTCTTCCTGTTCCTGATGAACCAGATGCAGGGCGGCGGCTCCCGAGTCATGAACTTCGGGAAGTCCAAGGCCAAGCTCATCACCAAGGACACCCCGAAGACGACGTTCGCGGACGTCGCGGGCTCCGACGAGGCCGTCGAGGAACTGCACGAGATCAAGGAGTTCCTCCAGGAGCCGGCGAAGTTCCAGGCCGTCGGCGCCAAGATCCCCAAGGGCGTACTCCTGTACGGCCCTCCCGGCACCGGCAAGACCCTGCTGGCGCGCGCCGTCGCGGGCGAGGCCGGGGTGCCCTTCTACTCGATCTCCGGTTCCGACTTCGTCGAGATGTTCGTCGGTGTCGGTGCCTCCCGAGTCCGTGACCTGTTCGAGCAGGCCAAGGCGAACGCCCCGGCGATCGTCTTCGTCGACGAGATCGACGCGGTCGGCCGCCATCGCGGCGCCGGCCTCGGCGGCGGTCACGACGAACGCGAGCAGACGCTGAACCAGCTGCTCGTCGAGATGGACGGCTTCGACGTCAAGGGCGGCGTGATCCTCATCGCCGCGACGAACCGGCCCGACATCCTCGACCCGGCCCTCCTGCGCCCCGGCCGCTTCGACCGCCAGATCGCGGTCGACCGCCCGGACATGCAGGGCCGTCTGGAGATCCTCAAGGTCCACCAGAAGGGCAAGCCGGTCGCACCGGACGTCGATCTGTCGGCCGTCGCGCGCCGTACGCCGGGCTTCACCGGCGCGGACCTGAGCAACGTCCTCAACGAGGCCGCCCTGCTCACCGCACGGGGCAACCGCAAGCTGATCGACAACGCCATGCTGGACGAGGCGATCGACCGTGTGGTCGCGGGCCCGCAGAAGCGGACCCGGATCATGTCGGACAAGGAGAAGAAGATCACCGCGTACCACGAGGGCGGACACGCCCTGGTCGCGGCGGCTTCCCCGAACTCCGACCCGGTCCACAAGATCACGATCCTCTCCCGAGGCCGTGCTCTGGGCTACACGATGGTCCTGCCGGAAGAGGACAAGTACTCGACCACGCGCAACGAGATGCTCGACCAGCTGGCGTACATGCTGGGCGGGCGCGCGGCCGAGGAACTGGTCTTCCACGACCCGACCACGGGCGCCGCGAACGACATCGAGAAGGCCACCGCGACGGCCCGCGCGATGGTCACGCAGTACGGCATGACCGAGCGCCTCGGCGCGATCAAGTTCGGCGGCGACAACACCGAGCCCTTCCTGGGCCGGGAGATGTCGCACCCGCGCGACTACTCGGAAGAGGTCGCCGCGCTCGTCGACGAAGAGGTCAAGAAGCTCATCGAGAACGCGCACAACGAGGCCTGGGAGATCCTGGTCGAGAACCGTGACGTGCTCGACGCGCTCGTGCTCCAGCTGCTGGAGAAGGAGACGCTGAACAAGGAGCAGATCGCCGAGGTCTTCGCTCCCATCGTCCGGCGTCCGGCCCGTCCCTCCTGGACCGGCTCCTCCCGCCGTACGCCGTCCACCCGCCCGCCGGTGCTCTCCCCCAAGGAGCTCTCACTGACGAACGGGACGAACGGCGCGGGTCCCGCGATCACCGCCGGTGCGACCACCGAGTCCTCTCCCACGCTGGAGAAGGCCCCGGAGGACCGTCCCGAGAACTGACGCGCGTCTCACACGGCTCGAAATGGAAGCCGCGCCCCCCGGGATTTAGCCTGGGGGGCGCGGCTTTTCCATATGCCCGCAACTGAGGCGTGTGTCCGCACACGCGTGACCCGCACAGGAACGAGGCACCGCTATGACCGACCCCGTGACGCTGGACGGCGAGGGAGCGATCGGCGTCTTCGACGAGAAGCGCGCCGAGAACGCCGTACGCGAGCTGCTGATCGCGGTCGGCGAGGACCCGGACCGGGAGGGGCTCAGGGAGACGCCGGCGCGGGTGGCGCGGGCGTACAAGGAGATATTCGCGGGGTTGTGGCAGAAGCCCGAGGATGTGCTGACGACGACGTTCGACCTGGGGCACGACGAGATGGTCCTGGTGAAGGACATCGAGGTCTTGAGCAACTGCGAGCACCATTTGGTGCCGTTCGTCGGGGTCGCGCATGTCGGGTACATCCCGTCCGCCGACGGGAAGATCACCGGGTTGTCGAAGCTGGCGCGGCTGGTGGATGTCTATGCTCGGCGGCCGCAGGTGCAGGAGCGGTTGACGACGCAGGTCGCGGACTCGCTGATGGAGATCCTGGAGCCGCGCGGGGTCATCGTCGTCGTTGAGTGTGAGCACATGTGCATGTCGATGCGGGGGGTGCGGAAGCCCGGCGCCAAGACCATCACGTCTGCTGTGCGGGGGCAGTTGAGGGATCCGGCCACCCGTAATGAGGCGATGAGCTTGATCATGGCTCGCTGAGGTCGTTTGCCGGGTGCGGCTCCGTTGTGGCTGGTCGCGCAGTTCCCCGCGCCCCTTTGGGGCGCCTCAGGTGACCGGCGTTGCCCCCGCCGCGTTGTTGTCGTCGTCCTCCGGGAGTTTGCAGACTCTCTCCAGGAAGATCGCCGCCGCTATGACCGCGATGCCCGCTACGACCGAGAAGCCGGCGTAGATGGCCTGGTCGCGGCGGGCGGGGATGTCGAGGGACTCCAGGAGGTAGGCGCCCGTGCCGCCGTACATGCCGGCCACGAGGGCGGCGACCAGGGCGCTGGACTGGCCGAAGACGACCGCGCGGGCGGCCATCAGGGGGTCGACGCCCTTGGCGCCGGGGCGGCGCTCGCGCTGGGCCTTGAGGCGGGCGCGCAGGGAGAGCGCCGTGGCCAGCAGGACCACGGCGATCACGGCGAGGACGATGGGCGCGGCCAGCGGGACGCTCGGCAGGGTCCCCACCGCGCTCCACAGCCGGGCCCCCGCCCAGGACAGCACTCCGGCGATCACGAACACGCCGGCCAGCACCCTGATCCGCAGCTCTCTCACGGTGTCCCTTCAGCTCCCCGTGCCCTGTCCGGGCGTAGTGGTCGTCTCGACCTTAACGACTACTCGGGCAGCCGGAGTTCCAGGTCCTTGCGGGGCGCGACACCGTCACGCGTGACGGTGTCCAGGAGGGTGGCGACCGGGCCGCGGCCGGGCAACTGCGCCTCGGGCTCCACGTCGTGCCACGGCGCGAGCACGAAGGCCCGCTCGTGGGCGCGCGGGTGGGGGAGCGTCAGGACCGGGTCGTCCGAGACGACGTCGGCGTACGCGACGATGTCGACGTCGATCGTGCGCGCGCCCCAGCGCTCCTCGCGGACCCGGTGGAAGGCCTCCTCGACCGCGTGCGCCCGCTCCAGCAGGGAGGACGGGGGCAGGGTGGTCTTGAGGACGACGACCGCGTTGAAGTACGACGGCTGGCTGCCGGGCTCGACGCCCCACGGCACCGTCTCGTAGACCGGCGACACGGCCTTGATGCGGACGCCGGGGGTGTCCTCCAGGGCGTCGATCGCGCCCTGGAGGGTCTCCAGGCGGTTGCCCAGGTTCGCGCCGATGGAGATCACGGCGCGCCTCGGGTTGCTGAGGGTGGTGTCGGCGGCGTCCACCTGCTGCACCACGGAGGCGGGCACCGGCTGGACGGTCGGGTCGCTGTGACCCTCGGTGAACGAGAAGGTCATACTCGGCTCCGGGTGATGGTGACGGTCACGTCGTCGAAGGGGACGGTGATCGGGGCGTCCGGCTTGTGGACGCGGACCTCGACCTCCTCGACCCCTTCGTGCTTCAGGCAGGTCTGCGCGATGCGCTCGGCGAGGGTCTCGATGAGGTTGACGGGCTCGCCCTGGACGACGGCCACGACCTCCTCGGCCACGATGCCGTAGTGCACGGTCTTCGCCAGGTCGTCGTCGGCGGCGGCCGGCCGGGTGTCCAGGCCCAGGACGAGGTCCACGATGAAGGTCTGGCCCTCCTCGCGCTCCTTGGGGAACACGCCGTGGTGCCCGCGGGCCTTCAGGCCGCTCAGCGCGACACGATCCACGCGAATCACTCCTGCAATCGTCGGTGGTGGCCGGTTTGTACCGTGTGCGGGCGGTACCCCGGCCTCGAACGAATCTACCTGCGGGCACTGACAACGCCCGGCCGCGAGGGCGTGGGCGCCGCCCGGGGCCAGAGGATTCACAGAGCGTTTCCCCTGGGGAACCCGGTGGCTCATGGGTCGGTAGCCGCCCCTACCCGCACGTTCGTGATTCCAACCACTTCTTGGTCCCGACGGGTTGCGACGGGTTCTCCCAGGGGGCGCCTACCCACTCAGGTGGGGGTGTCCTCGCTGTCGTCCTCGTCGTTTTCGGCCAACACCGGGGACCCGTGGTGCGACCAGAGCTTCCAGCCCTCGGGGGTGCGCCGGAACACGTTCGTGGCGACGACGAGCTGGCCGACCAGGGGGCCCAGTTCGTCGCTGTCGTCGGGGGAGGGGCCGCCGCTGAGGATGTTCTCCGTGCAGGTGACCAGCGCGGTGTCGCCGGTCACCGAGACATGCACGTCGGTGAGGAAGAACTGGATGTACTCGGTGTTCGCCATGATCAGCGCGTACGACCGCAGGACCTCGCCGCGGCCGGTCAGCACCGGCCAGCCCGGGTGCACGCAGGAGATCACGCCGCTGTCCGCCGGGTCGTGGTACTCCTCGTCGACGCCGAGGTCGGCCGGGGTGAGCCAGAGCGCGGAGAGCTCGTCGAAGTCACCGCGCTCCAGGGCCTCGTAGAACGCGGTGTTGGCGAGTTCCACCTGCTCGACGTCGGTGTGCGGGGCGGTCACCGGGCGGCCTCGGAGTTGGTGTGCGTGGCCGGTCGGGCGCCGGGGGCGCGCGCTCCCTCGACGGCACGGGCGACGCGTACGGCGTCGGCGGTGGCGCGGACCTCGTGGACGCGCACCGCCCAGGCGCCGGCGTGCGCCGCGAGCGCGGAGACGGCGGCCGTGGCGGCGTCGCGCTCGCGCGCGGGCGGGGGTGCGCCCTCGGGGCCGGCGAGGACGCGGCCGAGGAAGCGTTTGCGGGAGGCGGCGACCAGGAGGGGGTGGCCGAGGGTGAGCAGGCGGTCGAGGTGGGCGAGGAGGACGAGGTCGTGCTCGGCGTCCTTGGAGAAGCCGAGGCCCGGGTCGACGACGACACGGTCGGGGGCGACACCGCCGGCCAGAACGGCCTCCACGCGTGCGTGCAATTCGTCGACGACCTCGGTGACGACGTCGTCGTAGACCCCCTTGACGTTGCCGCCCTCCAGGAAGCCGCGCCAGTGCATGACGACGAAGGGGGCGCCCGAGGCGGCGACGACCGGGATCATCGCGGGGTCCGCGAGGCCGCCGCTGACGTCGTTGACGAGGGCGGCGCCGGCGGCGAGGGCCTGCTCGGCGACGGAGGCGCGCATGGTGTCGACGGAGACGGTGACGCCCTCGGAGGCGAGACCGCGCACTACGGGGATGACGCGCTTGAGTTCCTCGGCCTCGTCGACGCGGGACGCGCCGGGGCGGGTGGACTCACCGCCGACGTCCACCAGGTCGGCGCCCTCGGTGACCAGGTCCAGGCCGCGCTTCACCGCCGCCGTGGTGTCGAAGAAGCGGCCGCCGTCGGAGAAGGAGTCCGGGGTGACGTTCACGACCCCCATGACCGCGCACCGGTCCCACTCCGGAAGGCCCGTGACGCGCCCGCGTCCGCTCTGCTTGCTCATACGTTCAGCGTAGGCCCAGGAGGAGGGGGCACGGCCCTGCGGGCCGGGCGGAAGCGGGCTGGTCCGGCGGGGGAGGGGGACTTCGGGGAGGGGTGGGGTGGGGGTTGCTGTGCTTGAGGGGCGCGCGGCGGCTGGGTCGCGCGGACCGAGGGGGTGCTCCGGTGGTCGGCCTGCTTCGCAGGGGGAGGGGTGCGCGAGGCCTTGGTGGGTGGGTCGGGGTCGTGGCGGTACGGCGAGCCCGCCGCTGGTCGGGCTCTTGGGTTGGTCACCACGGTTGAGCGGGTCGGTGCCGGGTGAGCGGCGGGCTGCGCCGTACCGCCACGACCCGCTCCCGGTTCGTTGGCGGCCGCGGGCCGGTGGGTGGGGTCCTGGGCCGTGGGCCGTCCTGTGGTGGGCCGCCTTCGCGGGGGGCGTACCGGCTCGCGGTCTTGGAGTGTCTGTCGGTGGGCGTCGAGCCTTGCCGTGATCGACCCTGGCCCTTGGTGGAGCGGTCCGCTCTCGTCGCCGTAGCGCCCCGCCGTCCGCGTGACGACCTCCCGGGCCGGTCGCGCGGAAAGCGCGGGCCCGGCCCGGGCGATGCCCCCAGCCGGGGCTGGAGTGCTCGCTCGGGTCGGGCCCGTTGGTCAGGCAGCGCGGACATCCCGTTCCGCCAGGCCGTGGGTGCAGGCCGGGGCCGCGGTGGTGCGGCGGCGCAGGAAGCGGGGGAGGGGGAGGGCCAGGTTGACGAAGCCCTCGGCCTGCATCGCGGCGAAGCCGATGCGGGGGAGGTCGCCGGAGGCGCGGTAGACGACGAAGCGGGGTTCCCAGCGGGGCTGGAACTTCGCGTTGAACTTGTACAGGGACTCGATCTGGAACCAGCGGGACAGGAAGACGAGCAGTCCGCGCCAGGCGCGGAGCACCGGGCCCGCGCCGATCTTCTCGCCGCGGGCGAGCGCCGCGCGGAACATGGCGAAGTTGAGCGACACGCGCGTGATGCCGAGCTTCGGGGCCGCCTGGAGGGAGGCCACGATGAGCAGTTCGTTCATCCCCGGGTCCGCCGCGCGGTCACGGCGCATCAGGTCCAGCGACATGCCGTCGGTGCCCCAGGGCACGAAGTGCAGGATCGCCTTCAAGTCGCCGTACTCGCCCGGCTGTTCGTCCGTCTTGTGGGCGGTGGCGATGAAGCAGTCACCGTCCTCCGGGTCGCCGATGCGGCCGAGGGCCATGGAGAAACCGCGCTCGGTGTCGGTGCCCCGCCAGGCCTCCGCGGCGAGCCGGATCCGCTCCAACTCGCCCTCGCCGAGGTCACGTACACGCCGTACCCGGGTTTCGTAGCCGGCCCGCTCGATGCGCTTCACCATTTGGCGTACGTTGCGCATCGCGCGCCCGGCGAGCGAGAAATCCGCCACGTCGACCACCGCCTCGTCGCCCAGTTCGAGGGCGTCGAGACCGGTCTCGCGGGTCCACACCTCGCCGCCCGTCTCCGAGCAGCCCATGACGGCGGGCGTCCAGGAGTGGGCCTTCGCCTCGTCCATGAACCGCTCGATGGCGCCCGGCCAGGCCTCGACGTCGCCGATGGGGTCACCGCTGGCGAGCATCACGCCGGAGACCACGCGGTATGTCACGGCCGCCTTGCCGCTGGGCGAGAAGACGACGGCCTTGTCGCGGCGCAGGGCGAAGTGGCCCAGCGAGTCGCGCCGCCCGTGCTTCTCCAGGAGGGCGCGCAGGTGCGTCTCGTCCTCCGGGGTGAGCTGTGCGGCCGGGTGCTCGGGGCGGAACGCGAGGTAGATCGTGGTGACCGCGGTGAGCAGGCCCAGGGCGCCCAGTGAGAAGGCGACCGTCCAGGAGGTGCTGCCTTCGTAGTCGACCGGGCCCTCGAAGCCGAACAGGCCGTACAGGACGTGCGTAATCCGATCGGCCAGGCTCGGGTCGCCGACCATGCGCTTGGAGTGGACGCTGACGATGACCAGTCCGAGGACGAGGGAACCGGCGCCCATGAGCACGAAGTTGGCGAGCGCGCGCCACCTGCTGCGCGGGTCGGGCAGCGCCCGGAACTCGTCCCGGTGCAGCAGCAGCGGCGCGAGCAGCGCGGCCGAGATGACGACTCCTATGAGGGAGTGCCGGTACGCGAACTGCGCCACCGCGCCCGCCGGAAGCAGCGCGACGGCGGCCCGCCACGCCCGGCGCTTGCGCCGCCTGAGCCCGTGCGCGAGGAGCAGCAGCAGCACGCCGGCGCTCAGCGAGAGCGCCGCGGCGAAGGGACCGAGCGCGCCCGGGAGCACCTCGGCCATCGTGTGCATACGGCTGTGCCGGAAGCGCGGGAACACCCCCGCGGCGATGTCCAGCAGGCCGACGAGGGCGCAGGCCCTGGCGACGAGCGTGGGAACGACCTCGGGGCGCGGACCTCGGACTATGCGCCGGACCCGGCCTGAACGGCTCGGAACCCCACCCGACATTTCCCCATCTATCCTGACAGACATCGCATCCCGTAGTTCTGCGAGAGACCTTGGATCCGGGCCCGATTCGGGCATCCGGCGACATTGCGCCCTCTAGGACGGTGTCTAGAGGAAGGAGGTTCCTTCCTTACCGAAAAGCCGGTTCAAAGGCAGAGGAAAGCCCGGGGCAAGCGTTCGCGAAAGTTGCGTGCGCCATGGGCGGAAAGCGCAGGCGGGGACAGCTCATGGGACTCACGAGCAGGAAAGTTCTGGTACTGGCGGTCGTCTGCGCCGTGCTGCTGTTCATCGGCACAGTATGGCTGTGGCCCCGCCTGGCCAGACACAACTGGCGGGCCGTCAGCGGGCGCGTGGGCCTGCTGCTGGCAACGCAGTTGGTGCTCTTCGCCTCGGTCGGCCTCGGCGCCAACCAGGCCTTCGGCTTCTACGCCAGCTGGTCCGACCTGTTCGGCAAGGAGACCGGCCAGGGAGTGGTCGTCGACAACTCGGCGCTCCAGGGCGCCGGCGGACCGGTCCAAGTGGTCGACACCCGGCGGGTGGACGCACCGGGCGGCTCCTCGCGGCCGGAGACCGTGGGCCAGGTGCAGCGGGTCGACATAGCCGGTCGTACGACCCACATCACCACCCCCGCGTACGTGTACCTGCCGCCGGAGTACTTCCAGCCGCGCAACCACACCCGCTCGTTCCCGGCGACGGTCGTCCTCACGGGGTACCCGGGCACCGCCCAGGCACTCGTCGACAAGCTGAACTACCCGCGCACGGCCCTGGAGTTGGCCAGGGCGGGCCGGATGCAGCCGATGATCCTGGTGATGATGCGGCCCACGGTGGCGCCGCCGCGCGACACGGAATGCGTGGACGTCCCGGGCGGGCCGCAGACGGAGTCGTTCTTCGCCAAGGACCTTCCCGACGCCGTGGCGGCCCACTACAGGGTGAGCAAGAAGCCCGGGAGCTGGGGCATCATCGGCGATTCCACGGGCGGTTACTGCGCCCTGAAGCTCGCCATGCACCACCCCGGGGTGTACGCCGCGGCGGCGGGCCTGTCGCCGTACTACAAGGCACCGAACGACCCCACCACGGGAAACCTCTTCCAGGGCGACGAGACGCTGCGCAACGAGGCCGACCTGTCCTGGTACATCAAGCACCGGCCCGCGCCCGACACCTCACTGCTCGTCACCAGCAGCAGGGTCGGCGAACACAACTACGACGACACCCTCAAATTCATCGCCCAGGTGAAGGCCAGGAACTCCACCCGTATCTCGTCGATCATCCTGGACAGCGGCGGCCACAACTTCAACACCTGGCGACGGGAGATCCCGCCGGCCCTCCAGTGGATCAGCGGGCGGCTCACCGACTGGTGGAAGTGACCGGCGGACCCGTGTGAGAGAAGAGGGGTGGCTGTGTTTTTACCGGGCGGGGCACCATGATTCGCCTACGCGCGGTAAGTTTCTGGCCATGCCACGTGGACGTCACCGCCATTCCCCGCCGTTGCACCGGCTGTTGCCCCCCTCGGCGATCGCAGGCGTGTCGCTCGTCTGCGCCTTCGGGCCCTGGGTCTTCTCGCAACCGGCGGCGCTCCGCATAGTCGCGGCGATCGCCGCCGCGACCGCGCTCGTCGGCGCGGCGTTCATGCGCCGCTGGGACACGCAGGCGGGCAAACAGGTGGCCGACCTGATACGCGCGCGTACGAGCGACGAGTGGCGCTACGAGGAGCGGCTCGCCGAACTCGAGTCCGACCTCGACGAGTCGCGCGAACTCCGGGTCAAGCTGGAGCACAAGCTGCGCGCCAAGCGCACGGAGCTGGCGGGCCTGCGCAACGAGCACGCGGCCCTGCTGCGCCGGTACGCCACGGCCGAGACCGAGCGCGCGAGCGCCCTGGAGGGCCGCCGCCTGCTGGAGATAGAGGCCGCGGAACCCGCGCGCGCGTTGCCACCGGTTCCGGCGGACGGCGACGACGAGGCTTCGGCGGACGCGGAGTTGGAGCTCCAGGACGACGTTCCCGAGACGGACGACACCGAGGCTGTGGCTGCTTCGGTCGACGCCGAGGACGAGACGGACGCCGCCGAGGGCGAGACCGACACCGACGCCGAGGGTGACACCGAGGACGAGGAGCCAGAGGCGGCCGAGGTCGCCGCGGCCGTAGCGGAGAAGCCCGCGGAGTCCGCGGTGTTCTCCCCGGAGGGGTCCAAGCTGTTCCTGCGCGCCAAGGCGGCCCTGGTCCGGCTCGACGACGACAACGAGACCCCGGCGCCCGCGCCGAAGGACTCCGCGCCGAGCGACCCCGCGCCGAAGGACTCCGCTCCCAAGGACCTCGCACCGAAGGACTCCGCTCCCAAGGACCTCGCGCCGAAGGACGACGACTCCGCGCGGGCCGAGCCCGCCCCGGTGCCGACCGACAGCGGCGGTTCCGACTCGGAGGCCGCGCAGGAGGACGAGGCGGAGGGGAAGCCCGAGGCGGTCGACGGGCATGAGCACGCGGCCGCCGTTCCCCCGGCCCCGACGTCCGCACAGCCCGCCCCGTCCGCACAGCCGTCCGGTCACTTCACCGTGCCGACCGCGGTGGCGGTCGTACCGGCGTCTCCCGTACGGCGCCCGATGGTCGAGGGCGGCTTCGACTTCTTCGGCATGCAGAAGGGCGCGACGTCCGCCGCGATGGACGCCGTGCAGAACGAGGACCTCGCCGACGTCGTGGGCGAGGAGGCCCTCGCCGTGCACAAGGCCGAGGCGGAGGCGCAGTTCAAGCCGGCCGACGAGCGGTCGCGCGACGTCGGCGTCGGCCAGGTCATCGACCTGACGGCCCACGACGAGACCGAGCAGATCAACCTCCACGGGCTGCGCAGCGCGGCTTCCTGACCGGTCCTCAGGCCATCCAGCGGTCCGGGCGGGCGTCTCTACGACCCGTCCGTGACCGCTCGGCCTGGCCGCGGAGCAGCTCAGCGGCCTCCTCAGCGTCCCGCAGACGCGCTGTGACGGTCTTGTTGGCCCCGGTGTCCACGTGCACCTCGGCAAGCCGCCAGAGGCGCTCCCAGGGCCCCTGGCTCAGCCGTACGCTCTGCACCTTCGCGTGCGGCACCAGCGCCAGGCTGCGGCGGAGCAGTCCGTGCCGGGCCGCGAACACCGTGTCGGTGACCGCGAGGCCGTAGCCGCGCCACCACAGGGGCATGCACCTGCCCGCTCGTCGCGGTGAGCGGGACAGCTCCTCGCGGGACGGCACGGTCACGCCGGGCAGCACGCGCGCGACGACCGCCTCGGCGATCTCGCGCGGGGCGACCGGCACCAGCACGGAGTTGGACGAACCGGCCACGTCCAGCTCGACCCGCACCCAGCCGCGCCGCCGCCACAGCAGCGGCTCCACGATCCGCACGGTCTGCACGCGCCCCGGAGGCACCGTCTCGTGCGTGCGGTCCAGCAGCCCGTGGTCGATCCGCAGCCCGTCCGGGGACTCGCCCACCGTCCAGTCGTACTCGCCGACGAACCGCCCCACACTGCTCGCGCCCGCCGCGCCCAGCAGCGGCAGCGCGGTCGCGAGGACCGTCCACACGCTGTGGGTGGCGAACCAGAGCAGTGGCGGTACGACGAGTGCGGCGGCCAGCGATCCCCAGGTGGCGCCGGTCAGCACCAGGGACACCGCGAGGACCCCGGCCGGCACGTGCAGCAGCTGCCGCGCGGGTGCCTCGCCGACCTCGTGCGCGGTCTCGGGCGCGAACCCGGCGGCCCGCGCGAGGAGTTCGGCCCGCAGCGCCCGCGCCTCGCCCTCGCCCAGGAAGGCGAGTTCGTCCTTCTTGTCGGTCCCTACGACGTCCAGCTTCAGCTTGGCGACGCCCGCCACGCGCGCGAGGAGGGGCTGGGTCACGTCGACGGCCTGGAGGCGTTCCAGCCGGATGTGCGCGGTGCGCCGGAACAACAGGCCGGTGCGGATGCGCAGTTCGGTGTCGGTCACCGCGAAGTGCGTGAACCACCAGGTGAGGAAGCCGTACAGGGCGGCGGCCGGGACGAACACCGCGAGCCCGATGAGCAGCGTGACCGTGGTCAGCCGGGTCAGCTGCTCCTGCGCCTGGTTGGGGTCGTGCACCGCCCAGCCGATGATGACGGCGACCGGCGCCCACGCCCGCCGCAGCGGTGTCACCGGATGCAACCGCCGCTCCACGACCGGCACCTGCTCCCGTACGTCCTCGGTGGCCCCGGGTACGTCCTTGTCGGCCCCCGGCGTCGTCACAGCCCCGCCGATCGGGCCTCGCCCAGCTCGGTGAGCCGGTCGCGCAGCCGTTCGGCCTCGGCCGGGACGAGCCCCGGGATGGTCGCGTCGGTCGCCGCGGCCGCCGTGTGCAACTGCACGCTGGCCAGCCCGAAGTGCCGCTCCACGGGCCCCGAGGTCACCTCCACGAGCTGCATCCGCCCGTACGGCACGATCGTCTCGTGGTGCCACAGCACACCCCGGGTGATCAACAGGTCGTCGGCGCGCTCGGCGTACCTCCAGGAGCGCCAGTTGCGGCCCAGCAGCACCCAGCCCCACGCCATGAGGGCGAGCGGCAGCAGCGCGAACGCGGCCCACCCGGTGCCGACGAACAGGCCCAGCGGCACCCCCAGGGCCACGGCCAGCAGCCCCAGCCACACCACCAGCAACAGGCGTCGCATCTTCAGCAGCCCCGGCGGCAGCCCGGTCCACACCGGCTCGCGCGCCGCGCCGTCCTGGGCGGCAGTCCCCGTTTCCATGCCGCAAGCGTACGTACGAGAGACTGTGCCCATGACTCCCACGACGGAGACCATGGTCGGGATCGGCGGCGCCGCGGAGAGCACCGACATGGTGCTCAACATCGGCCCCCAGCACCCCTCCACGCACGGAGTGCTGCGCCTGCGGCTCGTCCTGGACGGCGAGCGCATCCAGCACGCGGAGCCCGTGATCGGCTACATGCACCGCGGCGCCGAGAAGCTCTTCGAGGCGCGCGACTACCGCCAGATCATCATGCTCGCCAACCGCCACGACTGGCTGTCGGCGTTCTCGAACGAACTCGGCGTGGTCCTCGGCGTGGAGCGCATGCTCGGCATGGAGGTCCCCCCGCGCGCGGTGTGGACGCGCACCCTGCTCGCCGAGCTGAACCGGGTGCTCAACCACCTGATGTTCCTGGGGTCGTACCCCCTCGAACTCGGCGGGATCACCCCGGTGTTCTACGCGTTCCGGGAGCGCGAGGTGCTCCAGAACGTGATGGAGGAGGTCTCCGGCGGGCGCATGCACTACATGTTCAACCGCGTGGGCGGCCTCAAGGAGGACCTGCCTGCCGGATGGGCCTCCCGCGCGCGGGAGGCCGTTTCCGCGGTGCGCTCCCGGATGGACCGCTTCGACGACCTGGTGCTCGGCAACGAGATCTTCCGGGGCCGCACGCGCGGAGTGGGCGTGCTGTCGGCCCAGGCCGTGCACGCGTACGGCGTGAGCGGGCCCATCGCGCGCGCCTCGGGCGTCGACTTCGACCTGCGGCGCGACGAGCCGTACCTCGCGTACGGCGAACTCCAGGACACCCTGAAGGTCGTCACGCGCCAGGAGGGCGACTGCCTGGCCCGCTTCGAGGTGCTCCTGGAGCAGACCCACAACGCGCTCGACCTCGCGGACGCCTGCCTCGACCGGCTCGCCGAGCTGGAGCCCGGTCCGATCAACCAGCGGCTCCCGAAGGTCCTGAAGGCGCCCGAGGGGCACACATACGCGTGGACCGAGAACCCGCTCGGGATCAACGGCTACTACCTCGTCAGCAAGGGCGAGAAGACCCCGTACCGGCTGAAGCTGCGCTCGGCGTCCTACAACAACATCCAGGCGCTCGCCGTGCTGCTGCCGGGGACGCTGGTGGCGGACATGGTGGCGATCCTGGGGTCGTTGTTCTTCGTGGTCGGGGACATCGACAAGTAGCCGCGCGCAGGGCCAAGTGGCGCGCGCGGGTGGTCAGTTGGGCAGTGGGTCCGGAATTCCCACCGACTGCGCGAGCCAGCCGAAGTCGCCGAGTCCGCCGGTCGCGGTGAGTTCGGCCGCCTCGCCGGCGCCCGCGAGGGCACGGACGTACGCCGTCGGGTCGGTGGAGGCCAGCGTGAGCGGGGGGCGTGCGCCTGTGACGCCGAGGGCGTGCAGGGCGGCGCGTTGGGTGAGCAGGTGCGCGCCGGGGTGCATGCCTACTGCATTGGCCGCCGTCGCGCCCGCTTCCGCGCAGGCGTCCAGGGCGACGTGGGCCGTGATGTCGCACGAGCCGTCCGGCACGGGTGCCGTCTCGCGGCCCTCGCGGAAGCCGGTGAGCGTGCCGAACGGCGGGCGGGTGTCCCGGGTGTGCGCGTAGTCGACGGCGATCGCGAGCCCCTGGTCGACGGTGGCGACGGCGGACGCCCAGGCCGTGTCCCTGGGGAGGCCGATCTCGGCGCGCAGCCCCTCCTCGGGGGCCAGGGGCCACCACCGGGCGAGCCACTCGGCCTCCGCACCGGAGACGGGCTCCCCGAGGCGCTCGGTCCCGTCCTCCCGTACGAGTACGAGCCGCGGGACGCCGGCCGGGTCCACCTCGGCCACCTCCACGGCCACGTTGTCCAGCCACTCGTTGGCGAACAGCAGCCCGGTGATCCCCTTCGGGGGCTCGGTCAGCCACTCGACGCGCGGATCGAGTCCTACGGGACGGTCGGCGAGCTCGACGGCGAACGCACGCACGCGTGCGGCCACTTCGGCGGGGAGCGCGGCGAGTGCGCCGGACGCCAGCTCACCGCGGCCGGCGGCCAGGTCCACGAAGTCCAGGGCGGCCGGCTTGTCGAGGGCCTCGTCCACCCGGCACAGCAGCCGGGCCACGGCGCCCGCGAAGAGCGCCGACGCGTGCACGGACGTACGGAAGTGTCCGGCGGGTCCCTCGGGCCTGCGGTAGAAGCCCTCGGGCCCGTACAGGGCGTCCTCGGCCGCCGTCCGCCAGCCGCGCCACCGGCCCGTGGTGTCTTCCGTCACGTGGTCAGACTAAGTGCACAGGACAACGGGGCCTCCACCTTGGGGAGTACGCGGGACGTATACGGATCGGTCCTCCGGTTGACCCCCGCACACTTCACGCGTCCCTACGCTGGGTTACGTGCAGCGCCTCTATGACTTCCTCCGCAGACACCCGACATGGGTCGACACCTTCTGGGCTGTCTTCCTGATGGGGCTGAGCGGCGTGAGCATCGCGAGTACGAGCTACGCGTCGGGCCGGCACGGGACGGCCACCGGGGCGATCGCGGCGTCCGCCGTCATGTGTGTGGCGATCGCGCTGCGCCGCCGCTGGCCGGAGAAGATGCTCGTCCTGGCCAGTGCGACGGGCCTCGCGCAACTGCTCCTCGACATCGAGCCCGTGGTGGCCGACTTCGCCATGCTGGTGATCGTCTACACGGTCGCCGCGGTCGGTGCGCGCTGGGCCTCCCGCTTCGCGCTGGCCGCCGGTCTGTCCGCGGCGACCCTGGCGCAGATCCGCTGGCCGCAGGAGCACACCAGTTCCGCCGGGCTGGTCGCGCTGGCGATCTTCCAGACGGTGCCGTTCGCGCTGGCCTGGGTGCTCGGCGACTCGATGCGCACCCGGCGCGCGTACTTCGCGCAGCTGGAGGAGCGCGCCGCCCGGCTGGAGAAGGAGCGCGAGGCGCAGGCGAAGGTCGCGGTCGCCGCCGAGCGCGCCCGGATCGCGCGCGAGCTGCACGACGTGGTCGCGCACAACGTGTCGGTGATGGTGGTCCAGGCCGACGGCGCCGCCTATGTCCTCGACTCCGCGCCGGACCAGGCGAAGAAGGCGCTGGAGACGATCTCCTCCACCGGTCGCCAGGCCCTCGCCGAGATGCGCCGCCTGCTGGGCGTGCTGCGCACCGGCGAGCACAAGGAGGCCGGCGAGTACGTGCCGCAGCCGGACGTCGAGCAGATCGACGACCTGGTCGAGCAGTGCCGTACGTCCGGACTGCCCGTCGACTTCAAGGTCGAGGGCACCCCGCGCCCGCTGCCGAGCGGCGTCGAGCTGACGGCGTACCGGATCGTCCAGGAGGCGCTCACCAACACCCGCAAGCACGGCGGCCCGAACACGGGGGCCAGCGTGCGGCTGGTCTACTTCGACGACGGACTGGGACTGCTCGTCGAGGACGACGGCAAGGGTGCCCCGCACGAGCTGTACGAGGAGGGCGGCGCCGACGGCCAGGGGCATGGTCTGATCGGTATGCGTGAGCGGGTGGGCATGGTCGGGGGCACGCTCGACGCGGGACCGCGGCCGGGCGGCGGTTTCCGCATCAGCGCGCTGCTGCCGCTGAAACCCGCGCATTGAGGTGCCGTACGCCGAGCAGTGACACCTGTAACGAATTGTTGAACGACCTGTTGAATCCATTGTTGAACGATCCTGTTGACGGAACGGAAGAGGACCCGATGGCGATCCGCGTGATGCTCGTCGACGACCAGGTGCTGCTGCGCACCGGGTTCCGGATGGTGCTCGCCGCCCAGCCGGACATGGAGGTCGTCGCCGAAGCGGGCGACGGCGTCGAGGCCCTTCAGGTGCTGGCCGCGACCGCGGTCGACGTGGTGCTGATGGACGTCCGTATGCCGAAGCTGGACGGGGTGGAGACCACCCGCCGCATCTGCCAGGGCGAGAACCCGCCGAAGGTGCTGATCCTGACCACCTTCGACCTCGACGAGTACGCCTTCTCCGGGCTGAAGGCCGGTGCCTCCGGCTTCATGCTCAAGGACGTGCCGCCCGGCGAACTCCTCACCGCGATCCGCTCCGTGCACAGCGGGGACGCCGTGGTGGCGCCCTCGACGACCCGCCGCCTCCTGGACCGCTTCGCCCCGATGCTGCCCGCCACCGGCAAGGAGCCCCAGCACAAGGAGCTGGAGCGGCTCACCGAGCGCGAGCGCGAGGTCATGATCCTCGTCGCCCAGGGCCTGTCGAACGGCGAGATCGCGGCCCGCCTGGTGCTGTCCGAGGCGACCGTGAAGACCCACGTCGGCCGCATCCTGACCAAGCTCGGCCTGCGGGACCGGGTGCAGGTCGTCGTCCTGGCGTATGAGACGGGGCTGGTCCGGGCCGGCGGGCACGGCTGAAGCCCGGCTGCCGGGGGGGCTACCTGAGGATGCCCTCCAGGAAGTCGCTGCCCAGGCGGGCCACCATCGTGACGTCCAGCTGGTGCAGGACGTAGCGGCCGCGGCGGCGGGTGGTGATCAGGCCGGCCTTCTTCAGGACGCCGAGGTGGCGGGATATCTCGGGGGCGGTCATGCCGTGCACCTGGGTCAGCTCGCTGGTGGTGAACGCGCTGCGGGCCAGGCTGCGGCACAGGCGCATACGGACCGGGTGGGACAGGGCGGTCATCCGCAGGGTCAGCTGCTCCAGGGAGGTCGGTGCGGCGATCTTCGGGGTGCTGTGCACGGGGTAGTGCACGACGGGCTGCCAGCCGTACCGGTACAGGACCGTCAGGTGCGGCCAGCCCAGGGCCGTGGGCACCAGGAGGAGGCCGCCGTCCTGGGTCGCGGTGCGGCCGGTGCCGAGTTTGTCGACCGTGATCCGGGTGGCGCTCTCGTCGAGGGTCACCGCGGAGGACATCGACATCAGTGCCTCGGCGAGGCCCTTGTGGCGCAGGAGGTCCGTCTTGTGGCGGGCGTCGGCCACGAGCTGGTGGTGCGTCCGGGACCAGGTCTCCGCGAAGAACGCGTCGTCGCAGTCCTCCAGGAACTGCCGCAGCCATGCCCTGGTCCGCGGCGGGTCGGACAACAGCCGCTCGGTGAAAGCCAGTTGATGCGGACCCCGCGCGGCCGCCTGCTCCAGGGCGCGGCGCCGGATCCCGGCGTCGGTGAGCGGGCCGGGTCCGCCCGTGCTGTAGGAGATCGCGCAGGTGGTGAACTCCATTGCGGCGTCCACGAATTGCTCGTCCGTCAGCTTGTCCAGCAGGTCCAGCTCCTCGGCGAGCGTGGCCCCGGGGAGCGTGCTGCGGCCCGGGATGCCCGCGTACGGCAGGAACAGGTCGGAGAACGTCGACCTCCACAGGAAGTCCGCCTCGCACATCCGGTCGGCCAGATGCGGATCGAGCCGGGCGGTGACACCGGTGACCCAGCCCTGGAGGCCGGGGTGGTGCCCCGGCTCGGACATCGCGTGCAGCGCCATGCACAGCTCGCCCAGGGGTGAGGGCGCGAAGGTGATCCGCTCCTGCCGCAGCCCGGTGATGTCGATGTGCACGCTCATGTCCTCAATCGTGCACCCCGCCACTGACAACGCCCCCTCGTTTGACGGCGCCCGTCAATCGGCGCGACAGCCACCGGGCGGCGGCGCAGCCTGGAGACATGAGCATCACCCAGCAGTACTTCCTCGACGTCCATCGCGCCCAGCGGCTCGGCGAGGTCCCGCCGCCCCCGCCCGGCACCCACGACTGGCGGACGGTCCGCGAGGTGCGCGGCCACCGGCTGTTCCGCGCGGTCGTCGCCGGACGCCCGGCCCACGGCCGGCTGCGGCGGGCCCTGGACCGGCGGCGGCGCCCGCGCGCGCGTGCCGCCTGCTGACGTCCGTCAGCTCCCGGTCTCCTCCTTCAGCAGGGCCGTGAAGTCCGCGACCGCCGCCTTCACGTCGTCGGCCGTCCACTCCAGGGCGGCGGCGCGTACGTAGACCTCGGTGACCGCGAGGCCCGGGCCCCGCGCGTCCCAGGGGTTGGAGAAGAGGGCGGTCTTCGTCTGCTCGGCCTGCCGGATCGCGGCCTCCGAGACGGCGTCCGGATCGAACGGCAGCCAGACCTGGAACTCGTTCGTGTGCGGCTGCTCGGGGTGGACGCGTATCCAGGGCACCCCGGCCGCCGCGAACCCCTCCCGCAGCGCCTCGGCGACCACGCGCGCGTGGCCCACGTACGCGGGGAGTCGGGGGAGTTCCCGGTCCAGGCCCGCGAGTGCCGTCAGCGCGGTGGGGAACTGCTGGAAGATCTGGCCGCCGTACCGGTGCCGCCAGGTCTTCGCCTCGTCGATGAGGGTCTTCGGGCCGGCGATCGCGGCGCCGCCGAGGGCTTCGAGGGACTTGTAGAACGACACGTAGACGCTGTCGGCGAGGCCGGCGATCTCGTCGAGCGGGCGGCCGAAGTGGGTGGCGGACTCCCACAGGCGGGCGCCGTCGAAGTGGACCACCGCGTCGCGTTCGCGCGCGGCCTCGACGACGGCGGAGAGCTCCTCCCAGGAGGGCAGCACGAAACCAGCGTCCCGGAGGGGCAGTTCGAGCATCAGCGTCCCGAAGGGCTCCGGGAAGTCGCGGACCTCGTCGGCGGTCGGCTGCCGGGGTTCGCTCGTCACGTGGACCGGGCGGAGCCCGCTGACCTGGCTGAACGCGTCCCGTTCGTGCACCTCGGGGTGGGCGAGCGGGTGCAGGGCGACGGTCGGGTTGCCGGTGCGGCCCGCCCAGCAGCGCAGGGCGACCTGCTGGGCCATGGTGCCGGTGGGGAAGAAGGCCGCGGCCTCCTTGCCGAGCAGTTCGGCGACCCGCTTCTCCAGGGTCTCGACCACGCCGCCGCCGTACATGTCCGACGTCTCGTCGAGGTCGTACAGCTCGGCCGCCTCCTGTACGAAGGTGAGCCGTTCCCGGAGTGTGCCCAGGAAGCCGAGGCGGGCGAGGGCGCGCTCGGCGTTCCGGTTCGCGTCGAGGCGCCGCTTGCGGCGCGCCAGGACGCGTTCCTCCTCGGTCGCCGGCTCCACTCCCTGCGCGCCCTGCTCCGCCTGCTCTTCGCCCTGTTCCGCCGTATCGCTCATGCTCCGGATGATGCCTGGCGCGGGTCCGCGGAAGCACCCGGATTTCCCCAGGCTTTCCCGTACGGCACGGCTGTGTGACAACCCACAGCCTGTGGACAACCCGACGCCCCTCGAACCGATCGCGTTAACATGACGAGAAATCGTCCGGTACCCGGAGCGGACTGGAACGGGAAGGCCGCCGTCGCGTGAGTACATTCCAACAGCCAGAGCCCAAGGACCGCCCCGCGCGGCTCGCCGTCGGTGTCGTCGGCGCCGGCCGGGTGGGCCCCGCGCTGGCCGCCTCGCTCCAGCTGGCCGGGCACCGCCCGGTGGCCGTCTCCGGGGTGTCCGACGCGTCCAGGCGACGGGCCGCGCTGATGCTGCCGGACGTGCCGGTCGTCACGCCCGCGCAGGTCCTGGAGCGCTCCGACCTGGTGCTGTTGACCGTCCCGGACGACGCCCTGCCCGGGCTCGTGGAGGGCCTCGCCGAGACCGGGGCCGTACGCCCCGGACAACTGCTCGTGCACACCTCCGGGCGGTACGGCGCGCAGGTCCTGGACCCCGCTCTGCGGGTCGGCGCGCTGCCACTGGCCCTGCACCCCGCGATGACCTTCACGGGCACTCCGGTGGACGTCCAGCGGCTCGCCGGGTGCTCCTTCGGGGTCACCGCGCCCGAGGAGTTGCGGCTGGCCGCCGAGGCCCTGGTGATCGAGATGGGCGGCGAGCCCGAGTGGATCGCCGAGGAGAACCGCCCGCTCTACCACGCGGCCCTCGCGCTGGGCGCCAACCACCTGGTGACCCTGGTCGCCGAGTCCATGGAGCTGCTGCGCACGGCCGGTGTCGAGGCCCCCGACCGGATGCTCGGCCCGCTGCTGGGCGCCGCCCTGGACAACGCCCTGCGCTCCGGCGACGCGGCGCTCACCGGCCCCGTCGCGCGCGGGGACGCGGGCACGGTCGCCGCGCATGTCACCGAGTTGCGCAAGCACGCGCCCCAGACCGTCGCCGGCTATCTGGCGATGGCCCGCGCGACCGCCGACCGGGCCCTGGCCCACGGGCTGCTGAAGCCGGAGCTCGCCGAGGATCTCCTCGGGGTGCTCGCCAACGGCACCGAGGGAGATGCCGGATGACCGCCACCCTGCTGCGTACCGCCGCCGAACTCCACGCACGCACGCGTGCGGGCCGCCGCGTCGTCGTGATGACGATGGGCGCCCTGCACGAGGGCCACGCCACCCTGGTCCGCACGGCCCGTGAGATCGCCGGACCGGACGGCGAGGTCGTGGTCACCGTCTTCGTGAACCCGCTGCAGTTCGGCGAGGGCGAGGACCTCGACCGCTATCCGCGCACCCTGGACGCCGACCTCAAGATCGCCGAACTGGCGGGCGCCGACGTCGTGTTCGCGCCCTCCGTGGACGAGGTCTACCCCGGCGGCGAACCCCAGGTGCGCGTCTCGGCGGGCCCCATGGGCGAACGCCTGGAGGGCGCGGTCCGCCCCGGCCACTTCGACGGCATGCTCACCGTCGTCGCCAAACTGCTGCACCTCACCCGCCCCGACGCCGCCCTGTTCGGCCAGAAGGACGCCCAGCAGCTCGCCCTGATCCGCCGCATGGTGCGCGACCTGAACTTCGGCATGGAGATCGTCGGCGTGCCGACCGTGCGTGAGGCCGACGGCCTGGCGCTGTCCAGCCGCAACCGCTATCTGTCCCCCGGGAGCGGCGTACCGCGCTCGCCCTCTCCCAGGCCCTGTTCGCCGGCCGCGACCGGCACGCCGCCCAGGAGGCGCTCCGCGCGCGGGCCCGTGAGGTGCCCGCCACGCACGCGCGTGCCGAGGCGCTCAGCGCCATAGGGGAGTCCCGCGCGGCGGCCGACGCGCACGCCGTCGCCAAGGCGGCCCCCGGCCCCGGCAACCCGGCCTCCGTCCGCGCGGCCGCCCGTCTGGTCCTGGACGACGCGGCCCGCCTGGACCCGCCGCTCGTCCTGGACTACCTCGCCCTGGTCGACCCGTCCGACTTCACGGACGTCGACGAGGACTTCATCGGGGAGGCCGTCCTCGCCGTCGCCGCCCGGGTCGGGACGACCCGGTTGATCGACAACATCCCACTCGCTTTCGGAACCCTCGGAGCCGCCTCGTGACCAGCACAGGCATACGACTGCACGCACCCGCCCCAGGGTGGTCCATCGATGCGGACGTCGTGGTCGTCGGCTCCGGAGTGGCCGGCCTGACCGCGGCCCTGCGCTGCGAGGCGGCCGGGCTGCGGACGGTCGTCGTCACCAAGGCACGCCTCGACGACGGCTCCACCCGCTGGGCCCAGGGGGGCATCGCAGCCGCCCTCGGGGAGGGCGACACCCCCGAACAGCACTTGGACGACACCCTGGTCGCCGGGGCGGGCCTGTGCGACGAGGAGGCCGTACGGATCCTCGTCACCGAGGGCCCCGACGCCGTACGGCGGCTCATCGAGACCGGCGCCCACTTCGACGAGTCCTCCGAAGGAGGACTGGAGCTGGCCCGCGAGGGCGGTCACCACCGGCGCCGGATCGCGCACGCGGGCGGCGACGCGACCGGCGCGGAGGTCTCCAGGGCGCTCGTCGAGGCCGTACACGCGCGTGGCCTGCGCACGATCGAGAACGCGCTCGTGCTGGACCTCCTGACGGACGCCGAGGGGCGTACGGCGGGGGTCACCCTGCACGTCATGGGCGAGGGGCAGCACGACGGCGTGGGTGCCGTGCACGCGCCCGCCGTGGTCCTCGCGACCGGCGGCATGGGGCAGGTCTTCTCGGCGACCACCAACCCGTCCGTGTCGACCGGCGACGGGGTCGCCCTCGCCCTCCGCGCGGGTGCCGAGGTCTCCGACCTGGAGTTCGTGCAGTTCCACCCGACCGTGCTGTTCCTCGGCGCGGACGCGGAGGGCCAGCAGCCCCTCGTCTCCGAGGCGGTGCGCGGCGAGGGCGCCCATGTGGTCGACGCCGACGGTGTGCGCTTCATGGTGGGCCAGCACGAACTCGCCGAGCTCGCGCCCCGGGACATCGTCGCCAAGGGCATCACGCGGCGCATGCTGGAGCAGGACGCCGAGCACATGTTCCTCGACGCCCGGCACTTCGGCGCCGACATGTGGGAGCACCGCTTCCCGACGATCCTCGCCGCCTGCCGCAGCCACGGCATCGACCCGGTCACCGAGCCCGTCCCGGTGGCCCCGGCCGCCCACTACGCCTCCGGCGGCGTCCGCACCGACTCCCGGGGCCGCACGACCGTCCCCGGGCTGTACGCGTGCGGCGAGGTCGCCTGCACCGGTGTGCACGGCGCTAACCGGCTCGCCTCCAACTCCCTCCTCGAAGGCCTCGTCTACGCCGAGCGGATCGTCGCCGACATCACCGGGAACCAGGCCGGGAACGCGCTCCACGCGCGTGTGCCCGAGCCGGTCCCGCACCCCCAGAAGCCCGCGCACCCGCTGCTCGCCCCCGAGGCCCGCTTCGCGATCCAGCGGATCATGACCGAGGGCGCGGGCGTCCTGCGCTCCGCCGAGTCCCTCGCCAAGGCCGCCGGACAGCTCCAGCAGCTGCACACCGACGCCCGCGACGCCCTCGACGAGAACGGCAAGACCGCCGAGCCCGGCGTCGACACCTGGGAGGCCACCAACCTCCTGTGCGTGGCCCGCGTCCTGGTCACCGCCGCGGCTCAGCGCGAGGAGACCCGCGGCTGCCACTGGCGCGAGGACCACGCCGACCGCGACGACACCGCGTGGCGGCGCCACATCGTCGTACGGCTGAATCCGGACCGCACGCTGGCCGTAGACACCACGGACACCGCAGACTTCCCCCCGACCCGGCAGCACCGTCCCCAGGAGCAGTGACAGAAGTGAGCACCCACGACCTTCCCCTCGCCGACAGCGGTGGCTGCGGCGACGACTGTGCCTGCGGCGCGGGCGCCGACGCGGAGGCCGCAGAGTACGCAGTGTGCGGCCTCGACCCCGCGCTCGCCGAGCTCCTGGCGGACGCCGGACTCGACCCCCTGGAGGTCGAGGACATCGCCAACGTCGCCATCCAGGAGGACCTGGCCGGCGGCGTCGACGTGACGACCGTGGCGACCATCCCTGAAGAGGCCGTCGCCACCGCCGACTTCACCGCGCGCGAGGCCGGTGTCGTGGCGGGCCTCAGGGTCGCCGAAGCGGTGGTCTCCGTGGTCTGCACCGACGAGTTCGAGGTCGAGCGGCACGTGGAGGACGGCGACCGCGTGGAGGCCGGACAGAAGCTCCTGTCGGTCACCACGCGCACGCGCGACCTCCTGACCGCCGAGCGCAGCGCGCTCAACATCCTGTGCCGCATGTCCGGCATCGCGACCGCCACGCGCGCGTGGGCCGACGCCCTGGAGGGCACGAAGGCGAAGGTCCGCGACACCCGCAAGACGACGCCGGGACTGCGCTCCCTGGAGAAGTACGCGGTCCGGAGCGGCGGCGGGGTCAACCACCGCATGTCCCTCTCGGACGCGGCCCTCGTCAAGGACAACCACGTGGTCGCCGCGGGCGGCGTCGCCCAGGCCTTCGAGGCCGTACGGGAGGCCTTCCCGGACGTGCCGATCGAGGTCGAGGTCGACACCCTGCACCAGCTCCGCGACGTCCTGGCCGCCGGCGCCGACCTGATCCTGCTGGACAACTTCACGCCCGACGAGTGCGCGGAGGCCGTCGGCATCGTCGCCGGCCGCGCCGCACTGGAGGCCTCGGGGCGGCTCACCCTGGACAACGCCAAGGCGTACGCCGACACCGGGGTGGACTACCTCGCCGTAGGGGCCCTGACCCACTCCGCGCCGATCCTGGACATCGGCCTCGACCTCCGCGAGGCGCAGTAGTCATGCTCCTCACGATCGACGTGGGCAACACGCACACCGTCCTGGGCCTGTTCGACGGCGAGGAGATCATCGAGCACTGGCGCATCTCCACGGACGCGCGCCGTACCGCCGACGAACTCGCCGTCCTCCTCCAGGGCCTGATGGGCATGCACCCGCTCCTCGGAGAGGAGCTGGGCGACGGCATCGACGGCATCGCGATCTGCGCCACCGTCCCGTCCGTCCTGCACGAACTGCGCGAGGTCACCCGCCGCTACTACGGCGACGTGCCCGCCGTCCTCGTCGAACCGGGCGTCAAGACCGGCGTCCCGATCCTCACCGACAACCCCAAGGAGGTCGGCGCGGACCGCATCATCAACGCGGTCGCCGCGGTCGAGCTCTACGGAGGTCCGGCGATCGTCGTCGACTTCGGTACGGCGACCACCTTCGACGCGGTCTCCGCGCGCGGGGAGTACATCGGCGGTGTCATCTCCCCCGGCATCGAGATCTCGGTCGAGGCCCTGGGCGTCAAGGGCGCCCAGCTCCGCAAGATCGAGGTGGCCAGGCCGCGCAGCGTGATCGGCAAGAACACCGTCGAGGCCATGCAGTCCGGCATCGTCTACGGCTTCGCCGGCCAGGTCGACGGCGTCGTCAACCGCATGGTCAAGGAGTTGGCCGACGACCCCGAGGACGTCACCGTCATCGCGACCGGCGGCCTCGCCCCGATGGTCCTGGGCGAGGCCTCGGTGATCGACGAGCACGAGCCCTGGCTGACGCTGATCGGCCTGCGGCTGGTGTACGAGCGGAACGTCTCGTGGATGTGATCACGCGCGCGGGGCGCACAGGGGGCTGCTCGGTCGTCTCACGAGCGTCTCGGTGTGACCCGCGCGCGTGGTGCTGCCGACCGACACCCCGGACCGGCAAGTGCCTCAACGAGGTGACCCCGCGCGCGTGGCCTCGCCCCCTCCGCCGACCCGCACCCCGTGATCGCCCCCGGCGCGCACCCCCGCCGTCCGGCGAAAACCCCGCGCCACACCCGCCCCCTATGTCGAATTTGTCTGATTAGCGCGTATCGTCGCCCCATGCCCACGCCATACGGATCCCGCGGCGGCATGGCGTTCGGTGCGGAGGAGCTGCGTGTGCTCCGTCGCGCTCTCGCCCTCGCCCTCCAGCCCAGAACCGCCTCGGCCGAGGACGTCCAGGACTGTCTCCGGCTCGCCGAATCGCTCGACGAGGCGGTACACGAGGGAGTCCGGCTGCGCGCCTTCCTGGTCGCCGACCTCGCCCGGTACCGCGCCGCCCTGCCCGGCACCACCGCCGGCTACCTCACCCTCCTGGAGGAGGCGCTCGGCGCCGGGTACCGCCCGGACGTCGACGACCTCTCCGCGCTGAGAGCGCTGCGTGGGAACCCCTCCGCCGCAGCCCTCCTGGACCGCTGTCTCACCCTCGCCGAACAGGACGTACGCGCGCGTCTCGCCCGTCGTACGACCGCCAGGGCCACCGCCCCGACCGTCCCCGCCTCGCGCACCCGCCTCCTGGCGCTCCCTGGAGGCCGCTCCGGCGGCTATCGCGCGGCCGACGGCGAACCGGTCGGGGAGGACGCCAAGGAGCCCGTACGCAAGCCCGTGGAGCGGCCGGGCGAACGGCCCGCGCCGACGCCCGCGCCCTCGGCGCCGAAGCCGTCCCGGCCCATCCCCACCCCCGGCGAGGTCTTCCCCCGGCGCAAACCGGCACCACCTCCCGCGAACCCGTCGCAGCAACTCGCCGCCGGCTGAACCGACCCCGCCCCGTCCTCCTGGGGAGCCGTGGCTACTCTGGAGGGCATGGACTATGTCTCCGCGCTCGTGCCCCCGGTCGTCATGGCCGTGTTCTTCATCGGACTGATCCGGGTCATCGTGAAGACCCAGGGCGGGGCCATGAAGGCCAAGGAGGACGCGGCCGTCGACGCCGCCATCGCGCGCGCGGAGAGCGCCCGCCAGGCCTCTTCGGCCGCCGACGCCTGAACCCTCCGTTTTCCGCGGCGCCTTCAAGGGCGTACGACTCCCGCACGCGCACGCGTGCTTTCCGAGTCGTACGCCCTTTTTGTTCCTTTTCCACTATGGTTCTGAGCTGTGCCTCGCCCATTGGGAGAACTCGAAGACTCGGTCATGACGCGGGTGTGGAAGTGGAACCGCCCGGTGACCGTTCGAGAAGTCCTGGAAGACCTTCAGCAGGAACGGTCGATCGCGTACACCACGGTGATGACCGTTTTGGACAATCTCCATCAGAAGGGCTGGGTGCGCCGTGAGGCGGAAGGCCGGGCCTATCGATATGAGGCGGTCTCCACACGGGCCGCCTACTCCGCCGCCCTGATGAACGACGCCTGGTCCCAGAGCGACAACCCCGCCGCCGCTCTCGTCGCCTTCTTCGGGATGATGAGCGACGAACAGCGTGAGGCCCTCCGCAGCGCCGTACGCATCGTCCAGGGACCGGAAACACCCGAACCCGCGGATGGCGTCCAGAACCCCGGCTCCACGCCCTCCAGGGGCGGGCGATAGCGTCCGCTCATGTCAGCAGAGCACCCCGAAGTCACCGCGAAAGCCATCACCGTCCGGCGGGCCAGGACCGGTGATGTCGAGGCGGTGCGCCGACTCCTTGACGCCTACGTCCGCGGTCGCATCCTGCTCGACAAAGCGACGGTGACTCTTTACGAGGACATCCAGGAGTTCTGGGTCGCCGAACGGGACGACAACGCCGAGGTCGTCGGCTGCGGGGCACTGCATGTCATGTGGGAAGACCTCGCGGAAGTCCGCACTCTCGCGGTGAAGCCCGGCTTGAAGGGGGCCGGTGTGGGCCATCAGTTGCTGGAGAAGTTGCTGCACACGGCTCGCTGGCTAGGCGTTCGTCGCGTTTTCTGTCTCACCTTCGAAGTGGACTTCTTCTCGAAGCACGGCTTCGTGGAGATCGGTGAGACACCCGTTGACACCGATGTCTACGCGGAGCTGTTGCGTTCCTATGACGAGGGCGTGGCGGAGTTCCTCGGTCTCGAACGAGTGAAACCGAACACCTTGGGCAACAGCCGGATGCTTCTGCATCTGTGATCGCGGCCCCCAATTCGGCCGGGTCGCCCTGCCCAGGTTCCCTATGTCCGAAACGCGCATCTTTCTGGGCGGGGGAGGTCGCTCGGTCTCTCCCAGGGGTTTGTGTTTTTCCAGCAAAAGCGGTTTGCTTTCCGACGTAGTGCAGTACTGCATATAACAGGGGACGGCGAAACGGCGGACGCCGCAGACCCCAGACCCGCAAGTAATCGATGAAAGGAAATCCGGTGGCACAGAAGGTTCAGGTCCTTCTTGTCGATGACCTCGACGGCGGCGAGGCGGACGAGACGGTGACGTTCGCGCTGGACGGCAAGACGTACGAGATCGATCTCACCACCGCGAATGCGGACAAGCTCCGTGGACTTCTCGACGCTTACGTGAAGGGCGGGCGCCGTACCGGTGGCCGCGCTTCGGGTGGCCGCGGAAAGGCACGCGCCGCGACCGGTGGCAGCCAGGACACCGCGCAGATTCGCGCGTGGGCCAAGGAGAACGGCCACGACGTGAACGACCGCGGCCGTGTTCCCGCGGCCATTCGCGAGGCCTACGAGAAGGCCAACGGCTGAGCGCACGAGCGCCGCAGCCGTACCCGGTGGCACTGTGTGGCCACCGTGTCCACAAGTCGTACGAGATCAGGGGCGTGACCGACGCCCCCCACGGCCGGCATTGTCGGCAGCGAGGCCTCGACCTCGCACCCCGGCTCGGGGGGTCGCAGCCATACGGCGGCCCCCTGCAAGGGACCCGGGCGGTTCGCGGGGAGCGGCTGCCCCTGGGAGGTCCCCGCGCCGGACAGCGGTCCCCCTGCGGGCCTCGCCCCGGGGAGCGACGGCGCCTCCATGAGCCCGTCCGCGCCCAGCGCCACCAGATCCAGCGCCGGCGCCAGAGCGCCCCACTCCAGCCAGTCCAGCAGCCCCGGGAGCTCCTCCGCGCTGCCCGCGGCCACCAGCAGCCGCATCCGGTCGCCCTGCACGGCCACCGGAGAATCCGGACCCAGCCGCCACAGTGCCGCGGCACCGGCCTCGACCGGCACGTCCAGGACGTCGAAACGCAGGCCCGTGACGAGCCGTAGCGGCTCTCCGGGCACCGTGCGCCACCCCAGTTCGTTCTCGTACCAGTTCCGCCGCCGGTCGTCCGGACCGAGCGGGCGGCGGGGGAGCGGGACCGTGCTGAGAGGGGGGACTGTGCGAACCATGCCAAGAGCAACCGCTGAAGCGGGCCGGGAGTTACGCTGGGTGGTCCAACGAATGCGCTGGGTGCGGGTTGCGGGGGCGTTCGGGGGTGCGGCGCGGCGCAAGGTTGTTCGCCCGTAGCGGAGGGAACCGGTGCGAACGGCATGGAGTGTCAGTCCGTGCGGGTAAGACAATCCCTAGTGGGAGGGGGCGACACGCAGAAAAGGGCGTCTCACGTTCGCCATCGGCGTACTCATGGTGAGGGTAACTGCCTGGCCTGCGGGAACATCGTCTCGCACCATCAGGTTGGAGCAGATGTCGGCGTTACGGTTCAGGAGGCAGTGTTGGTTCTCGGTCCGGTGTCGGCAGTTGGAATGAGCGGTCCCCGCTTGCGGGACTAAGCTGCGGAAGGACAGGGAGGGGAGCGTCCCCTTACTGCCTGACCGCTCTGAGGAGCGATTAACGATGTTCGAGAGGTTCACCGACCGCGCGCGGCGGGTTGTCGTCCTGGCTCAGGAAGAAGCCCGGATGCTCAACCACAACTACATCGGCACCGAGCACATCCTCCTGGGCCTGATCCACGAGGGTGAGGGTGTCGCCGCAAAGGCCCTGGAGAGCCTCGGCATTTCGCTTGAGGCGGTCCGCCAGCAGGTTGAGGAGATCATCGGACAGGGCCAGCAGGCACCGTCCGGTCACATCCCCTTCACTCCCCGTGCCAAGAAGGTCCTGGAGCTGTCGCTCCGCGAGGCCCTTCAGCTGGGCCACAACTACATCGGCACGGAGCACATCCTGCTCGGCCTGATCCGTGAGGGCGAGGGCGTCGCCGCCCAGGTCCTGGTCAAGCTGGGCGCTGATCTCAACCGTGTGCGGCAGCAGGTGATCCAGCTGCTCTCCGGTTACCAGGGCAAGGAGACCGCCACCGCCGGCGGCCCTGCGGAGGGCACCCCCTCGACGTCCCTGGTCCTCGACCAGTTCGGCCGGAACCTCACCCAGGCCGCTCGTGAGTCCAAGCTCGACCCGGTCATCGGGCGCGAGAAGGAGATCGAGCGGGTCATGCAGGTGCTGTCCCGCCGTACGAAGAACAACCCGGTCCTGATCGGTGAGCCCGGCGTCGGCAAGACCGCCGTCGTCGAGGGCCTCGCCCAGGCCATCGTCAAGGGCGAGGTGCCCGAGACCCTCAAGGACAAGCACCTCTACACCCTGGACCTCGGCGCGCTGGTCGCCGGCTCCCGCTACCGCGGTGACTTCGAGGAGCGCCTGAAGAAGGTCCTCAAGGAGATCCGCACCCGCGGCGACATCATCCTGTTCATCGACGAGCTGCACACGCTGGTCGGTGCGGGTGCCGCCGAGGGCGCCATCGACGCCGCTTCGATCCTGAAGCCGATGCTGGCCCGCGGTGAGCTGCAGACCATCGGCGCCACGACGCTGGACGAGTACCGCAAGCACCTGGAGAAGGACGCGGCCCTCGAGCGCCGCTTCCAGCCCATCCAGGTCGCGGAACCGTCCCTGCCGCACACCATCGAGATCCTCAAGGGTCTGCGCGACCGCTACGAGGCGCACCACCGTGTCTCCATCACGGACGAGGCGCTCGTACAGGCCGCCACGCTGGCCGACCGGTACATCTCGGACCGCTTCCTGCCGGACAAGGCGATCGACCTGATCGACGAGGCCGGCTCCCGGATGCGCATCCGCCGGATGACCGCGCCGCCGGACCTGCGCGAGTTCGACGAGAAGATCGCCGGCGTCCGCCGCGACAAGGAGTCCGCGATCGACTCGCAGGACTTCGAGAAGGCCGCCTCCCTGCGCGACAAGGAGAAGCAGCTCCTGGCCGCCAAGGCCAAGCGGGAGAAGGAGTGGAAGGCCGGCGACATGGACGTCGTGGCCGAGGTCGACGGCGAGCTGATCGCCGAGGTCCTCGCGACCGCCACCGGCATTCCGGTCTTCAAGCTCACGGAAGAGGAGTCCAGCCGTCTCCTCCGCATGGAGGACGAGCTCCACAAGCGGGTCATCGGCCAGAAGGACGCCGTCAAGGCGCTCTCGAAGGCGATCCGTCGTACGCGTGCGGGCCTCAAGGACCCGAAGCGTCCCGGTGGTTCGTTCATCTTCGCCGGTCCGTCCGGTGTCGGTAAGACCGAGCTGTCCAAGGCGCTCGCGGAGTTCCTCTTCGGTGACGAGGACGCGCTGATCTCCCTCGACATGTCGGAGTTCAGCGAGAAGCACACGGTGTCGCGGCTCTTCGGTTCGCCCCCCGGTTACGTGGGCTACGAAGAGGGCGGCCAGCTCACGGAGAAGGTCCGTCGCAAGCCGTTCTCGGTCGTCCTCTTCGACGAGGTCGAGAAGGCCCACCCGGACATCTTCAACAGCCTTCTGCAGATCCTGGAGGACGGTCGCCTGACCGACTCCCAGGGCCGGGTCGTGGACTTCAAGAACACGGTCATCATCATGACGACCAACCTTGGAACCCGTGACATCTCGAAGGGCTTCAACCTGGGCTTCGCGGCCACGGGTGACACGAAGTCCAACTACGAGCGCATGAAGAACAAGGTCTCGGACGAGCTCAAGCAGCACTTCCGCCCCGAGTTCCTCAACCGTGTCGACGACGTCGTCGTCTTCCCGCAGCTCACCCAGGACGACATCCTCCAGATCGTCGACCTGATGGTCGGCAAGGTGGACGAGCGCCTCAAGGACCGGGACATGGGCATCGAGCTCTCCCAGGCCGCGAAGGAGCTCCTCTCCAAGAAGGGTTACGACCCGGTGCTGGGCGCGCGTCCGCTGCGGCGCACGATCCAGCGCGAGATCGAGGACACGCTCTCGGAGAAGATCCTCTTCGGCGAGCTGCGTCCCGGTCACATCGTGGTCGTGGATGTCGAGGGCGAGGGCGACGCGAAGACCTTCACCTTCCGGGGTGAGGAGAAGTCGGCGCTTCCCGATGTGCCGCCGATCGAGGATGCTGCGGCTGGTGGCGCGGGTCCGAATTTGAGCAAGGAGGCGTAAGGCTCAGGGGTTTGGGCTTTACGGCTATGAAAGGGGTCGGTGCCTTTTGGCACCGGCCCCTTTCGCGTATTCGGGGCAGGAGTCAGCGGCGGTCGTCGGTCACTTCGGCGGCGCGGAAGAGCGCGGCGTAGCTGTCGAGGGGGATCTTCAGGCCGTACGTCTTGAAGATCACCGTGCGCAGGCCGGGGAGGCGGGAGGCCAAGGTGCGCAGCTGGTCCCAGGTGGCGTCCTGGGCGGGCAGGCGGAGGGTCTCGACGGAGGGGATGACCGGCATCTCCTCCACGGCGTAGCGGTCGAGGGAGGTGTTCAGAACGAGGTTCCGCAGGGCGGGCAGCCGGCCCACGTGCTGCCAGTCCCCGGCCGTCATGGCGCCGTCCGGCCGGCCGAGGCTGAGCGTGGTGAGGGTCGACCACTGATCCAGATCGCTCAGGTCCGTGGAAGCGAGCGTGTACCGGCCCAGGTGCAGGTACTCCAGACGCGCGTCCAGCGGCAGGTGGGCGCGCAGGTGCGGGCTCGGGAGCACCTGGTCCAGGGAGAGGCGGGTGAGTCCGCGCAGGTTCCGCAGGCCCGCCGCTTCGAGGATGCCGTTGAACGTCAGCTCGGTGAGGGGCAGTTCGGACAGCGGATCGAGGGACCGGACAACAGGGCAGTCCTGAAGCAGCAGTGTGTTCAGGGACCGGAAGGCCAGCAGTCCGTCCAGGACCTGGAGACCGAGGTTCCGCTCAAGACCCAGGACAGTGACCGCGTCCGGATCGCCGACGGCGTCGATGATCTCGGCCGGCGAGACCGAACCCTCGATCGTCAGCCCGTGCCAGGGCCGCATCAGCCGCAGCGCCTCCAACTGTTCCCGGGTCGAGCAGCGCAGGAAGAGGTCGTCGTCGCGGCGCAGCCGGTCGAGCACCTCGACCGCGTACTCCCGGGCGTCGAACCGGTCCCACGTGCCCGCGAGTTGACGTCGTACGCCGAGGGACGGGTGCCCGCGGAAGCGGCGCAGGACCGCCAGTGCGCCATCGGGCTCTCCCGTGCCCAGCACCGAGGCGGTGACCGCGACCGCCCTCGCCTCCTCGTCGGTCAGCCCGTCCGGCGCCGGCAGCAGTTCCAGGACCAGCGGTCCCGCGTCCGCCAACGCGAGCGCGTCCTCCGTCGTACGCGGCGGGATCAGCGCGCCCGCCCGCTCCTCGACCTCCGCCCGCACCCCCGGATCCAAAGCCGTCGCATGCTCCAGACACGCCAGTGCGAGCAACGTCAGCCGGGGTTCGTCCCGGGCCAGCAACTGCCGTAGGAGTACGACCCGTTCGCGCGGCCGGGCGTGGGCCACGGCCAAGCGGATGACGTCCTCCCACTGGGTGTCGCCCGCGTGGCTGGTGAGGACGTCCAGGTGGCCCTCCTCGACCGCGTAGCGCGCGCCGAGGTAGTCCTGGAAGGTGCGGTGGACGAAGTCGACGATGCCGTCGGCGGGTTGGCGGAGCAGGCCGCTTCGCAGCAGCAGGTCTCGGAGTACCGTTCCGGCGTCGCCCTGCCCCGCGACCGCGGGCAGGCATCGTTCAACGATTCCCTCCGCCGTCTCCCGGTCCATCTCTGTACGGCCGCTCAACACCAGTGCGTACGCGAGCCGTTGGAGGATCTCCAGCTTGGCCTCCTCGCCCAGTTCCGCTCCCTCCAGCGCACCCATGCCCCGCTCCCGGTCCCGGCGGGCCAGCAGCATCGTCAGGGCGGCGTCGTACAACTCCTTGCGGCCCGTGGGGAGATAGCCCCGGCGTTCGCGGTGGAGGGCGCAGATCAGGCCGCACATCAGGGGGTTGGTGGCGAGCCGTGCCAAGTCCCGTTTCGTGCGCAGGGAGTCCAGGAGTGGGCCCTCGTACTCCGGGGCCTGTGCCGCCGTGTGCCAGCGCTCGACGAAGGTCTTCACCTCGGGGCGGCGCATGGGGGTCAGGGTCAGTTCGCGGAAGCCCTCCCCGGCCAGCCAATCGGGGCGTACCGCCGTGGGTCGGGAGGTCAGGAGCCAGTGGTTTCCTGGGAAGGCTTGGATCAGGGACTGGAGCCAGTCGCGGGTGCGGTGGCGGTCGGCGGACGGGATCTCGTCCAGGCCGTCGACGAGGACCAGGGCGCGGCCGGCGATCAGGACGCGTTCCGTCCAGCCCTCGGGTGGGGTGTGGGGACAGCCGGTGGAGGACAGGAACGCTGCGGGGGACGGGAGTTGGCCGGCTCGGATCAGGGTGCGCAGGGGGAGGACGTACGGGATGCGGTCGCCGTCCCTCGCCGCCGTCACCGCCAGCCACTGCACCAGCGTCGTCTTGCCGGAACCCGCGTCGCCGCGCAGCAGGACGCGGTCGTGCGTCGACAGGGCTTCCTCGGCGGGGAGTTGGACGCTGAAGGCGGCGCCGGGGTGTTCGTCGGGGAGGCGGCGTTCCTCTGTTGCCGTCGCCTCCAGGCTCAGGTACGCGACTTCGAGGGGCCAGCGGTCCGGGGAGTCGCGCAGGTCGATGCCGTAGATGGTGATGTGGTTGTGGCGTTCGGCGATGTAGGGAAGATAACGGCGTTCGAAGGTGCGGTCCTGGGAACCAGGGCGTGGGCTGCGGGCGATCAACTCGTCGACGCGGGCGATCAGTTCGGCTTGCGTCCGGGTCTGTTCCACCAGCGTGCGGGCCACGAACGTGGACCTGCGGGTGAAGAATTCCAGGATCTGGAGGCAGGCCCACTCGGTGGCGTTGCCGAGGAAGTAGCGGGCGTCGGTGGAGAGTCCGGCGGGGGCCGGGGCGCCGTCCTCCAACTGCCTTGCCAGGTCGCGGTGTCCGAGTCGTACGGCCTGGACGTCGTCCATGTCCAGGTCGCCGAGGGCCAGTAGGCGACGGGCCAACGCGTCGGCCACCGCGGGCTGTTCGTCGAGGGGGAAGGGCGCTTCGCCGGGGGAGTCCACCGCCCGCGCGACCAGGTGGGCGGCGAGCTTGTGGACGTCCTTCTCCGTCAGGGTGCGTTTCTCGCCCTTGAAGGAGACGAGGGAGGAGAGGCGGACCGGTCTGTCGACCAGGCCCGCGCCGGGGGCGTCGGGTACGAACAGCTTCTTCAGCAGCGGTGTGATCAGGCCTGACGCCAGCTTGCCACCGAGTACCGCGGGCTCCATCCGCCGCCCCACCCCCGTCGTCGCGCGAACGGACGGAGCCTAACGGCTTACGACAACTGGCCGTCGTAGTCCGGCAGTTTGAAGGTCTTCTCGGCGTGGCCGCCCGACAGGTCGGTGGCGCTGTTGCCGATGTTCGCGATGATCGTGTAGCCCTTGTTCTCGATCGCGGTGCGCTGGGCCGTCTTGTAGTCGGCGACGTCCTTGAAGAGGTCGAAGAGGCCGCGGACGTAGAGGCCGCCGACGTCGTAGCCGTCGTGTTCGAGGTTGTACTCGGTCGGCAGGTAGATGATGCCGGGGCGGGCCGTGACGAAGAACAGCGAAACGCCGTGCTCCTGGGCGTACTTGGCGACCGCGAGGACCGGCTTGTTGGCCGGCTGCGGCCAGCTGAAGCCGAAGTCCGTCTCCAGGGTGGTGTTGTCGATGTCGAAGACGATTGCCTGCTTCTCACCGGGCTTCGTGGCCGCGATGCGCTGCTTGAGGTAGGGCAGGGCCTGGTTCATCACCGTCTGGCAGTCGGTCTGCCAGGTGGCGTAGTCCACCGTGGCGGTGCTTGTCGCCGTCGCGGCCTCCGCGGGGACCGTCAGCGTCGCGAGGGCGGCCGCGGTCACGGCGACTATGGCGGTACGGCGAGCCCAGGGGCGTCGTCTCGTCATGGGGGTGGGGGTTCCTCTCACGTCTGTGCGCTGCCGGGGTGGTGCAGAAGGCATGGTCGCGGGCGCGGGTGGCGTGAGGGGAACCGTAAGGTTACTGAACGGTAGGTGTATAGAGGTCTGCGCCACATTTCCGCGCCCGGCGGCCGCCTCCGCCGGTGACAAGCCGCACAGGCGATTCGGGCCCTACTAGGGGAGATAGTCGCTCGCCCCGATCGCGGCAAAAGGGACTTTTTTCTTGAGATTCATGGAACCGAATGACCGATTTCGCCCTCCAGGGGACTGAATCGGGATGTGTGGGCGCTCTGTCAAGAAGTTGGAAGTTTTGTGGTGAAGTACTAGCTTCCGTCGTAGAAGAGGGGTTTGGGGGTCCTGGGGGTCCGGGGTTACCAATGAACGTGCCATCCGGCGGCCGTCTGTGTGCCGGGTGGTTTTTCTGTCCCCGTCCCCCGTGAGGTTTCGATGTTCCAGCGCGCCACGTCCCGTTCTTCCCGTACGTCTTCGCTCCGCACCCGGGTGGCCGTCCTGGCCGTCGGACTGGGGGCCACCGCCGTGCTGGGGACCGGGGTCGCCAGCGCCGCCTCCTCGACCGTCGCGCCGAAGTCCGTCAGCGCGAAGGTCGCCGCCTCCTGGGTCGACCCGGTGAAGAAGTACACGCTGTCCGCGAGCTTCGCGCAGGCCGGCAGCATGTGGCAGTCCACGCACAGCGGGCAGGACTTCGCCGTGGCCAGCGGCACCAACGTCATGGCCGCGCACGGCGGGACCGTCGTCAAGGCCGGCGGCAACGGCGCCGGTGACGGTGCTGCGTACGGCAACGCCATCGTCATCAAGCACGGCAACGGCACGTACTCCCAGTACGCCCACCTCTCGCGCATCGACGTGAAGGTCGGCCAGGTCGTCAGCACCGGTCAGCACATCGCGCTCTCCGGCAGCACCGGCAACTCCAGCGGCCCCCACCTGCACTTCGAGATCCGTACGACCGCCAACTACGGCTCGGCGATAGACCCGGTCTCGTTCCTGCGCGGCAAGGGTGTCTCCGTCTAGGACCCGTCCCGAGTGGGCTTCGTGCCCGCGTGGGCCTGCGTGATCATGTCGGTGGCGACCTCCAGGACGGCCTTGTGCTTCTCCTCGGGGTCGCCTTCGAGGTCGTGCACCGCGAACATGCCGGCGTGCAGCGTGAAGATCGCGCTGAGGGAGCGGACCTGGTCGACCAAGCTCGCGTCGGGGTCGATCATGATCTCCCGGAGGCCGCGCATCCGCTCCTTGAAGCGCTCGCCGATGCGCAGGTCCCGTACCGTCGCCTGGTTCTCCTGCATGAAGCGGAACAGCGGGGTCGCGCCGTCGAGCGCGTCGCTGTAGCGCCGTACGATCTCCTGCTTGGTCGCCAGGGTGTGCGGCTGGCCGCGGCCCCACTCGATCAGTTCCTCGATCGGCCGGGTCAGGTCCTCGAAGATGCCGACGAGGATCTCTTCCTTGGTCTTGAAGTGGTAGTAGAGCGCCGCCTTCGTGACGTCCAGGTGCTCGGCGATCTCGCGCAGCGAGGTCTTCTCGTAGCCCTGCTCGGCGAAGAGTTCGAGCGCCACGTCCTGGATGCGCTGGCGGGTGTCTCCGCGACGTTGCCGCTTGGTGCCGTCCATGGTGCCGCCCATTCGTCTCATGCTCCAGCAAACTTACTTGACGCCCGGCTAGTTACGGGTCTACTTTCCCTGAGTGTAGTCAACTAGCCGGGCGGCAAGTAAGTAGCCGGACGGTAGCGGTATCAGCGGTATCAAGGGGAGTGGGAAAGATGGCGGACACACAGACGGCCGAGACCGGGCCAGGGGCGCCCGGGCCGGAGGTGGACGGCAAACAGCCGAGGAGCGTGCGGGTGGTCCTGCTCGCGCTGATGATCACGATGATGCTCGCGATGCTCGACAACATGATCGTGGGTACGGCGATGCCGACGATCGTCGGTGAGCTGGGCGGGCTGGAGCACTTGTCGTGGGTCGTCACCGCGTACACGCTCGCCACGGCCAGCTCGACCCCGCTGTGGGGCAAGCTCGGTGACATGTACGGGCGCAAGGGCGCCTTCATGACCTCGATCGTGATCTTCCTGGCCGGTTCCGCGCTGAGCGGTATGGCGCAGGACATGGGGCAGTTGATCGGTTTCCGGGCCATCCAGGGTCTCGGTGCCGGTGGTCTGATGGTCGGCGTCATGGCGATCATCGGCGACCTCATCCCGCCGCGTGAGCGGGGCAAGTACCAGGGCATGATGGCCGGCGTCATGGCGCTCGCGATGATCGGCGGACCGCTGGTCGGCGGCACCATCACCGACAACTGGGGCTGGCGCTGGTCCTTCTACATCAACCTGCCGCTCGGCGTCATCGCGCTCGCCGCGATCAGTGCCGTACTGCACCTCCCGAAGAAGCGGTCGCAGGCGCGGATCGACTACCTGGGTGCCGGGCTGCTGACCGTGGGCATCACCTCGATCGTGCTCGTCACCACGTGGGGCGGTTCGCAGTACGACTGGACGTCCGCGCGGATCATGGAACTGATCGGGCTCGGTGTGGCCGCGCTCGTCGGGTTCGTGTTCTGGCAGACCAAGGCGGCCGAACCGGTCGTACCGCTGCACATCTTCCGCAGCCGGAACTTCACCCTGATGGCCATCATCGGCTTCATCACCGGGTTCGTGATGTTCGGGGCGACGCTGTTCCTGCCGCTGTACCAGCAGTCCGTGCAGGGCGCGTCCGCTACGAACTCCGGGCTGCTGCTTCTGCCGATGCTCGGGGCGATGCTCGTGACCTCGATGGTCGCGGGGCGGGTGACCACCAACACCGGTAAGTACAAGGTGTTTCCGGTCGTCGGCAGTGTGCTGATGGTCGTCGGGCTGTATCTGCTGTCGACCATGGACACCGATACGACCCGGTTCATGTCCGGTGTGTTCATGGCCGTCGTCGGGCTCGGGATGGGCTGCCTGATGCAGATCACCATGCTGGTCGCGCAGAACAGTGTGCAGATGAAGGACATGGGGGTCGCGTCCTCCACGAGCACCCTGTCCCGGACGCTCGGTTCGTCGTTCGGTGTCGCCATCATGGGGGCGCTGTTCAACAACCGGGTGCAGGACGTCATGACCGAGCGGGCGGGGGCGCTGGGGTCCAAGGTGACCGAGCAGTCCGCGACGCTGAACGCGGCGAGTCTGGCGAAGTTGCCGGCGGTGGCGCGGGAGGCGTACCAGCACGCGGTGTCTGCGGGTATCCACTCCGCGTTCCTGCTGGGGGCGGTCGTCGCTGTCGTCGCGTTGGTGGCCGCGGTGTTCGTGAAGGAGGTTCCGCTGAAGGGGGCGGGGCCGACTGCGTCTAAGCCTGGCGAGGAAGCGGGAGCGGTGGCGCCGGCGTCGATCGTCGAGGCCGTGTGATTCGCCGACAGTGAGCTGAAGGTCCCCCGGTTGGTGTCCGCCCCGGGGGGCCTTCTTTGTGTGTGTGGGGGTGCCGGGGCGGGGCGGGTGTTGGGTTGTGCGTTTGGCTGCGGGTCCGTTGCTGGGGGCTGCGCCCCCAGACCCCCATCGGCCCTGAAGGGGCCTCGTCCTCAAACGCCGGACGGGCTGGATTTTGTCGGCCTGGGTTGAGGGGTGCCGGACGGGCTGGATTTGTCGGCCTGGGTTGAGGGGTGCCGGACGGGCTGGATTTTGTCGGCCCGCGGTTGAGGGGTGCCGGCCCCCGGCGCCGTCGGATTCAGCGGCCCGGTGTCGATGTCAGTGCCGCGTGCCACCATCGGGGGCATGGACAAAATGCGGCAGTTGCGTCTTGCCAAGGACGCCATGGATCGCGACTGGGCCGAGCCGGAGCTCGATCTGGGCGTGGTGGCCGCGCATGCCGGGTATTCGCGGTACCACTTCATCCGGGCCTTCAAGGAGGCGTACGGGGAGACGCCCGGGCAGTATCTGACGCATCGGCGGATCGAGCGGGCCGAGGAGATGCTCCGTAGCGCCGATCTGTCGGTCACGGAGATCTGCCATCTGGTCGGGTTCAGCAGCCTCGGGACCTTTTCGGCGCGGTTCAAGGCGCGGACCGGGCTGACGCCGAGTGAGTACCGGGCCAAGCATGTGGGGCGTGGGGCCGCGCTCATCCCCGGGTGTTACGCGATGCTCTGGGCCGGCGGTTTCCCCACCGCAACTTTGAAGAAGCGCCGCGATGCCGGCCCTGCCTACGGTGACGGTGGCCAACAGGAAGCAGCCTCACCCGACAGGAGTGCGGAGTCATGATCCAAGGCTTGGGCATCGCCACCGTGTGGACCTTCGACCAGCAGCGCAGCAAGGCCTTCTTCACCGAGAAACTCGACTTCGAGGTCCGCGACGACATCTCGATGGGAGACATGCGGTGGGTCACTGTCGGCGCCAAGAACCAACCCGGCCTCGCGCTCACCCTGATGAGCCTGGACGGGCCGGGCCTCGACCCCGAGTCCGCCGAGGCGCTGAAGAAGCTGATCAGCAAGGGGATGCTGGGCGCCGGGGCGTTCACCACCGATGACTGCCGCGGTGATCACGCGACCTTCAAAGCGCGCGGGGTCGAGTTCCTCCAGGAGCCGACCGAGCGGCCGTACGGCATCGAGGCGATCTTCCGCGACGACAGCGGCAACTGGTACTCCCTGACCGAACGCAGTGCCGAACTGGACTTCTCGAAGGACTTCGGATGACCCGGGAGCAGCCGGTGACCGAGGTGGCGGAAGTGGCGGAAGTGGCGGAGGTCGAGCCGGATCACACGGCTGTGCGGGTCGCTCTGTGGCGGGCCCTGCACGTTCAGGCCGATCCGCCGCCGCACGTCATCGAGGACGAGGTCGGGCTGCGGCTCGCGGACCCGGGGGAGGAGTGGCGTGCGCGGCCCGACATGGACGTCGAGGCCACGCGGCGTATCCGTGCGTCGATCGTCGCGCGGGCCCGCTTCGTCGAGGACGTCGTGGAGGAGCAGGCCGGGAAGGGTGTGGACCAGTACGTCATCCTCGGCGCCGGTCTCGACACCTTCGCCCAGCGGCGGCCCGAACTCGGCGCGAAACTCCGGGTGTTCGAGGTCGAGCAGCCCGGCACGCAGGCCTGGAAGCGGCGGCGGCTGGCGGAGTTGGGGTACGACGTCCCCGACTGGCTGCGCTTCGTGCCGGTCGACTTCGAGGGCGACTGGTGGGGGCAACTGGCCGCCGCCGGGCTCGACTTGGGGCGGCCCGCCGTCGTGGCCGCGACCGGCGTGACCATGTACCTCACCCTGGACGCGATCACCACCATGTTCCGCCGGGTCGCCGGCCTCGCCCCGGGCTCGACCCTGGTCACCACGTTCCTACGACCCGTGGACGACGTGGAGCCGGAGCAGCGCGCGCAGTTGGAGGTCGCGGTGCGGGGAGCGCGTGCCGCGGGGACACCCTTCCTGAGCTTCTTCACCCCGGAGCAGGTGTTGGCGCTGGGGCGGGAGTGCGGGTTCCGGGAGGTGCGGCACGTGCCGGCCGCCGAGCTAGCCGAGAGGTACTTCGCGGACACGGCGGACGGGGCGATGCCGTCCCGGGGGGAGGAGGTGATGGTGGGGAGCACGTGACGAGCCTCGATCCGGGCCCGATCCCGATCCGGGCCCGATCCCGATCCGGGCCCGATCCCGATCCGGGCCCGATCCCGATCCGGGCCCGATCCCGATCCGGGCCCGATCCCGATCCGGGCCCGACCCCGATCCGGGCCCGACCCCGATCCGGGCCCGACCCCGATCCGCTCCCCTCTCCGCTCCCCTCTCCGCTCCCCTCTCCGCTCCGCTCCGATCCCGTCCCGACGGTCCCACGACCTCACCGCAGCACCCTGGCCAGCCGCCGGAGGCTACGGCAGCACCCCGGTCAACCGCCGGAGGCTACGGCAGCATCGGATAACTCCCCGTACTCGTAGGCGCGTGCTCCGGCAGCCACAGCACCGCCACCGCGCCCTCCGCCGGGATGTGGTCCGGGGCGCCCGCGGGGCGGACGTTGCGGAAGGTCAGGCGGGCGCCGAGGACGCGGGCCTGGCCGGCCGCGATGGTCAGGCCCAGGCCGTGGCCGTGGCCCGCGCGGTCCTTGCTGCCGGTGCGGAAGCGGCTCGGACCCTCCGCGAGGAGTTCCTCGGGGAAGCCGGGGCCGTGGTCGCGGACCCGGATGACCCGGCCCTCGACGGACACCTCGATCGGCGGTTTGCCGTGGCGGGCCGCGTTGGCGAGGAGGTTGAAGAGGACGCGTTCCAGGCGGCGGGGGTCAGTGGTGACCTCCGACTCGTGCACCACGTGCACCACCGCGTCCGGGTCCTTCGCGAGCACCCGGCGGCTCACGAAGTCGCCCAGCATGAGGTCCTGCAACTCGGCCCGCTCGGACGCCCCGTCGAGCCGGGCGACCTCCAACACGTCCTCGACCAGCGTGCGCATCGCCTTCGCGCGGTCCAGGACCAGCTCGGTGGGGCGGCCCGGGGGGAGCAGTTCGGCCGCGGTGAGCAGGCCCGTCACCGGGGTGCGCAGCTCGTGTGCGATGTCCGCCGTGACTCGGCGTTCGGCCTCAAGCCGCTGCTGCAGCGCGTCCGTCATCGCGTCCACCGCACGCGCCAGGTCGTCGGTCTCGTCCCGTACGACACCGCCGATCGCGTCCCGCACCCGTACGTCCGTCTCGCCCTTGGCGACCTGGTTCGCCGCGGCCGCCGCCTTGCGCAGCCGGCGCGAGAGCTGGCCGCCGATCAGGACACCGAGCGCGCTGCCGCCGAGCACGGCCGCGATCGAGCCGATCACCAGGGCCTGGTCGAGGTCCTTGAGGATGTCCGTGCTGCGGTCGGTGAACCCGGTGTGCAGGGACATGACGTGGCCGTCCTTGAGCGGTACGGCCGCCCAGATGTCCGGCACCCCGTGCGGTCGGTCGGTGACGTACGTCGCCCGGCGGCCCTCCGCGACCTTCTCGCGCAGCGCCGGCGGCAGGCTCGGGTCGTCGATCTTGATGCTGGGGAAGTTCGGGCGCCCGGACAGCTCGTAGTTGCGCTGGGCGATCTGGACGCGCTCGTCCGCGAGGTCGCGCGCGTTGTCCAGCATCGAGACCCGCGCCGCGTTGTGCACGACCAGGCTGAGCGCGATCGCGACCAGCGTGCCGACCAGCGCGATGGCCGCGCTGAGCTTCCATCTCAGGCCCGTACGGATGCCCGCTCTGTCCATGAACGACGGGACCCTGCGCCGTGAATTCCCCCGCATACCCCTGCTCAGGCCTTCAACTTGTAGCCGAAGCCGCGGACCGTCTCGATCCGGTCCTGGCCGATCTTCGTCCGCAGCCGCTGCACATGGACGTCCACGACCCGGGTGTCACCGCCCCAGCCGTAGTCCCACACCCGCTCCAGGAGTTTGTCGCGGGACAGGACCGTGCCCGGCGCCGACGAGAACTCCAGCAGCAGCCGCATCTCGGTCGGTGTCAGCGCCACCGGCTGCCCGGCCCGGCGCACCTCCATGCCCTCGGTGTCGATCTCCAGGTCCCCGAAGGTCAGCACCCCGCCGCCTTCCGGGGCCGCCTCCGCGTCCGTCGTACGGTCGCCGCCGCTCGCGTGTCCGAAGCGGCGGAGCACCGCGCGGATGCGGGCTACCAGGACGGCGCCGTCGAAGGGTTTGGTGACGTAGTCGTCGGCCCCTGCTTCAAGGCCCAACACCACGTCGATCGAGTCCGCGCGTGCCGACAGCATGATCACCGGGACCGTCGAGTCGTCCCGGATGCGGCGGCACAGGCTCACCCCGTCCAGGCCCGGGACCATCACGTCCAGCAGGGCGATGTCGGGGCGGTCGGCCCGGAACGCCTCCAGGCCCGACAGGCCGTCGGGCATGGCGGTGACCACGAAGCCGTCCCGCTCCAGGGCGAGTTGGGTGGCCTCGCGGATGACGTCGTCGTCCTCGACGAACAGGACGTGGGTCTGGTCTGCCATCCCGGTGCTCTCAGTCTCGTGTGGGTCGTTCTCATGCATGGGACGCCTGGGGCGGCGTCCGCGTTCACTGAAGCATCGGATCGGGGCGGCCGATCGGTTCAGTTCCGACCGGTTCGGTTCCGATGAAGTTCCGAAAGGCTTCCGGTGGGGCCGGTTCCGATCGGTTCTCTTCCTGTTCCGATCGGTTCAGTTCTTGCTCGGGGTGGGCGAGGCGTCGCCCCCGACCGCGTTGCTGTACTCGTTGTGGGTGCTGTATTCCTGGACGAAACGGCCCGAGGTCCAGCGGTACGTGATCACGTTCTCCCCGGAGGGACTCGACACCGGGTCGCCCTTCTCGTACACCTGCTTGGTGACGACCAGATCGCCGCGGTCTATCTCCGCGTAGACCGGGGGTTCCTCGGCCTTGAACACATTCTCGTACGTCCCGCCCTTGTCGCGATACACGTACGAGCCGATCCCCACGGCATCGCCGCAGGTCATCACGTTGACGACGACGTCGTTCGCGGTGCCGCCGGTCAGGACGCCGTACGACACGTCGACCGCGTACTCGTCGGCGACGCACGGCTTCAGCTCGTGCTTGACCGCCGCCGAGACCTTCGGGTCGTCCATGACGAGCTTGACCGCGTCCACGTGGTCGTCGACGGTCGCGGAGGGCGAGGGGGACTTGGCCTCCGCGACGCCCGCCACCGAGTCGGAGTGCGCCGGGCCCTCGTCACGGGCACCCGTGCCGCCGGTGGCGCAGCCGGACACCAGAAGGGCGAGGGCGGCGAGCACGGCCATCGCCGCGAACGCCGCCTCGAAGCTCCCGCGCACCCTGCTGGGCCCGGGGACACTGCTCAGCCCGGGCCCGGAGGTGTCGTCGCTCAGGCCGCGCAACGCTCCCGCTCCTCACGCTCCAGCGCGCGTGCGTCCAGGTCGCGGGCCTCCAGCTCCTCCCGGAGCCGGGCGAGCGCCCGGTGCAGCGTGCTCTTGACCGTACCGGCCGACATGCCCAGGGCGGCGGCCGTCTCTTCGGTGGACATCTGCTCCCAGTGTCGCAGGACGACCACACTGCGCTGCTTCGGAGCGAGAACTTTCATGATGTCCATAAGAAGCGCCCGGTCCGCGTGCTGTTCGGTCGCGTCGTCGACGCTCGCGTCCGGCAGCTGCTCGGTGGGAACCTCTTCGAGCTTGCGGGCCCGCCACCACTCGGTCCGGGTGTTGATCATGACGCGGCGCAGGTAAGCGTCCGCGAGGCGCTTGTCCTCGATGGTCTCCCAGCGGCCGTACGTCCGTACCAGCGCCGTCTGGAGCAGGTCCTGGGCGTCGACCGGGTCCGGCACCAGCCGGCGGGCGCTGCGCAGCAGCGCGTCCTGTCGGGTGCGGACGTACTCCTCGAATTCGAGCACCTCGCCCTGCGCCATGATCAACCGCCTCCATCCCCGTTTCCGACCCGCCTGCTGCCGGTTGTCCTCTGCTGCTGTCCCGCCGGTCTGCGGTACACAAATGAAGTTACGGAGGGGTTGTCACGGCACTGTGCGGAGCAGCCTGCGGAGAGCGCTCGGCTGTCCGTCGGTTGTGTAACGGAAGTAGGTCCGGGGTAAGGGGGCGGGGTTGTTGGGGTGGGTATGGGGTGATTTGCCTGGCGGGGTGAGGGTGTTGGAGTGTTGCGGGAGCTTGGTGTGGGCTGTGGGGCGGGTCGGGGTGGCGGTCCTGTCTGTGAAGTGACCGTGTGTCAGGTCGTGACGGGGTGTGTCCGGTTGTTTCAGGCGCGGGTCGCGGGGAGTCGGTACATGCCGTCGGGGAGGGGTTCGACGAGGCCGTCGGACACCAGGCCGTCCAGTGCCCTCGCTCGCTGTACCGGCTCGTGCCACACGCGGTCGAGTGCGGACTGGGGGACGGGGGTGTGCGCTTCGCGGAGTACGGCCAGGAGTTTGCCGCGGACCTGGCGGTCCGTGCCCGCGTACGTCTGGCCCTTGCGGGCCGGGCCCTCGTGTTCCGGCTTGCCTGCGAGGTTCCAGGCGCACTGGGCGGAGATGGGGCAGCGGTGGCACGTCTCGTTCTTCGCGGTGCAGACGAGTGCGCCGAGCTCCATGGAGGCCGCGGCCCAACGGGCTGCTGTTTCCTCATCCTGGGGGAGGAGCGCGCGGGCCAGCTTGCGTTCGGCCGCGGTGGTGGCGTTCGGGGGGTACTGGGTGCCGGTGACGGCGCGGGCGAAGACCCGGCGGACGTTGGTGTCGAGTACGGCGTGGCGCTGGCCGTAGGCGAAGGACGCGACGGCGGCCGCCGTGTACTCGCCGATGCCGGGGAGGGCGAGGAGCTGGGCGTGGTCGGTGGGGACGTCGCCGCCGTGGCGTTCCGTTATGGCGGTGGCGGCGCCATGGAGGCGCAGCGCGCGGCGGGGGTAGCCGAGGCGGCCCCAGGCGCGGACGGCTTCGCCGGGGGCGTCCTGGGCGAGGTCGGCGGGGCGGGGCCAGCGGGCGAGCCACTGTTCGTAGACCGGGAGGACGCGGTTGACCGGGGTCTGCTGGAGCATGAACTCGCTGACCATCACGCCCCAGGGGCCGGCGTCGGGGTGGCGCCAGGGGAGGTCGCGGGCGTTGTCCTCGAACCAGTCGATGACCGGGGTGTGGAGGTGGGCGCCGTCCGGTGTGGTCGCGGACGTTGTGTGCGGGGGTTTCGTGGGCGCAGTCATGGCGTTCCGATCCTGCCACGGTTGGCGGGCGGGTCGGGGTCGTGGCGGTACGGCGAGCCCGCCGCTTGCGGGGCCCTTCGGTTTTGCCACCGCGGTTGAGGGGGTTGGTGCCGGGTACGCGGCGGGCTGCGCCGTACCGCCACGACCCGCTCCCGTCTCGTCGGCGGCCGCGGGCTCGTGGGTCGTTGCGAGTTCCGCCCGCGTGGTTCTGGGGGCGTGCCTCGGTACACCGGTGCGGCCGTGTGGGCGGGTGGGTGGTGGGCTGCGCCGTACCGCCATGTCCCGCTTCCGTTGTGTTGGCGGCCGCGGGCTCGTGGGTCGTTGCGAGTTCCGCCCGCGTGGTTCTGGGGGCGTGCCCCGGTACACCGGTGCGGCCGTGTGGGTTGTGGGATGCGCCGTACCGCCATGTCCCGCTCCCGTTGTGGTGGCGGCTGCCGGTCCGTGGTCCATCCCGGGCCATTCCAGGCGGGGTTGCCGGAATGATGATCCGGAAAAGTTGGGGCTGGGGCGGCGGGTGGGGCGAGGTAACTCGCCGATCTCTCGTACAGTTTGCGCCGTGGGATCACTGCGCAATCCGGTCGGGCCGCTTCCCTCCTCCATCTATTGGCGACGGAGGGTCCTCATGGTGTCCGTGGTCGCCTTGTTGGCGCTGCTGATCACCTGGATCGTCAACTCCGGTGGCGGGGGCGGCAAGAACGGTGCGGATGGGTCCAAGAACGGAAAGACTCCCGCTCCTACGATCACTGCCGGGCCGTCGGGATCTGGTCCCGCCATCAGTCAACACCCGGGCGGACGTGATGACTCGGGGGGCGGGAACAGCGGAAGCTCCGGTGGGGCGAGCGGGTCGAGTGGGGCGAGTGGGTCGACCGGTGGGGGCTCTGGGTCGGATTCCGGCTCCGGCTCCGGCTCCGGCTCCGGTGGGTCCGGTGCCGGATCAGGTGGTAGTGGGTCCAACGGCGGTAGTAGTACGGGGACTACGGTTCCTGCCGACTCGACGCTTCCCAACTGCACCGCCGGCGCTGTGCAGTTGAGTCTGCGGAGTCTTCACAACTCGTACTCGCCGGATCAGACGCCCACGTTCGTGCTCACCGCCAAGAACTCCTCCGGCAGTGACTGCAAGGTTGATCTCGGGCCCAAGAGTGCCGTGTTGAGCATTACGGAGGCCGGGAGCAGTGCTGACTTCTGGTCGTCCGCCGACTGCCCGAAGAGTGCCGGGAGTGTCTTCTATCGGGTGTCCGCCGGAAGCAGCGTCACGTACACCCTGAAGTGGGACCGCAAGCCGAGCGCGCCCGAGTGCGCTACTCCGGCCGCTGGTTCGGCCGGGGCCGGGACCTATCTGGTGGAGGCGCAGGCCTCCGGGTTCGCCAAGGCGCAGACCTCGTTCGTTCTGGCCAGTGACTAGGGGCAGTTGGGGTCAGTAGGCGGCTGGGTTATACGTAGCGTTCCAGGATCGAGGACTCCGCCAGGCGGGAGAGGCCCTCACGGACGCTGCGTGCCCTTGCCTCGCCTACGCCGTCCACTGTCTGGAGGTCGTCGACGCTGGCTGCCAGGAGTTTCTGGAGGCCGCCGAAGTGTTCCACCAGGCGGTCGATGATCGCGCCGGGGAGGCGCGGGACCTTGGCCAGGAGGCGGAAGCCTCGGGGGGAGACCGCCGAGTCGAGGGCCTCGGGGGAGCCGGTGTAGCCCAACGCGCGGGCCACGGTGGGGAGTTCGAGGAGTTCCGCGTGGGAGAGGGCGTCCAGTTCGGCCAGGGCTTCGGTCACCGTGCGGGAGCGTTTGGCCGTGGGCTCGGGGACGTAGTCGCGTACTACCAGTTCGCGTTCCGGCTCCACGCCTGCGATCAACTCCTCCAGCTGGAGGGCGAGTAGGCGGCCGTCCGTGCCGAGCTCTACGACGTATTCGGCGATCTCGGTCGCGATCAGGCGGACCATTTCAAGGCGTTGGACCACTGCCGATACGTCTCGGACCGTCACCAGGTCCTCGATCTCCAGGGCCGAGAGCGTTCCCGCCACCTCGTCCAGGCGGAGCTTGTAGCGCTCCAGGGTGGCGAGGGCCTGGTTGGCTCGGGACAGGATTGCCGCCGAGTCCTCCAGTACGCGGCGTTGGCCGTCTACGTAGAGGGCGATCAGGCGCATGGACTGGGAGACGGAGACCACCGGGTAGGCGACCTGCTTGCTGACCCGGTCCGCCGTGCGGTGGCGGGTGCCTGTCTCTTCGGTGGGGATGTTGGGGTCCGGGACCAGTTGGACGCCCGCTCGGAGGATCTTCGAGAGGTCGGACGACACTACGATGCCGCCGTCCAGTTTGCAGAGTTCCCGTAGGCGCGTGGCCGTGAACTCGACGTCCAGGATGAAACCGCCTGTGCACATCGCTTCTACGGTCTTGTCGGAGCCGAGCACGATGAGGCCGCCCGTGTTGCCGCGGAGGATGCGTTCCAGGCCGTCGCGCAGGGCCGTGCCGGGGGCAACGGCGCTCAGTGAGGCGCGCATCAGGCCATCGCCGCCGGACTTTCCGGGAGCTGACGCCCGGTCGTTGGCTGCCACTGCACTCCTCCGGTCGCAGGTGTTTCCGGTGCTCCCGTTTCCGCACACTCTCTTCGTACGGACGGGCGAGACCAGGGCAAAGTCTACCGGCGGTCCTCGGCGTCCCGTGGGGCCTCTCGCTTACGGGACCTTGGAAGGACCCGGAGAGCGTCTCCTATGTCGGCTACTTCGATGACCTTCATGCCTGCTGGGATCTTGCCCGGGTCGCTCGGGACGAGTGCGTGGGTGAAGCCCAGGCGGTGTGCTTCGGAGAGTCTGCGCTGGACGCCTGTGACCCTTCTGACCTCGCCCGCGAGGCCTACTTCGCCGATCGCCACCAGGTTCTTGGGGAGGGGGGTGTCGCTCGCCGCGGAGGCCAGGGCGAGGGCGATGGCCAGATCTGCTGCCGGTTCGGTGAGTTTTACTCCGCCCACCGTTGCGGAGTAGATGTCTCGCTTGCCCAGGGCGCTGATCTTGCCGCGTTGTTCCAGGACCGCCAGCATCATCGAGACCCGGGATGTCTCCAGGCCCGAGGTGGTGCGGCGGGGGGAGGGGATCTGGGAGTCCACCGTGAGGGCCTGGACCTCGGCCACCAAGGGGCGGCGGCCCTCCAGGGTGACGGTCAGGCAGGTGCCGGGGACCGGCTCCGCGCGGCGGGTCAGGAACAGGCCGCTCGGGTCGGCCAGGCCGGTGATGCCCTCGTCGTGGAGCTCGAAGCAGCCGACCTCGTCCGTCGTGCCGTAGCGGTTCTTGACGCCCCGTACGAGGCGCAGGCGTGCGTGGCGGTCGCCCTCGAAGGAGAGGACCACGTCCACCAGGTGCTCCAGGAGGCGGGGGCCCGCGATCGCGCCGTCCTTGGTGACGTGGCCTACGAGGAGCGTGGACATGCCTCGTTCCTTGGAGGCGCGGATCAGGGCGCCGGCCACCTCGCGGACCTGGGCCATGCCGCCGGGGGCGCCGTCGATCTCCGGGGAGGCCACCGTCTGGACGGAGTCCAGGATGAGGAGGGAGGGCTTCACCGCGTCCAAGTGGCCCAGGATCGTGGCCAGATCGGTCTCGGCGGCGAGGTAGAGGTGGTCGTCGATCGCCTTGATGCGGTCGGCGCGCAGGCGGACCTGGCTCGCCGACTCCTCGCCGGTCACGTAGAGCGTGCGGTGCTCCTCGCTCGCCGACTTCGCCGCCACGTCGAGGAGGAGGGTCGACTTGCCCACGCCCGGTTCGCCCGCTACGAGGACCACCGCTCCGGGGACCAGGCCGCCGCCGAGGACCCGGTCCAGCTCGGGGACGCCGGTCGAGCGGGCGGTGGCCGTGCGGCCGTCGACCTGGCCGATCGGTACCGCGGAGGTGGTGACGCGGCCCGGGGACGTCGTCCGGACCGCGGGCGCGCCGTACTCCTCGACCGTGCCCCAGGCCTGGCACTCGGAGCAGCGGCCGAGCCACTTGGCCGTCTGCCAGCCGCACTCGGTGCAGCGGTAGGACGGTCGGTCCTTGGTGGTCTTGGTACGGGCAGCCATGCGTGAACCGTAACCGCCGCCACTGACAACGCGGTCGGCGGACGGGCCGCGCCCCTTCGGTATCCGGCCACCGCCCGTCGGGAACGAGCCATGGAAGGAAGGGTTCCTGTCCCCTTATGAGGGATCGTTTCACCCGTACGGATTAAATGTGCTCAAGGGGGCGGAAGGGGGCATCGCCCGCCGCCTACGGTCGCACGGGTGATGAGCAGCAGTCCGGAGACCTCGACCCGCACCACCGGCGCACACCGGGCGCATCGGGAGGCGCGCGACCGCGGGGCGGCGCGCACGCTGGCGCAGCGCCCGCCCGCGCGCTACGAGCCGTATCTGGACGGCCTGTTCACGTACTGCCTGTCCGTGCTGTGCGACCACGACGCGGCGACCGCCGCGCTGGGGGACGTGCTCGCGCTGGCCGAACGCCGGGGCGCGCGGGTGCCGGAGACGGCCGGTGACCGCCGTGCCTGGCTGTACGCGCTGGCCCGCTGGGCATGTCTGCGCAAGCTGGCCGAGGCCAAGCAGAAACGTCAGGGCACGCACGCCGTGGGGCGGAGTGGGGTGGAAGAGCCCGCACTTTCCGAGGAGTTGAGGGAGCAGCGGGGGCGTGAACTCGCCCTGCTCGCCTGGCCGGAGGCCGCAGGCACCACCCCGGAGCAGCGCGAGGCGCTCGAACTCGCCGTGCGCCACCGGCTCGCCGCCCATGAGGTCGCCGCCGTTCTCGGCATGGACCTCGCCGGCGCACGGGAGTTGCTCGCCTCTGCCGCCTGCGAGGTGGAACGCACGCGTGCCGCCCTCGCCGTCGTGGAGACCGGGAGCTGCCCGAGCGTCGCCCGGCTCACCGGTGACCATCAGCTGGTGCTCAGCAGCGCCCTGCGCCGCGAACTCGTCCGGCATGTCGACGACTGCCCGCACTGCCGCCGTACCGCCGAGCGCGCGGTGCCCGGGAGTTGGCCCGGCGCGAGTGTCACGCCCGCCGAACTGCCCGTCCTGGAGGCACCCCGCGCGGCCCTGCACGTCGCCATGGCGCATCTCCCACGCGCGCGTGGCGCCGCCGCACCGCGCTTCGACCGGCGCGGTTTTCCGATGGACCCGAAGGATCGTGCAGCCCGGAGGGACCGCCTACGCGCGCGTGCCGTCACGACGACCGTCGTCGCCACCGTCATCGCCGCGCCCGTCCTCGCGCTGTGGGCCGCCTACCGGGGCACGCCGACCGGCGAGGGTGCCGACGGCAGGGCCGTCACCGCGAGCGAGCAGCACGGGCCCGGCAGCCTGGAGGGCGAGGTCGCGAGCGGGGGATATGAGAACACCGGGAACGCCGGCACGAGTCCCCGGCCCGGCAAGGGCGGCAAGAACGACGTCTCCGTAGAGGTCATCAGCGTCACCGGCGCCGGCCAGAAGGGCGCCGGCCACCTCGCCGTCGCGGCCGCCAACAGCAGCGACACCACGCTCATCACCCTCACGGCGTCGGGCTCGGCTCCGGTCCGCTGGTCCGCGACCACCGTCGCGCCCTGGCTCTACCTCAGCCAGTCCTCGGGAACCCTCGCCCCGGGCGACTCGTTGACGATCAAGGTGTACGTCGACCACCTGCGCGAGCCCTCCGGCCACTGGACCGCGCGCGTGGCCGTCTCACCGGCCGGGGCCGTCGTCTCGATCGAGGGCTACGGCACCGCGCCCACCCCGACCGACCCCGGCGAGCCCACGCACCCCACCGATCCCGGCGACCCGCCCTCGTCGAGCCCGGACCCGACGCCCACCAGCACGGCACCCACCGACCCCACGCCGAGCGACCCGCCGCCCACGTCCGCCGACCCGACCCCGACACCGACCGCGACGGACTCGTCCCCCGCCGACCCGGGGGGCTCGACGCCACCGGAAGGCGGCGGCGAGCCGAGCTCGTCGTAACCCGTCAGGCGACCGGGTCCGCCGGATGCGGTGCCAGGAGCGGGAGTTGAGAGGCCAGGCGCTGCTCGCACAGCTCGACCAGGCGGTCGTAGCCGGCCTTGCCCATCAGCTCGGTCAGCTCCGGGCCGTAGGACACATAGACGGGGTCGCCCGCGCCGTGCGCCGAGGTCGCCGACGTGCACCACCAGTGCAGGTCGTGGCCGCCGGAACCCCAGCCCCTGCGGTCGTACTCGCCGATCGACACCTGGAGAATGCGCGTGTCGTCCGGGCGGTCGATCCACTCGTACGTCCGCCGCACCGGGAGCTGCCAGCAGACGTCCGGCTTGGTCTCCAGGGGCTCGCGGCCCTCCTTGACGGCCAGGATGTGCAGCGAGCAGCCCGCGCCGCCGGCGAACCCGGGGCGGTTCTGGAAGATGCACGAGCCCTGGAAGGGGCGGGTCTGGCGGTCGCCGTCCTCGTCCTTGGAGACCCAGCCGTTCTCCACGCCCTCGTCGTGGTGCTGCCAGATGTCGGGCGTGAGCCTCGCCACATGCCCGGCGACCCGTTTCTCGTCGTCCTTGTCGGAGAAGTGCGCGCCCAGGGTGCAGCATCCGTCGTCCGCGCGGCCCGCCTGGATGCCCTGGCAGCCGCTTCCGAAGATGCAGTTCCAGCGAGAGGTCAGCCATGTCAGATCGCAGCGGAACAGCTGCTCCTCGTCCGCCGGATCCGGGAACTCCACCCACGCGCGCGCGAAGTCGAGCCCCTTCTCGTCCGCTTTCAGGGCCTTCTTCGACATCGTCGACGTCTTCGGGGGCTTGGCCGACGTCACCGGCGAAGAATCGCCGGGTGATTTGGCCGCCTTGTCGGTCTTCGCCTTTTTCGTCTTTGGCACGGGTCCAGGGTAAGTCGCCGGAGGCGGGCCCAGACACCGCTCCGGGGACCGAGATAGGTGCAGGTGGCAGTAGCGTTCCGTATATGAGACTCGGTGTCCTCGACGTGGGATCGAACACGGTGCATCTGCTGGTGGTGGACGCACACCCGGGCGCCCGCCCGCTGCCCGCGCACTCGCACAAGGTGGAACTGCGCCTTGCCCAACTCCTCGACGAGGACGGCGCGATCGGTCCCGAAGGGGTCGACAAACTCGTCGGCGTCGTCCAGGAGGCGCTGCAGGCAGCCGAGGACAAGGGCGTCGAGGAACTCCTCCCGTTCGCCACCTCCGCCGTCCGCGAGGCCAGCAACGCCGACGACGTCCTCGCGCGCGTGCAGACCGAGACCGGCGTCGAACTCCAGGTCCTCACCGGCGCCGAGGAGGCCCGGCTCACCTTCCTCGCCGTCCGCCGCTGGTTCGGCTGGTCCGCGGGCAAGCTCCTCGTCCTCGACATCGGCGGCGGCTCCCTGGAGATCGCCTACGGCATCGACGAGGAGCCCGACGCGGCCGTCTCCCTGCCCCTCGGCGCGGGCCGCCTCACCGCCGCCTGGCTCCCCGGCGACCCGCCGGAACCGGACGCGATAAGGGCCCTGCGCCGCCATGTGCGCGCCCAGATCGCCCGTACGGTGGGCGAGTTCAGCCGTTTCGGCGCCCCCGACCACGTGGTGGCGACCTCGAAGACCTTCAAGCAGCTGGCCCGCCTGGCCGGCGCCGCCCGCTCCGCCGACGGCCTCTACGTCCAACGTGAACTGAAGCGCGGCTCCCTGGAGTCGTGGGTCCCGCGCCTGGCCGGCATGACCACCGCCCAGCGCGCCCTCCTCCCCGGCGTCTCCGAGGGCCGCGCCGAACAGCTCATCGCGGGTGCGATGGTCGCCGAGGGCGCGATGGACCTGTTCGGCGTCGAGACCCTGGAGGTCTGCCCCTGGGCGCTGCGCGAGGGCGTGATCCTGCGGCGACTGGACCAGATGCCGTCGGCGTTGGCGTAACTCTGGCCACCGCCCATGGGCTCGGGGGTTCGCGTTCGGGGACGGCTGCGGCTGGGACGTGGCTGGTCGCGCAGTTCCCCGCGCCCCTGAAACCGGGCCCGCGTTTCGACAGGGCGGGGCGATCAACCAGAAGCCGCCCGTTTGAACAATCCGCGCGTGACGAAGGGGCGCGGGAAACGGCGCGAGCAACCACGACGCACCCGCACCCGCTCGGCAGCAGAACCCCCCCAGGGGCGCGGGGAACTGCGCGACCAGCCCCCACACACCCGCACTCACCCGGCAACAGAACCCCCCCAGGGGCGCGAGGAACTGCGCGACCAGCCACAACCCACCCCCAGCCGCCCCCCAAACGCGAACCCCCGAGCTCCTGGGCGCGCACTCACACCCCACCCCCATTCATCCGCCGCACCCCCACTCCGCGCCCGCCCAACCAGCCCCGCACTGAACACCCGCCCCGCACCAGACGTATCGAACCCGCATGAAGTACCGCCACAACACACCCCCGCGCCGCAGATGGCCGGTTGCCACCCCCCGCACAGCGCGGCCACAGCAACCGGCTCCCCCGCGCAAAGCACCGCCCCGTAGTCTGTCCTCCGTGGCAGAACCAGTCGTGCGCATCCCGGATGCGAAGGTCGCGCTGTCCACGGCGTCCGTGTATCCGGAGTCGACGGCGACGGCCTTCGAGATCGCCGCACGCCTCGGCTACGACGGCGTCGAGGTCATGGTGTGGACCGATCCGGTCAGCCAGGACATCGACGCGCTGCGCCGGCTCAGCGACTACCACCAGGTCCCGATCCTCGCCGTACACGCGCCGTGCCTGCTCATCACGCAGCGGGTGTGGTCCACCGACCCGTGGATCAAGCTCCAGCGCGCCCAGGCGGCCGCCGAGAAGCTCGGCGCGAGCACGGTCGTGGTGCATCCGCCGTTCCGCTGGCAGCGCCAGTACGCGCGGGACTTCGTCAGCGGTATCTGGCGGATGGCGAACGAGACGGATGTGCGGTTCGCCGTAGAGAACATGTATCCGTGGCGCTACCGCGACCGCGAGATGCTCGCCTACGCCCCCGACTGGGACGTCACGCGCGAGGACTACCGGCACTTCACGATCGACCTCAGCCACACCGCGACCGCCCGCACCGACGCGACCGAGATGATCGAGCGCATGGGCGACCGCCTCGGCCATGTCCACCTCGCCGACGGCAACGGCTCCAACAAGGACGAGCACCTCGTCCCCGGCCGCGGCACCCAGCCCTGCGCCGAACTGCTGGAGCGGCTCGCGACGACCGGCTTCGACGGCCATGTCGTCATCGAGGTCAACACCCGGCGCGCGATGTCCAGCGCCGAACGCGAGGCCGATCTCGCGGAGGCGCTCGCCTTCACGCGGCTGCATCTGGCCTCGGCCGTGAAGGTGCCCCGGCGGTGACCGACGCCACCGCCAAGCGCCGGGGCCGGCCCCCTCGTACGGAATCCGCCGACACCCGCGACCGCATCCTGGCCGCGGCCCGCGAGGAGTTCTCCGAGCGGGGGTACGAGAAGACGTCCGTGCGGGGGATCGCGAAGGCCGCCGGGGTCGACCCGGCGCTCGTGCACCACTACTTCGGTACGAAGGAGCAGGTTTTCGAGGCGGCCATCGCGGTCGCGCTCGCGCCCGCGCAGAACGCGCCGGACGCGGTCGTCGAGGGGCCGCTGGACGGCGTCGGCGAGCGGCTGACCCGCTTCATCTTCGGCATCTGGGAGAACCCGGCCACCCGTACCCCGCTGCTGGCGGTGGTCCGTTCCGCCGTCAACAACGAAGCCGCCGCGGCCGTCTTCCGCCGGCTCGTGGTCTCCCAGGTGCTGGGCCGGGTCGCCGCCCGGCTCGACCTCCCGGACGGGGAGCTGCGCGCCGAGCTGGCCGCCGCGCAGCTGGTCGGTACGGCGATGCTGCGGTACGTGATCAAGGTGGAACCGCTGGCGTCGGTGGACGTGGAGCGGATCATCGCGCGGGTGGCGCCGGTGGTGCAGGGGCACTTGACCGGGCCGTAGGACCCTCACGTTCGCTCACGTTCACGAGACGGGCGTCCCGCGATGCGGACATCGTGTCCGCCCCCTGGATGACCGGCGTACGCTCTTTAGCAGCCCTATCTGTCTGAAGGAGCGATCGACGATGCCCGAGCTGAGGTCCCGTACAGTCACCCACGGCCGCAACATGGCGGGCGCACGCGCCCTTATGCGCGCCTCCGGTGTACCCGGTGCGGACATCGGCCGGAAGCCGATCATCGCGGTGGCGAACAGCTTCACGGAGTTCGTGCCCGGCCACACCCACCTGCAGCCCGTCGGCCGGATCGTCAGCGAGGCGATCACCGCGGCCGGGGGCATCCCGCGCGAGTTCAACACGATCGCGGTCGACGACGGCATCGCGATGGGGCATGGGGGAATGCTCTACAGCCTCCCGTCCCGCGACCTGATCGCCGACTCGGTCGAGTACATGGTCGAGGCGCACTGCGCCGACGCCCTGATCTGCATCTCCAACTGCGACAAGATCACGCCCGGCATGCTCATGGCGGCACTGCGCCTGAACATCCCGACGGTCTTCGTCTCCGGCGGCCCCATGGAGGCCGGGCGCGCCACGCTGCAGGACGGCACGGTCCGCACGCTGGACCTCATCGACGCGATGGTCGACGCCGCCAACGACAGCATCTCCGACGCGGACGTCCTCAACATCGAGGAGAACGCCTGTCCGACCTGCGGCTCCTGTTCCGGCATGTTCACCGCCAACTCGATGAACTGCCTGACGGAGGCCATCGGCCTGTCGCTGCCGGGCAACGGCTCGGTCCTCGCCACGCACACCGCCCGCAAGGGCCTGTACCAGGACGCGGCCCGCACGGTGATGGACATCACCCGCCGCTACTACGACCAGGACGACGAGACGGTCCTGCCGCGCAACGTCGCCACCTTCGCGGCCTTCGAGAACGCCATGGCCCTCGACATCGCGATGGGCGGCTCCACCAACACGATCCTGCACCTGCTGGCCGCCGCGCAGGAGGGTGGCGTCCAGTTCGGCCTGGAGGAGATCAACGCCGTCTCCCGCCGCGTGCCGTGCCTCGCGAAGGTCGCCCCGAACGTCGCGAAGAGCCGCACGTACTACATGGAGGACGTCCACCGCGCGGGCGGAATCCCGGCCCTGCTGGGCGAGTTGCACCGCGCGGGCCTGCTGAACGAGGACGTCCACTCCGTCCACAGCCCGTCCCTGGCGGACTGGCTCAAGACCTGGGACGTGCGCGGCGGCTCCCCGTCCCCCGAGGCCATCGAACTCTGGCACGCGGCGCCCGGCTGCGTCCGCTCCGCCGAGGCCTTCTCCCAGTCCGAGCGCTGGGAGGCGCTGGACGAGGACGCGGCCGAGGGCTGCATCCGCTCCGCCGAGCACGCGTACTCCAAGGACGGCGGCCTCGCGGTCCTCAAGGGCAACCTGGCCGTCGACGGCTGCGTCGTGAAGACCGCGGGCGTCGACGAGTCCATCTGGACCTTCGAGGGCCCGGCGGTCGTCTGCGAGTCGCAGGAAGAGGCCGTTGAGAAGATCCTCAACAAACAGGTGACGCACGGCGACGTCGTCGTCATCCGCTACGAGGGCCCCAAGGGCGGCCCCGGCATGCAGGAGATGCTCTACCCGACGTCCTTCCTCAAGGGCCGCGGTCTCGGCAAGACCTGCGCCCTGATCACCGACGGCCGCTTCTCCGGCGGCACTTCGGGCCTCTCCATCGGCCACGCGTCCCCCGAGGCGGCGTCCGGCGGCACCATCGCCCTCGTCGAGAACGGCGACCGCATCCGCATCGACATCCCGAACCGCTCCATCGAACTCCTCGTGGACGACGCCGAGTTGGCCCGCCGCGAGGCCGCGCTGGACGGGCGCTACGCCCCGAAGCAGCGCGAGCGCAAGGTGTCGGCGGCGCTGCGCGCGTACGCGGCGATGGCCACCAGCGCGGACCGCGGAGCGGTGCGGGACGTCAGCAAGCTCGGCTGAGGTTCGTCCGTAACTCCGGTAGTCCTGAAGCCTGTTCAGCAACTCCGGTAGTCCTGAAGCCTGTTCAGCAACTCCGGTAGTCCTGAAGCCTGTTCAGCCGCGGGCCGTCCCCCTTCCCGGGGACGGCCCTTCGGCTTGCCGCGGGGCCTACGACCGCTACCAGGCCCCCGGAGTACGGGAGTTGACGGCGAAGACGGTGCCGTCGGGGGCGGCGGCATACACGCGACCGTCCGCTACGACGGGTTCGGGCAGCGCCGCGCTGATCCGGTCGGAGTTGGAGTCGAGGCGCGCGGGTGTCTGCCCCACGAGCCGTCCCGCGCGGGCGTCCACCGCGAGCAACCGCCCGTCCCCGGAGGTGACATACACCTGCCGTCCGTCCGCGACCGGTGCGGAACTCCGTGCCACGGCCGTCTCCAGACCCCACAGCTGCTTCCGCGCGGCCATGTCCACGGCCCGCAGCGATCCGCCGGCCCCCATGAGGTAGACGACGTTCCCGTGGACGGTCCCGTGGGCCTGGTCGACGCGCGCGGGCAGCGTCACGCGCCGCGTGGCCCCGGTGTCCGGGGTGTAGCGGACGACGGCCTCCGTGGCGCCGTAGACGGTGTCGACCGCGATGAGATACACGGACCCGCCCGCCGCGCCGACGAGCTTCAACGACCCCTTCAGCCGCGCGTCCCAGCGCACCGCGCCGGTGGCCGGATCGACCGCCGTCACCCGGGTCTTCGCCCCGTCGTCCGACGTGTTGGTCGCGTACGCCGTCGAGTCCCCGGTGAACGAGGTGAAGTACGGCGCCGGTTGACCCGGGATCCGGTGGCTCCACCTCGTGTCGCCCGAGGCGCCGTCCACACCGGTGACCGTCCCGTCCGCGTGGGTGAGCAGGAGCATGCCGCCGGCGTCCGCGAGCCCGGTGTACGCGGGGACGGTCTTCTGCCAACGCGCCTTGCCCGAGGCGGGATCGAGCGCCTCCAGCTGCCGGCCGGTGTCCAACGAGGGCTGCACCAGGCCGCCCGAGAGGACCGGCGGCCCGCTGCGGTGCGTCGTCGCGACGGAGTGCCGCCACAGCACCCGGCCGTCGGACGGGTCCAGGGCGAACACCACCCCGGGCTGCGCGCAGAGCAACTTCCCTGCCCCGTACGAGCATTGGGGCGTGCTCTGCTTGGAGACCGGCGTCGCCTTCCACTCGCCGAACCCGGTGCTGGGCGTGGTGTGCGGGGTGGTGCCCTTCGCCGTCGCCTCGCCGTCGTCGGTCAGCTGGAGCGCGGCGAGCGTGCCGATCGCGGCCAGGCCGAGCGCGCCCGCCCCGAGGGCGAACCGTTTGCCCAACAGCCGCCGCCCGAGCCGCCGTTCGGACTGCTCGGGCTGTCCGGGCTCTTCCGTACGGCGCCCGGGCACCGGCGTGGCACCGTCCCGCCGCGGTGCCGGTATGTACGCCTGCGTGTCGTACGAGGCCGACACCGACCGGAGTTCACGCATCAGCTCGTCCGGCGTGGGCCGGTCCTCGGGCTCCTTGGCGAGGCAACGCAGCACCAGCGGCGCGATGTTCTCCGGCAGCCCGGCCAAGTCCGGCTCGTCATGGACGACTTGATACGCGACGACGTACGGGCTGTCGGAGTCGAACGGCCCGCGCCCTGTCGCCGCGTGCACCAGCACGGACCCGAGCGCGAAGATGTCGGCGGCGGGACCGACCTCGCGAGGGCGCCGGAACTGCTCGGGTGCCATGAAGGGTGGCGTCCCGATCAACTTGCCGGTCTCGGTGCGCAGTTCGCTGTCCTTTGGCCGAGAGATGCCGAAGTCGATGACCTTCGGCCCGTCCTCGGCGAGCAGCACATTGCTCGGCTTGAGATCTCTGTGGACGACGCCGACCCGGTGGATGTCGCGCAGGGCCTCGGCCAGTCCCGCCATCAGCCGGCGCAACTCCCCGGGCGCCATGGGGCCGTTCCGCTTCACATGCTCGGACAGGGTCGGCCCGGGGATGAACGACGTTGCCATCCAAGGCCGTTCGGCCTCCGGGTCGGCATCGACCACCGGCGCGGTGAAGGCCCCGCTCACCCGCCGGGCCGCCGCCACCTCCTGCCGGAACCGCCCCCTGAACTCGGGGTCCTGCGCGAACTCCGCGTGGACGACCTTCACGGCGACCTTCATCCCGGAGGTGCTCTGCGCCAGATGCACCACGCCCATACCACCGGAGCCCAGGCATGACTCCAGGCGGTAGTGACCGGCGTACTCGGGAAGTTCCGCTTCCGCGCCCGCTCCGGTGTTGCGCTGTGGCGCCATGGAACCACCCCCGTGCTGATCGTCCGCGCGCGCGACGGACGGAGCCTAGTCGATGACCCTTACGGGACAGAGGTGGCTCGCCAGTCTCCGAGCGCGATGTGCGCACATATGTTTCATGGCGTGTTTTAGGGGAATCAACGGGACCCCATGGCAGTCATGGGGTCCAACGGGGGAGGTTTTTCATGTCTGTTGACCGTATTGGTGAGGTCGAGGGCGAAGGCGCGGCGGAGGCCGTCACCACGGCGGCGACCGCGGCAGCCGCACTGCACTACTACTCGATCGCACCCGGCACCCGCGTCAACGTCCGCAGCGGTCCCGGCACCGGCTACACCATCGTCCGCGTCCTGGCCGAGGGCTCCCAGGTCCCGATCTACTGCCAGACGCCGGGCACCACGGTGACGGGTTACTACGGCACGACGAACATCTGGGACAACATCGACGACGGCGAGTACATCTCCGACGCCTACGTGAACACGGGCAGCGACGGCTATGTCCGCCCGCACTGCTCCTGACCGCATCGGCAACGGTGAGCACGTCCCGGACGCGTACGTGAACACCGGCAGCGACGGCAGCATCGCCGACCGCTGCGCCTGAGCCCCGACGGGAGCCCGCGCCCACCCTCGGAGCCATAATCGTCCCGTGAACGACGAGACGACCGGCACCCAGGACACCCCCGCGGGCTCCCCAGGCGAAGGCACGGGCACGGGCCCCCGCCCCGAGCCCCTCCGCTTCTTCGGCACCACCTGGGTGAACCACGACAGCGGCTACACCGCGCGCCGCGTCGGCACAGCCGCAGGCTCCCTCGCCGCCGCGGCCGCCGCCTGCCTGATCCTCCGCTTCGCCTACCAGGGCATCCAGATCGCGGACGTCGGCAGCTTCGTCACCCTCCTCGTCATCGTGATGTTCGCGATCTGCAGCGCCCTGGCCTTCGGCCACACCTGGGAGACCTTCAAGAAGCGCCCCGACCCCGACCGCCAGGCCTCCCTCCGCGGCCTCCTGGCCATCGGCTTCGTCGGCTCCCTCCTCGCCTACTTCTTCCGCTCCCTGGTGGAGGCCCCCGGCGAAACCCTCCACCGCCAGGAGTACGAGACGGCCCTGACCCAACACGAGAAGCGCACGTCCCGCCGCACCCGCAACCCGTCGAAGAAGCGCCGGGGCGCCTGAGGCGCGGAGGCGCGGAGGCGCAGAGGCACGGGTTCCGCGACAGGCGCAGGCTTTGGGCACGGGCAGGTCGGCCGGGTACGCGGAACTCTTCGGGCGGGCGGAACTCTTCGGGTACGCGGAACTTTCCGGGTACGCGGAACCCTCCGGGCACGTGGAACTTTCCGGGCGGGCGGAACTGTCCAGGTACACGGAACTCTTCCGGAGGACGAGAGCCGGTCGCCCGGCGGCAGCTCACCGCTCCGCAGGGCGCGGCGATTCCCCATCTCTCACCAAAAACCACCTGCACCCTGCACCCACCCACGTAACCATGGCCGTATGACCACCTCCGCGAATCCCCCCTCGCCCGCGGCCCGAGCCAGCTCCTTCAACGCGGCCGCGGCCCAGTACGCCGAGAACCGCCCCTCGTACCCGCCCGCCCTCTTCGACGCCATCGAGGAACTCGCCGGCCACCCCCTCTCCGGCGCCCGCGTCGCGGACGTCGGCGCGGGCACCGGCATCGCGACCGCCCTGCTGCACGCGCGCGGCGCCGAGGTGATCGCGATCGAACCCGGCGACGGCATGGCCGCCCAGTTCCGTCGGACCCTCCCCGACGTCCCGATCGTCCGGGGCAACGGCAACGCCCTGCCCCTCGCCGACCACTCCGCCGACCTCCTCACCTACGCCCAGGCCTGGCACTGGACCGACCCCACCCGCTCGGTTCCCGAAGCGCTCCGCGTCCTGCGCCCGGGCGGCGCACTCACCCTGTGGTGGAACACCGGCGCGCTCGACGTGCCGTGGATCGCGGAACAGTCCGAACGCATCAGGCTGCACTTCGGCATCGACCGCGTCGTGGAGCAGAACGGCAGCGGCGTACGCTCCGCGCTCGCCGACCCCACCGGCCGTCTCGACTTCGCCCACCGGCAGGTCCGCTGGAGCCGCCGCGTCCCGATCGACACGCACCTGGCCAACATCGGCAGCCACTCGGCCTTCCTGGTCCACGACAAGGCCAGCACGAACACCTTCCTGACCGAGGAACGCGACCACCTACGGACCGTCTTCCCGGACGAGATGGTGGAGGAGACCTACGTCGTGGAACTCGTCGTAGCCCTCACACCATGACCCCTGACCTGACGGGCCCCTCCCCAGCAGCCCCCGCTCACCGCGTCACGCCCCCGGCAGTCACCCGACGGCCGCCCGACGCACCGCCGCCCCACAACGCACATCAGGCGACCCACCACGCACCCGCACCCAGCCACACACCCGCACCCCACACCACCTAGGGGCGCGGGGAACTGCGCGACCAGCCCCCCACAACCCGCACCCGACAACTCACGCCTCCCTCAAGACCGTCACCCCGTCACCCGGCCCCCGCCCCCGCTGCCGCCCACCAACCCACCCCTCCAACGCCGCCGCACACGCATGATCCACATGCCGCAACCCACCCAACTCCAGCCGCACCACCCGATCACCCGGCACTGCCTCCAACGCCTCCAACAACCTCGGCAACCGCAGAAACGTCGCATGCCCCAACACCCGTACGACGATCCCCGCGTCCCCGAGATCCTCCGTCTCCACCCGCACATGACTGATGTCCCACGCGGTCTTCGCCACGGCCAACGCCAGCCCGACCAACACCCCTCGAACAAACTCCCCACCACGATCACCACCGCGGTCACCCCGAGCACGACCACCTCACCCCGATGCCCGGCCCACAACCCCCGCACCTGCCGCACCTGCAAGAGCCCACACCCGGCATGCACCAGCACCCCCGCCAGCGCCGCCACCGGAACCACCCCCAACACCCCGGGCAGCAGAACCGCGAACACCAGCAACCCCCCACCGCGCAGCACCCGTGAGGCCTTGCCCCGAGCCCCCGCCCGAACTCCTCCACAGGCGACCCCCTCAGAGGCGACCCCCTCAGAGGCGACCCCCTCAGAGGGGACGCCCTCAGCCGCACTCCGCATCCGCACACCCACCGCGGTCATCGGCAACCCCCCAAGCACCCCGCACACAGCGTTCCCCACACCCCGCGCGCTCAACTCCCGGTCGTAGGAAGCCCGCGGCCCCCGACACAGCCGGTCCACTACCGCCACCGCGCTGATCAACGACCCCGCCGAAGCGATCAGCGCGAACGCCACGACCGTCCCGCTCACCCCCACTTCCGTAAGCCGCCCGAAATCCCCCCACTCCGGCACCCGCACGGCACCGACCAGCCCCCGCACCTCAACCTGCCGCACCGCCAGGTCGAACCCCCCGGTCACCGCCGCGGCCAACCCCACCGCCACCAACGGCGCCGGAACCAGCCGAGCTCCCCACTCCCACCGAGGCCACAGCAGCAATACGGCAAGGGTGGCACCCCCCACTGACAACGCCACCGGATCCACCACCCCCGGCAACGACACCAGCCCGGCGAGCTTCCCGACCCCGCCCGCCGGCGCGGGGACATCACCGAGCGCGTACACCTGCCCGGCGACCAGCACGAGACCGATCCCGGCGAGCATCCCGTGCACCACGGCCGAGGACACGGCCCGGAACCACCGCCCGAGCCGCAACACCCCGACCACGAGCCCACCGGCGATCCCGGTCACCAGCCCCAGCTCGGCCGGCACCCCGGAGGCGATCACCACGCCCACACACAGCGGGAGCGCGACAAGAAAGACAACTAGAGAAGCGAACAGATCGTCCTTGCTCACACCACAGCGCATGACAACAGCACCTCCGATGACGAACGGGAGATGCGTGGGCGCCGCACCGGGGGAGGGCACGGCGAACTGAATTCCATTGTCGGCAAAGCGAGTTGACCGCGCACCCCCTCCGCGCCGCCACCCCGAAACCACGGAAGCACACATACCGGACCACCCCCTTCCGATCACACCCCCACGCGCCTGCGCCACCCCACACCCCCACCGAAGACCGCGACCGTCCTCGCCGGAGGAGACACCTCCCGCTGAAGGTCACGATCGTGCTCGCCGGAGGAGACGCCTCCCGCTGAAGACCGCGATCGTGCTCGCCGGAGGAGACACCTCCCGCTGAAGACCACGGCCGCCTCCCCGGAGGAGACGCCCCCCACCCGAAGACCACGGTCGCCCTCCCTGGATGGGACACCTCCCACCGAAGACCACGCCCGCCCTCCCCAGGGAAGCCACCCGCACCCACCGAACCCACTTGACGCCCCCATCCGGCCGGAGCATTATTCATCACGTGATGAATTATCTCCCCGGCCCGCCCGGATCCCCCGACGCCTCACCCGTCACCGCAGTCGTCACCCCACCCGAAACCGCCCCCGGCGCAGGACGCGACCCCGCGATCCAAGCCGAGTCCCTCACCGTCGCCCGCGGCCCCCGCACCGTCCTCCACGCCCTCGACTTCACCGTCCCGCGCGGACAGATCACCGGCCTCCTCGGCCCCTCCGGCTGCGGCAAGTCGACCCTCATGCGCTCGATCGTCGGCACCCAGGCCAAAGTCACTGGCACGCTGAACGTCCTCGGTCGCCCGGCGGGCCACCCCACCCTCCGCACCCGTATCGGCTACGTCACCCAAGCCCCCTCCGTCTACGACGACTTGACGGTCCGTCAGAACCTCGACTATTTCGCCGCGATCCTCGACCCCGGCCGCGCCGCGGCCACCCGCCGCCACGACGACGTCACCCGCGCCATCACCGACGTCGACCTCACCACCCACGCCGACGCCCTCGCCGGCAACCTCTCCGGCGGCCAACGCAGCCGCGTCTCCCTGGCCGTCGCGCTCCTCGGCACCCCCGAACTCCTCGTCCTCGACGAACCCACCGTCGGTCTGGACCCCGTCCTGCGCCGTGACCTCTGGGCCCTCTTCCACGACATCGCCGCCTCCCGCGGCGCCACCCTCCTCATCTCCTCCCACGTCATGGACGAGGCCGAGCGCTGCCACCGCCTCCTCCTGATGCGCGAGGGCGAGATCCTCGCCGACGACACCCCGGAAGCCCTCCGCACCAGCACCGGCTCCGACACGGTCGAAGCCGCCTTCCTGCACCTGGTCGACGAGGCCGCAGCCACCGCCCGCCAGAAGGAGCCGACCCGATGAGCACGAACACGGCCACGACCACGGCCGCTACGACGACCAGCGCGCCCACACCTGCCGGCCCCCGCGCCCTCAGCGCCTCCCGCACCGCCGCCACCGCCGCCCGGGTCCTGCGCCAGCTCCGCCACGACCCCCGCACGATCGCCCTGCTGATCCTCATCCCGTGCGTGATGCTCGTCCTGCTGCGCTACGTCTTCGACGGCAGCCCGCGCACCTTCGACAGCATCGGCGCCTCACTTCTCGGCATCTTCCCCCTCATCACGATGTTCCTGGTCACCTCCATCGCCACCCTGCGCGAACGCACCTCCGGCACCCTCGAACGCCTCCTCGCCATGCCGCTGGGCAAAGGCGACCTGATCGCCGGCTACGCCCTCGCCTTCGGCATCCTCGCGATCATCCAGTCCGCCCTGGCGACGGGCCTCGCCGTCTGGTTCCTGGGCCTCGACGTGACCGGCAGCCCCTGGCTCCTCCTCCTGGTCGCCCTCCTCGACGCCCTGCTCGGCACGGCCCTCGGTCTCTTCGTCTCGGCCTTCGCGGCGTCCGAGTTCCAGGCCGTCCAGTTCATGCCGGCGGTGATCTTCCCCCAGCTCCTCCTCTGCGGCCTCTTCACTCCCCGCTCCGACATGCACCCCGTCCTGGAGGCCATCTCCGACGTCCTGCCGATGTCGTACGCCGTCGACGGCATGAACGAGGTCCTCAAGCACACCGACATGACCGCCACCTTCGTACGCGACGCCCTGATCGTGGCCGGCTGCGCGCTGCTGGTGCTGTGCCTGGGCGCGGCCACCCTGAGAAGGCGTACGGCATAGAGGAGTGAGGAGTAGAAAGGTCTCGTTCCGCCAGCCGGACAGCCACCACTCCTGCCCACGGCCGGTGCGAGGATGGGCCCATGAGTCAGAAAGTCGCAGTCCTCGGCACCGGCAAGATCGGTGAGGCCCTGCTCAGCGGAATGATCCGAGCGGGCTGGGCCCCGGCCGACCTGCTGGTCACCGCCCGCCGCCCCGAGCGCGCCGAAGAACTCCGCGCCCGCCACGGAGTCACCCCGGTCACCAACCCGGAGGCCGCGAAGACCGCCGACACCCTGATCCTCACGGTCAAGCCGCAGGACATGGGCACCCTCCTCGACGAACTCGCCCCGCACCTCCCCGCCGACCGCCTGATCATCAGCGGCGCGGCGGGCATCCCCACCTCCTTCTTCGAGGAGCGCCTGGCCGCAGGCACCCCTGTCGTCCGTGTCATGACGAACACCCCCGCCCTCGTCGACGAGGCCATGTCCGTCATCTCCGCCGGCAGCCACGCCACCGAGGCCCATCTCGCGTACGCCGACGAGATCTTCGGCGCCGTGGGCAAGACGCTCCGCGTCCCCGAGTCCCAGCAGGACGCCTGCACCGCCCTCTCCGGCTCCGGCCCGGCGTACTTCTTCTACCTGGTCGAAGCCATGACGGACGCGGGCATCCTGCTCGGCCTGCCGCGGGACAAGGCCCATGACCTCATCGTCCAGTCCGCGATCGGCGCCGCCGTCATGCTCCGCGACAGCGGCGAGCACCCCGTGAAGCTCCGCGAGAACGTCACCTCGCCCGCCGGCACGACGATCAACGCCATCCGCGAACTGGAGAACCACGGCGTACGCGCCGCACTCATCGCCGCCCTGGAGGCAGCCCGCGACCGCAGCCGCGAACTGGCCTCCGGAAACAGCTAGCCGGTCAGCCAGTCGAAGAACTAACCGGCCACGCAGCTACGCAGGCAGAAGCCCGATGGCTCGATACGCGCTGTCGACCATCGGCTTCGCCATCTCTCTCGCCTTCTCCGCCCCATCCCGCAACACCCCTTCCACATAAGCGGGATCCGCGCACAACTCCTTGTGCCTCTCCTGCACGGGCCTGAGCAGCTCGACCACGGCCTCCGCCGTGTCCTTCTTCAAAGTTCCGTACGACTCATATACACCGCTCAGGTCCTCGGGGTTCCCACCACCGCAAGCGGCCAGGATCTCCAGCAGATTGGCCACCCCCGGCCGCGCCTCCCGGTCGTAGACGACCTCCGCGCCACTGTCGGTCACGGCCCGCATGACCTTCTTCCGTACGACATCGGGCTCGTCCAGCAGATAGACGATGCCCGGCCCGGAGTCGTCCGATTTCCCCATCTTCGAAGTCGGCTCCTGGAGGTTCATCACCCGCGCCGCCACCGCCGGCCGAGTCGCCCTAGGGACGACGAACGTGTGCCCGTACCGCTGGTTGAACCGCACCGCCAGATCCCGGGTCAGCTCCACATGCTGCGTCTGGTCGTCCCCGACCGGCACCTCGTCCGTCCCGTACGCCAGGATGTCCGCCGCCATCAGCACGGGATACGTCAGCAAGGACAGCCGCACACTCCCGCCCCGCTCCCGCTCACGCGCGGCCTTCTCCTTGTACTGCACCATCCGCCGCATCTCACCGTCGGTGGCCACACACTCCATGACGTACGACAGCCGCGCGTGCTCGTCCACATGACTCTGTACGAACACGGTGCACAGCTCGGGATCCAGCCCCGCCGCCAGCAACAGCGTCGCCGCCTGCCGACTGAGCCTGCGCACCCGCGCCGGATCGTGGTCCACGGTCAGCGCGTGCAGATCGACCACACAGAACAGCGCGTCGCTCTGCCGCTGATCCACGTCGACCCACCGCCGGATGGCGCCCAGGTAGTTCCCCAGCGTCAGGTGCCCGGTCGGCTTGACCCCACTGAAGACCCGCGTCATCTCTCCACCTCCTGATAGAGACCGCCGCACCCGGCCGGCCGACCCTCTGGAGGGAGAAACGCGAACGGCCGCCGATGCGGCGGCCGTTGAGTACATACGTGTGTACGGCCGCCGTCAGGCGGCCCACCACTGCTGGGTGCACGTATGCGTAGTCACGTCACCCACCGTACGCCTCCGCAGTGCTCTCCGGAGCGGAGTTGACACGCCCCTACCGCGTACGTAGTGTTCTCCGAGTTGTCCGACGTGAGCGCCGACCCCGGTCGGTCCCCGGACAACCATTCCGCAGGTACCTACAAACAATCGACGATCCGTCGTCGCGTTGTATTGGCATGCGTATTTGCGAAATGAGGAATCCGCGTTCGAAAGGACGCACAGCCCCGATTCGCTCGGGACTCGGGAATCCGCTAAAGTCTCACTCGTCGGAACGGCCCAACGGCCGGGAAGGCAAGCCCCGCTGACTGGGAGTCAGGCCCGAAAGGATCTGATAGAGTCGGAACCGCCGGAAAGGGAAACGCGGAAGCGGAAACCTGGAAAGCACCGAGGAAATCGGAACCGGAAACGGTCTGATAGAGTCGGAAACGCAAGACCGAAGGGAAAAGCCCGGAGGAAAGCCCGAGAGGGTGAGTACAAAGGAAGCGTCCGTTCCTTGAGAACTCAACAGCGTGCCAAAAATCAACGCCAGATATGTTGATACCCCGTCCATCGGATTCTTCCGGTGGCAGGGTTCCTTTGAAGAAAACATACAGCGAGGACGCTGTGAACGGTCGGGCTTATTCCGCCTGACTGTTCCGCTCTCGTGTATGTGGTCCCGATTACGGGAAAACATTCACGGAGAGTTTGATCCTGGCTCAGGACGAACGCTGGCGGCGTGCTTAACACATGCAAGTCGAACGATGAACCACTTCGGTGGGGATTAGTGGCGAACGGGTGAGTAACACGTGGGCAATCTGCCCTGCACTCTGGGACAAGCCCTGGAAACGGGGTCTAATACCGGATAACACTCCCGCACTCATGTGTGGGGGTTAAAAGCTCCGGCGGTGCAGGATGAGCCCGCGGCCTATCAGCTTGTTGGTGAGGTAATGGCTCACCAAGGCGACGACGGGTAGCCGGCCTGAGAGGGCGACCGGCCACATTGGGACTGAGACACGGCCCAGACTCCTACGGGAGGCAGCAGTGGGGAATATTGCACAATGGGCGAAAGCCTGATGCAGCGACGCCGCGTGAGGGATGACGGCCTTCGGGTTGTAAACCTCTTTCAGCAGGGAAGAAGCGCAAGTGACGGTACCTGCAGAAGAAGCGCCGGCTAACTACGTGCCAGCAGCCGCGGTAATACGTAGGGCGCAAGCGTTGTCCGGAATTATTGGGCGTAAAGAGCTCGTAGGCGGCTTGTCACGTCGGGTGTGAAAGCCCGGGGCTTAACCCCGGGTCTGCATTCGATACGGGCTAGCTAGAGTGTGGTAGGGGAGATCGGAATTCCTGGTGTAGCGGTGAAATGCGCAGATATCAGGAGGAACACCGGTGGCGAAGGCGGATCTCTGGGCCATTACTGACGCTGAGGAGCGAAAGCGTGGGGAGCGAACAGGATTAGATACCCTGGTAGTCCACGCCGTAAACGGTGGGAACTAGGTGTTGGCGACATTCCACGTCGTCGGTGCCGCAGCTAACGCATTAAGTTCCCCGCCTGGGGAGTACGGCCGCAAGGCTAAAACTCAAAGGAATTGACGGGGGCCCGCACAAGCAGCGGAGCATGTGGCTTAATTCGACGCAACGCGAAGAACCTTACCAAGGCTTGACATACACCGGAAAGCATTAGAGATAGTGCCCCCCTTGTGGTCGGTGTACAGGTGGTGCATGGCTGTCGTCAGCTCGTGTCGTGAGATGTTGGGTTAAGTCCCGCAACGAGCGCAACCCTTGTCCTGTGTTGCCAGCGTGCCCTTCGGGGTGACGGGGACTCACAGGAGACCGCCGGGGTCAACTCGGAGGAAGGTGGGGACGACGTCAAGTCATCATGCCCCTTATGTCTTGGGCTGCACACGTGCTACAATGGCCGGTACAATGAGCTGCGATACCGTGAGGTGGAGCGAATCTCAAAAAGCCGGTCTCAGTTCGGATTGGGGTCTGCAACTCGACCCCATGAAGTCGGAGTTGCTAGTAATCGCAGATCAGCATTGCTGCGGTGAATACGTTCCCGGGCCTTGTACACACCGCCCGTCACGTCACGAAAGTCGGTAACACCCGAAGCCGGTGGCCCAACCCCCTTGTGGGGAGGGAGCTGTCGAAGGTGGGACTGGCGATTGGGACGAAGTCGTAACAAGGTAGCCGTACCGGAAGGTGCGGCTGGATCACCTCCTTTCTAAGGAGCACTTCTTACCAAGAACCTTCGGGAACTTGGTCAGAGGCCAGTACATCGGCGAATGTCCGGTGCTGGTTGCTCAAGGGTGGAACGTTGATTATTCGGCACTGTCGGTCATCTCATGGCTGTGAGTACTGCTCTTCGGGGCGTGGAAAGCTGATCACGAGTGGCGACAGGGCCGGGCACGCTGTTGGGTGTCTGAGGGCACGGCCGAGAGGCTGCCTTCAGTGCCGACCCCGGTAAAACATCGCGTGAGTGGTGTGTGACGGGTGGTTGGTCGTTGTTTGAGAACTGCACAGTGGACGCGAGCATCTGTGGCCAAGTTTTTAAGGGCGCACGGTGGATGCCTTGGCACCAGGAACCGATGAAGGACGTGGGAGGCCACGATAGTCCCCGGGGAGTCGTCAACCAGGCTTTGATCCGGGGGTTTCCGAATGGGGAAACCCGGCAGTCGTCATGGGCTGTCACCCTTGCCTGAACACATAGGGCAAGTGGAGGGAACGCGGGGAAGTGAAACATCTCAGTACCCGCAGGAAGAGAAAACAACCGTGATTCCGGGAGTAGTGGCGAGCGAAACCGGATGAGGCCAAACCGTATGCGTGTGAGACCCGGCAGGGGTTGCGTATACGGGGTTGTGGGATCTCTCTTCTGTCGTCTGCCGGCGACAGGACGAGTCAGAAACCGTTGATGTAGGCGAAGGACATGCGAAAGGTCCGGCGTAGAGGGTAAGACCCCCGTAGTCGAAACGTCAACGGCTCGTTTGAGAGACACCCAAGTAGCACGGGGCCCGAGAAATCCCGTGTGAATCTGGCGGGACCACCCGCTAAGCCTAAATATTCCCTGGTGACCGATAGCGGATAGTACCGTGAGGGAATGGTGAAAAGTACCGCGGGAGCGGAGTGAAATAGTACCTGAAACCGTGTGCCTACAAGCCGTGGGAGCGTCGCTGTATGTGCTTGCACATACAGTCGTGACTGCGTGCCTTTTGAAGAATGAGCCTGCGAGTTTGCGGTGTGTTGCGAGGTTAACCCGTGTGGGGAAGCCGTAGCGAAAGCGAGTCCGAACAGGGCGATATAGTAGCGCGCTCAAGACCCGAAGCGGAGTGATCTAGCCATGGGCAGGTTGAAGCGGAGGTAAGACTTCGTGGAGGACCGAACCCACCAGGGTTGAAAACCTGGGGGATGACCTGTGGTTAGGGGTGAAAGGCCAATCAAACTCCGTGATAGCTGGTTCTCCCCGAAATGCATTTAGGTGCAGCGTCGTGTGTTTCTTGCCGGAGGTAGAGCACTGGATAGGCGATGGGCCCTACCGGGTTACTGACCTTAGCCAAACTCCGAATGCCGGTAAGTGAGAGCACGGCAGTGAGACTGTGGGGGATAAGCTCCATGGTCGAGAGGGAAACAGCCCAGAGCATCGACTAAGGCCCCTAAGCGTACGCTAAGTGGGAAAGGATGTGGAGTCGCAGAGACAACCAGGAGGTTGGCTTAGAAGCAGCCACCCTTGAAAGAGTGCGTAATAGCTCACTGGTCTAGTGATTCCGCGCCGACAATGTAGCGGGGCTCAAGCGTACCGCCGAAGTCGTGTCATTCCAGCAATAGGGCCAACGCCTGCTGGGATGGGTAGGGGAGCGTCGTGTGCCGGGTGAAGCCGCAGCGGAAGCTAGTGGTGGACGGTTCACGAGTGAGAATGCAGGCATGAGTAGCGATACACACGTGAGAAACGTGTGCGCCGATTGACTAAGGGTTCCTGGGTCAAGCTGATCTGCCCAGGGTAAGTCGGGACCTAAGGCGAGGCCGACAGGCGTAGTCGATGGATAACCGGTTGATATTCCGGTACCCGCTGTGAAGCGTCAAACATCGAGCATCGTGATGCTAAGGCCGTGAAGCCGTTCCGGACCCTTCGGGGAATGGAAAGTGGTGGAGCCGCCGGCCCAAGCGGTTAGTAGGTGAGTGATGGGGTGACGCAGGAAGGTAGTCCATCCCGGGCGGTGGTTGTCCCGGGGTAAGGGTGTAGGACGTGGTCTAGGCAAATCCGGATCACACATAGTCTGAGACCTGATGCCGAGCCGATTGTGGTGAAGTGGATGATCCTATGCTGTCGAGAAAAGCCTCTAGCGAGTTTCATGGCGGCCCGTACCCTAAACCGACTCAGGTGGTCAGGTAGAGAATACCGAGGCGTTCGGGTGAACTATGGTTAAGGAACTCGGCAAAATGCCCCCGTAACTTCGGGAGAAGGGGGGCCATCACCGGTGAGAGGATTTACTCCTTGAGCTGGGGGTGGCCGCAGAGACCAGCGAGAAGCGACTGTTTACTAAAAACACAGGTCCGTGCGAAGCCGTAAGGCGATGTATACGGACTGACGCCTGCCCGGTGCTGGAACGTTAAGGGGACCGGTTAGTCACTCTTCGGGGTGGCGAAGCTGAGAACTTAAGCGCCAGTAAACGGCGGTGGTAACTATAACCATCCTAAGGTAGCGAAATTCCTTGTCGGGTAAGTTCCGACCTGCACGAATGGCGTAACGACTTCTCGACTGTCTCAACCATAGGCCCGGTGAAATTGCACTACGAGTAAAGATGCTCGTTTCGCGCAGCAGGACGGAAAGACCCCGGGACCTTTACTACAGTTTGATATTGGTGTTCGGTTCGGCTTGTGTAGGATAGCTGGGAGACTTTGAAGCTCACACGCCAGTGTGGGTGGAGTCGTCGTTGAAATACCAGTCTGGTCGTGCTGGATGTCTAACCTGGGTCCGTGATCCGGATCAGGGACAGTGTCTGATGGGTAGTTTAACTGGGGCGGTTGCCTCCTAAAGAGTAACGGAGGCGCCCAAAGGTTCCCTCAGCCTGGTTGGCAATCAGGTGTTGAGTGTAAGTGCACAAGGGAGCTTGACTGTGAGACCGACGGGTCGAGCAGGGACGAAAGTCGGGACTAGTGATCCGGCGGTGGCTTGTGGAAGCGCCGTCGCTCAACGGATAAAAGGTACCCCGGGGATAACAGGCTGATCTTCCCCAAGAGTCCATATCGACGGGATGGTTTGGCACCTCGATGTCGGCTCGTCGCATCCTGGGGCTGGAGTCGGTCCCAAGGGTTGGGCTGTTCGCCCATTAAAGCGGTACGCGAGCTGGGTTTAGAACGTCGTGAGACAGTTCGGTCCCTATCCGCTGCGCGCGCAGGAACATTGAGAAGGGCTGTCCCTAGTACGAGAGGACCGGGACGGACGAACCTCTGGTGTGCCAGTTGTTCTGCCAAGGGCATGGCTGGTTGGCTACGTTCGGGAGGGATAACCGCTGAAAGCATCTAAGCGGGAAGCCTGCTTCGAGATGAGTGTTCCCACCCCCTTTGAGGGGTTAAGGCTCCCAGTAGACGACTGGGTTGATAGGCCGGATCTGGAAGCCCAGTAATGGGTGGAGGTGACCGGTACTAATAGGCCGAGGGCTTGTCCTCAGTTGCTCGCGTCCACTGTGTTGGTTCTGAAACCACGAACAACCCCATTGCCATGGTCACGGCAGTGGTGCGGTTGTCTGTTTCATAGTGTTTCGGTGGTCATAGCGTGAGGGAAACGCCCGGTTACATTCCGAACCCGGAAGCTAAGCCTTACAGCGCCGATGGTACTGCAGGGGGGACCCTGTGGGAGAGTAGGACGCCGCCGAACAAATATTGCGAAAACCCCCGTACCGTTAATTCGGTACGGGGGTTTTCTGCGTTTAGGCTCAGTAGCATGCGCTATGACCTCGTGATCTTCGACAACGACGGTGTTCTCGTCGACAGTGAGCCGATCTCCAACAGGCTCCTCGCCGGCTATCTCACCGAGCTCGGGCACCCGACCTCCTATGAGGAGTCCCTCCGTGACTACATGGGCGCCGCGATGCACCGCGTCCACGATCTCGTCGAGGAGCGGACCGGGCAGCGGCTTCCGGACGACTTCGACGAGGCCTTCCACGCTCGCGTGTTCGCCGCGTTCGAGCGGGAGTTGAAGCCGGTCGCCGGGGCCGTCGACGTGCTGGAGAGGCTGGTCGCGGACGGGGTGCCGTACTGCGTGGCCTCGTCCGGGAGCCATGAGCGGATTCGGGTGGGGCATCGGACGACGGGGCTGGACGAGTGGTTCGAGGACGAGTGGGTGTTCAGCTCCGAGGACGTGGGGCGGGGGAAGCCCGCGCCGGATCTCTTCCTGTACGCGGCCGAGCGGATGGGTGTCGCGCCGGAGCGGTGTGTCGTCGTAGAGGACAGTCCGCTTGGGGTGCAGGCGGCTGTTGCTGCTGGGATGGACGTGTATGGGTTCACGGCGATGACTCCTGCTGAGCGGCTCTCCGGGGTCACTCAACTCTTTGGTGACATGGGGCAGTTGGCTGACCTGTTGGAATGACCTCGGGCAGCATCGGGGCGCTGACATTTGTCATGCCGAGGTCCGGACGATCGGTTCTACTGGCGGGTCGGGGCCTCGCGGCAAGCTGAGGGCATGACGACGAACACGGGCTCCATGAAGAAGAACTTCGGGCCGCTCCTCGCGGATGTGGCGGTGCCGATCGGGTCGTACTACCTGCTGAAGAGCGGGTTCGGGATGGGCACGGTGGCGGCGCTGGGGTGGAGCAGTGTCGTGCCGGCGGTGCGGACCGTGTGGGGGGTCGTCGCGGAGCGGACGGTCAACGCGTTCGCGGTGCTCATCCTCTTCGTGAACGTCGTCGGGCTGCTGCTCAGCCTCGTGGCCGGTGATCCGCGGCTGATGCTCGCGAAGGACAGTGGGATCAGCAGTGTCGTGGGGATCGGGATCCTCGTGTCCGTGGTGATGGGGAAGCCGATGATGACCGCCGGGATGAAGCCCTTCCTGGTGAAGGGCAGCCCGGAGCGGGAGGCCGCGTTCGAGCGGCTGTTGAGCGGGTCGGTGGCCTTTCAGCGGGCCGAGCGGCGGTTCTCGCTCGTGTGGGGTGTGATGCTGCTCGCGGAGTGCGTCGCGCGGGTCGTCGGGGTGTACACGCTGCCCGTGGACACCATGGTGTGGCTCGGCACGGTCGTGATGATCGGCACGATCGCCGTGACGTCGGTCGTCAGCGGCGGTGTCGCCGTCGGGCCGATGGCGGAGATGATCGACGCGGAGCTGAAGGCCGGAGACGCCCCCGTACCTGCGGCGATGCCCTCGCTGGTCGCCGCTCGGTAAAGCTGAGCGGAATTCATCTTTGGCTGGATCTACCCACGAGTACGCCGGGGCCCTTACGCTCGCCGCCATGACAGATGTGCTGCGGCGCGGTAGGGCCTCTTTGGCGTTCAGCTTCTTCGCTCAGGGCGCCACCTTCGCGCTGCTCGTGACACGCATCCCGGCGATCCAGGACCGGTACGGGGTCTCGGACGGGCTGCTGCCCGTCTTCCTGGCCGCCGTGCCGATCCTCGCCGGGGTCGGGAGCGTGACCACCGAGCAGCTCGTGAAGCGAATACGGCCCAGCGTGCTGCTGCGCTGGTCCCAGCCCGTCGTCCTCCTGGCGCTGCTCGGGGTCGGGGCGGGCGACAGCATGGCCGAACTGGCCGTCGCGCTAGGCGCGTTCGGGCTCGGGGTGGGTGCGCTGGATGCCTCGATGAACATGCTCGGGGTGAGTCTGCAGCGGACGTACGGGCGGAGCATCATGCTCAGTTTCCATGCCGCGTACAGCCTGGGCGGGATCGTGGGGGCCTCGCTGGCGTGGGCGGGGGCGCACTGGCATCTCGCGCTGTGGGTGTCGTATCTGCCCGTGGTGGCTGTGTTGTTGCCGGCTGCCTTTGTGGGGAGTCGGTGGTACGTCGACGGGGGTGCGCCGGGGAGCGAGGTGGAGGGCGCGGAGGCTGGGCCGCTGGTCTTCAAGTTGCTGCTGCCGTTGTGTCTGGTGATGACCTTCGCCTATATCGGGGACTCGACCGTCTCCAACTGGAGTGCGAAGTATCTGAAGGACGTGCTGGGGAGTTCGGAGCAGGTGGCGACCGTTCCGTACAACGTCTACATGGTGATGTGCCTGGTCGGGCGGGGGATCGGGGACCTGGGCGTGCGGCGGTTCGGGGCGGTGGCGGTGGTGCGGCTGGGGGCCGTGGTGGCCGCGGTGGGGTTCGCCGTGGTGGCCGTGGCGCCCGGGGCCGGGGTCGGGATGCTCGGGTTCACGTTGCTGGGGCTCGGGTTGTGTGTGCTGGTGCCGCAGACCTTCGCTGCGGCCGGGCGGTTGTTTCCGGGGGCTTCGGATACGGCCATCGCGCGGCTCAATGTGTTCAATTACGTGGGGTTTCTGATCGGTTCGCCGTTGGTGGGGGCGCTGGGCGATGCCTGGAGTTATCGCGGGGCCATGCTCGTGCCGATGGTGTTGGTGCTGGTGACGTTGGTGTACGCCCGCTCGTTCGCGCCGCAGGCGGGCCGGTACGGTGACGGGCATGAGCGGGCGCGCACAGCTGATGTGGGACGAGGCAGTAACGGGCTATGACTTCGGCCGGGACCATCCGATGGACCCGGTTCGGCTCGCCCTGACCCGGAGGCTCGTCGATGCCTTCGGGCTGGATGAGGTTGTGGACGTGGTGGCGGCCAAGGCCGCCGGTGATTCGACGTTGCGGCTGGTCCATCGGGAGGACTACGTCGAGGCGGTGAAGGCGGCCTCGGCTGATCCGGACGCGGCGGACGGGGCGTATGGGCTGGGCACGATGGATGATCCTGCCTTTGCCGGGATGCATGAGGTGTCGGCGCTGATCGCCGGGCAGTCGGTGGGGGCGGCGGAGGCTGTGTGGGGCGGGGACGCTCTGCATGCCGTGAACTTCTCGGGTGGGCTGCATCATGCGATGCCTGGGGCTGCTTCCGGGTTCTGTATTTACAACGATGCCTCGCTTGCTATCGCCCGGCTGTTGGAGCTCGGGGCCGAGCGGGTCGCGTATGTCGATGTGGACGTGCATCACGGGGACGGGGTCCAGGCCGCCTTTTGGGAGGACCCGCGGGTGTTGACGATCTCCCTGCATGAGCATCCTCGGACGTTGTTCCCGCAGACCGGGTGGCCGGAGGAGACCGGGGCGGGGGCGGGGAGGGGGCGGCCGTGAATGTGGCGTTGCCTGCTGGGACCGGGGACGCGGGGTGGTTGCGGGCGTTTCACGCTGTCGTGCCGGAGCTGATCGCGGACTTCAGGCCGCAGGTGCTGGTTTCGCAGCATGGGGCCGATACGCATTTCGAGGATCCGCTTGCTCATCTCGCGGTGTCGTTGGACGCGCAGCGGGCTGTGCAGGTGGCGTGTCATGAGCTTGCGCACGAGTACGCCGACGGGAAGTGGGTCGCGCTGGGTGGGGGTGGTTATGCCGTGGTGGAGGTGGTGCCGCGGTCGTGGACGCATCTCGTCGCGATCGCCGCGGGGCGGGAGATCGCGCCGGAGGCGGTGATTCCTGAGGGGTGGCGGCAGGAAGTGTTTGCTCGGACGCGGGAGTTGGGGCCGCAGCGGATGACTGATGGGCGGTGGCCGGTGGCGTATGCCGAGTGGGAGTCGGGGTACGACCCCGCGGATCGGCTTGACCAGGCTGTTCTGGCTACTCGGCGGGCGGTGTTTCCGTTGCGGGGGCTGTTGGCGTAGGTCTGCGGGGGATGTGCGGGTGGGTGGGGGCCGGGGTCGCGGGGATTTTTCGCCCCCGCCGCCCCTACCCGTCCCATCCCTGGGGGCTGCCGCCCCCAGACCCCCGCTTCGGCCTGGACGGCCTCGTCCTCAAACGCCGGACGGGCTGAGTGAAGCCGGCCTGTGTTGAAGAGGTGTCGGCCGTGTCAAGTCACGCCGGGCGGCGCTGAGTTGTGGCCGCCGGGGGCGGCTGGTCAAACCGTCCCCGGCGTTCATGTGTCAGTCCGCTCGGCGTTCTTGCGTCAGCCTCCCTGGATTTCGTGCGTCAGTCCGCCCGGCGTTCTTGCGTGAGGTCCCCTGGAATTCGTGCGTCAGTCTCGCTGGCGTTCGTTCGTCAGCCGCAGTGGCCCGAGTCCTCTGCCGACGCGTTGCCGATTGTGCCGCCCCAGGCGATGCAGGAGTCGCGGCCGTCGACGTAGACCGGGCCGGCGTAGCTCGTGTACGTACCGGAGTCGACGGACGGGTCGTCCGAGTTGCCGAGGGCGTCCAGGGTCACCGCCATGTTGATCCTGGTGCCGACGGCGTTTCGGACGGTCACGGCGCAGTTCTTGCCGGTGGACTCGTTCCAGGTGACGAAGACCTTGCCGGAGTTGCCCACCGGCGTGGAGTCGATGACCTTGTAGCCCGTGCCGCAGGCGCCGTTGTACGTGGCGGCGGCTGCCGCCTTGGTCGTCGTTGCCGCCGATGCCGGGGCCGTGGCGGCCGCCGTGCCGGCGAGGGCGAGGACGGTGAGTGCGGCGGCGGTTGTCGTGCGTCGGGACAGCTTCATCATGGTGTTCCCCCAGTTGGTGATCTGTCGGTCAACTCGCTTGGGGCGGTTGGTCGTTCCGCCCCACGCCAGGTGAGACCCGGGGAGCCGTACGACAGTTGTGGTCCGTCGTGTCACCGTCCTGTCACCGGTGTTACGCCAACCGCGCGGTGTTTGCGGGGTTCCGGCCGTGGCCGGGGCCGCCGTCCGTCACCATCACCCTCGTGTTGAGCACCGGCGCCCTCCGCGCCCATCTGCTGGCCGCGCGGCTGGCCGGGCCCGTGGCCACCTCGCGGGAGGAGAGTCTGCGGAGTTACCGGGCCTTCGAGGCCCGTGATCCCCGGGTGTTGATCGGACTCGATCCCGAATGGACTTGGGGGCAGGGGGACTTGATCGGGTTGATGGCGGACAAGTGTGGGGTTTCGGCCGACCCGGCGCACACTTCCGGGCATGATGTGATCGATCCCGAGCGGACTTTGAGTGCTTTGGACGCCTTCGCCGATCGGTTGGGGGAGGTAGCGGAGCGGAGTGGGGCCGTGCTTCTCGGGACCGGGCATCCGCATCGGCTGCTCGGGTTCTACGCCGCGTTGGCGGACGCCTTGTCGGCGGCGGGATGTGCTGTTCTCACCCCTGCGCAGGGTCTCTCTGTCGACATAACGACCCGGTTCGGTCTACGCACGTACAACCTTGACTACGTACACGGCGTCGCGCTCGTCCGCGAACCGGGCCCTGAACGCTCCGGTCGTGAGCCCGGCGCACACACGCACTCGCCGCTGCCGGTTCGTACCGTGCTGGGTGCGGCGGCGGAGGCCGGCGGGGTGCTTCCGGAGCTGGTGATCGGGGACCACGGGTGGGTCTGCGGAGCAGGTCAGCTGGGGTTTGAGGCCATTGGGCTGGCTGACACCGACGACCCCGCGCTGTTCGTGGGGGAGGCGGAGGGGTCGGTGTCCGTCGTCGTTCCACTTGATGACGCCGTGCGGTCCGCTTACTACCGGCCGCTTACCCGCTACGTACTCAATCGAGCGTGTCTGTCACAGTAGGCCGCCGATGGCCGCCGATGGGTGCACCTCTTCCCCACTCGCATCACACGCCCCTACATTGGGGAGTGAGCACGCAACGACGAAGAGTCACCGGAAGGGGAAGCCGGTGACCGTCGAGTGCGGAAGGTTCAGGTGTGTCATGGCTGCAGCTGGCGAGAGGCCTCTGAACGAGGTTCAGTTCCTTACCGTGGCGGAGGTCGCCTCGGTGATGCGAGTGTCGAAGATGACCGTGTACCGGTTGGTGCACAGCGGTCATCTGCCCGCTATCCGGGTGGGGCGGTCCTTCCGCGTCCCCGAGCAAGCGGTACACGAGTACCTTCGCGAGAGTTATGTGGGGGTGGAGACAGCCTGAGGCGATACCTCGATTACGACCTCAGCGCTCGGACGGGTAGGCTGGCCCCTTGTAGGTCGTATGGGCCCATGATGCCCAGCACCGAGTGATGAGAAGTGAGCGAGGGTAGTCGTGGGCTCTGTTATCAAGAAGCGGCGCAAGCGGATGGCTAAGAAGAAGCACCGCAAGCTGCTGAAGCGCACGCGCGTGCAGCGTCGTAACAAGAAGTAGGCGACGCGGCGCCGCGAGAGCGTCTCCTGTGGCCCCCCACCGCATTCCGGTGGGGGGCCACAGTTATGTCCGGAGTCCGCGGCCTGAGCGAGGTCTGACCGCGCGTTCGCGGGTACTCGGGAATTCGGCGGTCGGGCGGTCATCACAGCGCAACACCGAACCGCTAGGTTGGCCGCACACGGGTAACTCAGAAGGAAGGCGCTGATCTTGGGGAAGGTCGTGCTCGTGACCGGAGTGGCCCGTCAGCTGGGGGGCCGGTTCGTACGACGGATCCAGCGGGATCCGCGGGTCGACCGGGTGATCGCCGTGGACGCGGTTCCGCCCGGACACCATCTCGGGGGCGCGGAGTTCATCCAGGCCGACATCCGGCAGCCCACCATCGCGCGGGTGCTCGCCGAGTCGGGCGCCGACACGGTCGTCCACATGGACGTGACGGGCACCGCCCTGGGCAGCGGCAGCCGGACCACGGTCAAGGAGACCAACGTCATCGGCACCATGCAGCTGCTCGGCGCCTGCCAGAAGTCGCCGGTCGTCAAGCGCCTGGTGGTGAAGTCCAGCACGAACGTCTACGGCTCCGCCCCGCGCGACCCGGCCGTCTTCACCGAGGGCACCCCGCCGAAGTCCCTGCCGAGCGGCGGCTTCGCGAAGGACACCGTCGAGGTCGAGGGCTATGTGCGCGGCTTCGCCCGCCGCCGGCCGGACGTCGCCGTGTGCGTGCTCCGCTTCGCCAACATCCTTGGTCCTACGGCGGATTCACCGCTCGCGTCGTACTTCTCGCTGCCGGTCCTGCCGACCGTGTTCGGCTACGACCCGCGGCTGCAGTTCGTGCACGAGGACGACGTGATCGACGTCCTGCGGATCGCCTCGCACGACCCGGAGCGGGGCACGCTCAACAGCGGCACCTTCAACATCGCCGGGGACGGCGTCCTGCTGCTCTCCCAGTGCTCGCGGCGCCTGGGCCGCCCGACCGTGCCGCTGCTGCTTCCCGCGGTCACCTGGGCCGGTTCCCTGGTGCGTACGCTGGGCATGACGGACTTCTCCCCGGAGCAGATCCGGCTGCTCACCCACGGCCGGGTCGTGTCGACGGTCCAGATGCGCGAGACGCTGGGGTTCAAGCCCCGGTACACGACCGCCGAGACCTTCGCGGACTTCGCGCGCAGCCAGGGCCCGGGGCTCCTGCCGCCCGAGGTCCTCGCGGGGGCCGTCGACCGGATCGCCGCGCTGTCCGGGCCGGACAGTGGCCACCCCCCGACGCCGAGCGCCAACTGAGGAGCGCATCAACGATGGCGGATGCCAAGGTCATTCCGTTCGACGACGACCGGTCCCGCGCCAACGGCGTGCAGCGGCCGCAGCGACGCCGGAGCACGGGGAACCGGCGCAAGAACGGCGAGCCCGCGCTGGTCCGTGAGGTCCAGCCCCTGCCGGGCCGGGACTTCGCGCAGGATGATGTTCCTGTGACGCGTGAGGAACATGAGCCGGAGAAGCCGCAGGCCGAGGAGATCCAGAGCCTCCAGAGCGCCCTGGAACGCCGGGTCGCCCATGGCCTGTCGTTCCTGCGTCGCCGGCTCACCGGGGACTACGAGGTCGACGACTTCGGCTACGACGAGGAGCTCACCGACGAGGTCCTGATGCCGGCGCTGCGCCCGCTGTACGAGAAGTACTTCCGGGTCGAGGTCAAGGGCATCGAGAACATCCCGGCGGAGGGCGGTGCGCTGATCGTCGCCAACCATTCCGGGACGCTGCCGCTGGATGGCGTGATGATGCAGATCGCCGTCCACGACAACCATCCGGCGGGGCGGCACCTCCGGCTCCTCGCGGCGGACCTCGTCTTCATGCTCCCGGTGGTCAACGAACTCGCCCGTAAGGCCGGTCACACGCTGGCCTGTGCGGAGGATGCCGAACGGCTGCTGGGGCGTGGTGAGTTGGTCGGTGTGATGCCGGAGGGCTTCAAGGGGATCGGCAAGCCGTTCAGTGAGCGCTACAAGCTCCAGCGGTTCGGCCGGGGCGGGTTCGTCTCCACCGCGTTGCGCAAGGGCACGCCGATCATTCCGTGCTCGATCGTCGGGGCCGAGGAGATCTACCCGATGATCGGCAACTCGAAGACGCTGGCCCGGGTTCTGGGTTTTCCGTACTTCCCGATCACGCCTACGTTCCCCTGGCTGGGTCCGCTCGGTGCGATTCCGTTGCCCACGAAGTGGACGATCCAGTTCGGTGAGCCGATCCCTACGGATGGCTATCCGCCGGAGGCCGCCGAGGATCCGATGCTGATGTTCAACCTCACGGATCAGGTGAGGGAGCAGATCCAGCACACGTTGTACAAGTTGCTGGTGCAGCGGAGGTCGGTGTTCTTCTAGTTTGGTTCCGCAGTTTTCTCGGCCGCGGGCCGGTGGGGGCTGGTCGCGCAGTTCCCCGCGCCCCTAAAAGCAAAGACGGTGGGCACCCCTCGTTGGAGGGGTGCCCACCGTCTTAGGACGTCCACCGGCCGTCTTTTTGGGGGCGCGGGGAACTGCGCGCTCAGCCCCCACCGGCCCGCAGCCGAAGAACCGCAGAACCGGCGGAGCTAATTCGCGTCCTCGCTGTCGATGCCGAGGCCCGGCAGCAAGCCCGGCAACAGTGGCGGCAGCGTGACGTCCGGCTCGGTGATCGACGGTTTGCTCGCGGATGGCGACTCCGTGCCGGAGGCCTTCGGTGGGTCCAGGAGGCCCCCCGTGTTGCCGCCGAGGAGGCCGTCGCCGGTGGTGGCGGACGAGCTCGGGGTGCTGGAGTGGCTGGACTCGGAGGAGTCGTCGGTCGTGCTCGGGGTCGTCGAGCGGTGGGTGCCGGTGGAGCCGCCCGGGGAGGTCCGGTCCGGGGCCCGGTGTTTGCCGGTGCCGGCGGTCGTCGCCGGGGGCTGGGGCAGCAGCGACTGGAGCGGGGCGACCTCTTCGTCTATGGCGTCGAAGACCGAGGAGACCTGGTCGCTGACGTCGCCGAGCTGGACGGGGAGGCGGTCGCGCAGGGCGCCCCAGGCCTCGCGGTGCGAGCGGGAGAACGCGGAGAGGGCCTGGATGGGGCCCAGCGAGTTCGGGTCCTGCTCGTACGCCTCGTGCAGCAGGCGGTGGCCCTCGGACGCGTCGTGCGTCATCCCGGACAGCGTGCGGCGGATCTCGCCGAGCTGCTCGTGGTCGAGGTGGCCGCCGCGGTCCCGCTCCATCAGCCGGCGTGCCTCGCTCAGGCGGTTGGAAGCCTGGTCGAGGTAGGCCACACCGCGCTGGTCGTCGCCGTCGGACAGGTAGTTGAGCTTGAAGTCCTCGATGCCGCGCTTCAGGCCGTAGAGCGAGTCACCGGGCAGGGCGCCCGAGCTCGCCGCGGCCACTCCGCCGAAGGCACCCGCCGCCACCCCGACGCTCAGTCCGCCGGCCGCGAGGCCCTTGGTGAGCCGGGTGCGCGGCCGCAGCTTGCCCAGACCGGTGGCCCGGTGCGCACCCCGGGACCGGGGGGAGCGCTGCTCCGGTACCGAGGGTCCGGGTGCCTCGCCTTGCAGCATGGCCTCGAACGCGGCGACCAGCTGAGCCCGCTGGACCACCTTGACCTCGGGGTCCAGCACGGGTTTGGGCAGCTCGCCGAGACCTGCGGCGAAGGCCAGCATGCGGCCCTGCTCGGTCTGTTCCGCAGCAGCCGGGGCCGGGGCCGGTCCTTCGGACTGCTCGGCCGCCGTGCCCTGGTCGGACTGCTCCTCTTCCAGGGCCTGGGCGAAGGCGTTCGCCCGCCGGTGCGCCGATACGTTCGCGATCACTGGCGGCACCTCCTCTCGCGTCATGACGGTCGACTCCCCAGGGGGTCCTGAGGGTTGCACAGCCTGACCGCATCCACACGATCGAGTGATCGGGGAGGGTCAGGTCGTGACCACAGGGAGCCTGTATCCCGCACAACGAGTGGCGCGGCACTTGGGTTACGGACGACGGATGATCCGACCGCGAACTCAACGGACTTTCACTGAGCGCGAGTTGGGCGTTACCGAGCGTATGCCGTCAGCGGGCGTCGTCCGGGAGGAGCCGGGCGAGAGTGCGCACGGCCCGGTACTGGAGGGTCTTGATCGCACCCTCGTTCTTGCCCATCACGCGGGCGGTCTCCGCGACGGAGAGGCCCTGGAGGAAACGCAGCGTCACGCACTCCTGCTGCTGCGGGTTGAGCCGTCGTACGGCGTCCAGGAGGGCGGCGTTCGACAGGGACTCCAGGACGGAGTCCTCGGGGGAGCGCTCGACCTCGTTGGCGTCGAGCATCTCGCCGGTGGTCACTTCCAGCCGGAAGCGGCTCGACTTGAAGTGGTCGGCCACCAGGTTGCGGGCGATCGTCACCAGCCAGGCGCCGAAGTCACGACCCTGATAGGTGAACGTGCCGATGCGGCGCAGGGCGCGCAGAAAGGTCTCGCTGGTGAGGTCCTCGGCGGTGGCTTTGCCTCCCACTCGGTAGTAGATGTACCGGTACACAGTGTCGCTGTACTGGTCGTAGAGGCGGCCGAAGGCGTCGGCTTCGCCGGCCTGGGCACGCTCCACGAGGTCCATCATCCGGGCGCTGTCGCTGTCAGCGGCCGGACGGCGTGCGGTGGCGGCGCCGGCCGAGCGCCCTCGTCTGCCAACAGCCGCGCCGCCGTCGGCCAGTGCGTAGCACGGGCCTACGGGTGCGGTGGTGGCGAAGGCGGCGGGGACGGCGTACGCGGTGGGGACGAAGCCGCGCAACAGGTCTTGGACCGTTGCGCGCAGCGTAGCCAGGCCCGAGGCGTCAACCCCGACGTGTGGGTACACGGGACTCCCAGAGGCAGAGCTTCCATCACGTGCAGTACCGGAACATTCACCCGTCGTAGCGACGGAGGGGTACCGGATTGCGTCTGAGGAGAATAACGCTTCGTGCAGGCGCTGCTACACCCAGTTGCTCAAATCATCGATTACGTCGCTTCTGTAACCGGTTGGCGCCCGATCAAGTACCGCAGAGTGACCGGTTGTTGATCAGAACGGTCCGAATTCAGTCAGGGACCGGGGCGTGTTGTGGCCGTGTGCAGCCAACGTGACTGGACAGGGGGTTACGCGGGTACGACCCGTGGATTGGCTGTGTTTACCGCGTCACCGGCGTCGGCGGTGCAATGCGATCGCCGCGGCCGTGCCGCCCGCCACCGCGCCCACGCCGGCCGCCGCCGGGATGCCGACCTTGGCCGCGCGGCGGGCCGTGCGGTAGTCGCGCAGCCGCCAGTCCAACTCCCGCGCGTGCTTGCGCAGCTTGGAGTCCGGGTTGATGGCGTAGGGGTGCCCGACCAGCGAGAGCATCGGGATGTCGTTGTGCGAGTCGCTGTACGCGGCGCAGCGGGACAGGTCCAGGCCCTCCGCCGCCGCCAACGCCCTGACCGCCTCCGCCTTCGCGGGGCCGTGCAGGGGTTCGCCGACCAACTTGCCGGTGTAGACGCCGTCGACGGACTCCGCGACCGTGCCGAGCGCGCCGGTGAGGCCGAGGCGGCGGGCGATCACGTTCGCGATCTCCACCGGGGCCGCTGTGACGAGCCACACCTTCTGACCCGCGGCCAGGTGCGCCTCGGCGAGGGCGCGGGTGCCGGGCCAGATGCGCTCGGCCATGTACTCGTCGTAGATCTCCTCGCCGATCGACTGGAGTTCGGCGACGCGGTGGCCCTTGACGATGGACAGCGCGGAGTCGCGCGCCTCCTGCATGTGCTCGGGATCCTCGGAGCCGGCGAGCCTGAAATAGGCCTGCTGCCAGGCGAACTTGAGGAGGTCGCGGGTCTCGAAGAACTTCCGCTTGTGCAGGCCGCGGCCGAAGTGGAAGATCGACGCGCCCTGCATGACGGTGTTGTCCAGGTCGAAGAAGGCCGCGGCTCTGTCGTCGCCGAGGACCGGGAACTCCGGTTCCGCAGCTTCCATTTCAGGCGCGAGGGCATCCTGTATGTCCTGCGCGTCCTGCGACGACTTGCGCGCTGCCTCCGCAGAGGCCTCGCCTGCCAACACGCTCCGCGCCGTGGCGGAGCGCCTACGGGGAGTGAGCCATCCGAGAGCGGCCATGTCGTGAGCATAGCCAGTTTGTTCGGTGGTTCCGGAGCCGAGAGGTTCGGAGGCTGTGAACTCTCCGCGACCGGGCCGTTAAAGAAGTGCACCGGTGGCGCGAGAATGGTGTGCATGAGTCATCTCGTCACCCTCATCCGCAAGCCCGGCTGTCATCTGTGCGAGGACGCGCAGCTCGTCGTGGAGAAGGTCTGCGCCGATCTCGGGGTCCCCTGGGAGGAGAAGGACATCACCGAGGACCAGCGGCTGCACGACGAGTACTGGGAGCAGATTCCGGTTGTGCTGATTGATGGGAAACAGCACACCTTCTGGCGGGTGGACGAGGCCCGCCTGCGCCGGGAACTGACCAAGTAGTTCAACGCGCACCCGAACGTCGCTTAGGATCGACGGCGGTTTGGTCTCGGGGGCGGGAATTACGAGGAGTGTGGCGGTTTTGCCCCCTGGAATACGGCTGGGACGCGTGTGCGTGACCCCGGTCACGTTGGCCGGGCAAATCGGACACCATCTTTGTGCACGCGTTCACAAAGACATAGCCTGCTTCCGACGGGGCGGTCTGGGTACGTGTGACCGCCCACAGCCCCGCTCTACCCGCAGGAGCACCGTGGCAACTGGCCGAACTCACCGACCGGCGAGCCGTAGCCGAGGGATTCCCGAGGCCACCGTCGCCCGTCTCCCGCTGTACCTCCGCGCGCTGACCGGACTCTCGGAGCGCTCGGTGCCCACGGTCTCCTCCGAGGAGCTCGCGGCCGCCGCCGGGGTCAACTCCGCGAAGCTGCGCAAGGACTTCTCGTACCTCGGTTCCTACGGCACCCGCGGTGTGGGCTACGACGTCGAGTACCTCGTCTACCAGATCTCCCGCGAGCTGGGCCTGACCCAGGACTGGCCGGTCGTGATCGTCGGTATCGGCAACCTCGGCGCCGCCCTCGCCAACTACGGCGGGTTCGCCTCCCGCGGCTTCCGCGTCGCCGCCCTCATCGACGCCGACCCGGCGATGGCCGGCAAGCCCGTCGCGGGCATCCCGGTCCAGCACTCGGACGAGCTGGAAAAGATCATCAGCGACAACGGCGTCTCCATCGGCGTCATCGCGACCCCCGCCGGTGCCGCCCAGCCGGTCTGCGACCGCCTCGTGGCCGCCGGTGTGACGTCCATCCTGAACTTCGCGCCGACCGTGCTGACCGTCCCGGACGGCGTCGACGTCCGCAAGGTCGACCTCTCGATCGAGCTGCAGATCCTCGCCTTCCACGAGCAGCGCAAGGCCGGCGAGGAGGCCGCCAACCAGGCGGCGCACCCGACCGCCGCGCACCGCGGCGACTCCGCCGAGCAAGGCCCTGACGGGGACGTCCCCGCCGTGATGCCGGCATGAGTCTCCTCGTCGTCGGGCTGAGCCACCGCAGCGCGCCGGTCAGTCTCCTGGAGCGGGCCACGCTGAACGCGGACGCCCAGTTCAAGCTCCTCCAGGACACGGTCGCCGCCGAACCGGCCGCCGAGGCCGCGGTGTTGGCCACCTGCAACCGCATCGAGCTCTACGCCGACGTGGACAAGTTCCACGCGGGCGTCGCGGAGTTGTCCACGCTGCTCGCCCAGCACAGCGGCGTCGGCCTGGACGAGCTCACTCCTTATCTCTACGTGCACTACGAGGACCGGGCCGTCCACCACCTCTTCTCGGTGGCCTGCGGTCTCGACTCGATGGTCGTCGGCGAGGGCCAGATCCTCGGCCAGATCAAGGACTCGCTGGCCAAGGCGCAGGAACTGCACTCCGCCGGGCGGCTGTTGAACGAGCTGTTCCAGCAGGCCCTCCGCGTCGGCAAGCGCGCCCACTCGGAGACCGGCATCGACCGCGCGGGCCAGTCCCTGGTCACCTTCGGCCTTCAACAGCTCTCCTCCGGCACGGCAGTTGAAGCCTGGGCCAAGGGGAAACGCGCCCTGGTCATCGGCGCCGGCTCCATGTCGTCGCTGGCCGCCGCGACCCTCGCGCGTGCCGGGGTCGCCGAGATCGTCGTCGCCAACCGCACCTCCGACCGCGCCGAGCGGCTCGCCCAGATCATCACCGAGAGCCCCGAAACGGACGTGTCCGCCCGCGCGGTACCGATGGATTCGGTGCCGTTCGAGCTGACACGTGCCGATGTGGCCGTGTCCTGCACGGGCGCCACGGGCCTGGTCCTGACGGCCGACGCGGTCGCCGGAGCGGTCGAGGGCCGGGTGTCTCCGGACACCACCGCCGGTCGTACGGCCGTAGCGGACGTCGTGCGTGAAGAGCTTCCGCCGACGTCCGTCGGGAGTGAGGACGGGTGTCCGCTGGACCTGTCGGCGGTGCAGGGGGCGAGTGGCTTCTCCGTGATGGGGGAGGCCGCCGTGGCCGGGATGGACGCGGCGACGCTGGAGCAGCACGCGGCCTGGGTCGGCGGCAGCGCCGTCGACCGGCGCGAGGCGGCCCGGAGCACGCCCGAGGCCGAGCTCATCACCGAACTCGCCACCATGGCCGCCACCGTCGGACGGATTCCCGAGCGGCGCAGGCCCGAGCCCGTGGCCCACATCCCGCGCCCCGCGCCGGTGTTGTCGCTCCTCGACCTCGCGATGCCGCGGGACGTCGACGCGGCCGTGCACCGGCTGGCCGGGGTGCGGCTGGTGGACATCGAGTCGCTCGCCGAGGCCTCCGCGGACGCTCCGATGGCGGCGGACGTGGACGCGGTCCGGCGTATCGTCTCCGACGAGGTCGCGGCCTTCGGGGCAGCCCAGCGGGCCGCGCACATCACGCCGACCGTGGTCGCCCTGCGCGCCATGGCCGCCGAGGTCGTCGCGGGTGAGATCGCCCGGCTCGACGGACGGCTGCCCGGCCTCGACGACAAGCACCGCGCGGAGATCACCCAGACCGTGCGACGCGTCGTCGACAAGCTGCTGCACGCGCCGACCGTACGGGTCAAGCAGCTCGCGGCCGAGCCCGGCGGCGCCGGGTACGCGGACGCGCTGCGCACCCTGTTCGACCTCGACCAGGAGACGGTGGCCTCCGTCTCCCGGGCCGAAGAAGACTCTGAGAACGAGATCAGCAAGAACCGAGGGCCAGCATGAGTAGCAATGCACCACTGAGACTTGGGACCAGGCGGAGCAGACTCGCCCTGGCCCAGTCCGGGTTGGTGGCGGACGCCGTGAGCCAGGTGACCGGACGGCCCGTCGAGCTCGTCGAGATCACCACCTACGGCGACACCTCCCGTGAGCACCTCGCCCAGATCGGCGGCACCGGGGTCTTCGTGACCGCGCTGCGGGACGCGCTGCTCGGCGGTGAGGTCGACTTCGCGGTTCATTCGCTGAAGGACCTGCCGACCACGCAGCCGGACGAGCTGGTGCTCGCCGCCGTACCCGAGCGCGAGGACCCGCGCGACGTCATCGTCGCCAGGGACGCCCTGAAGTTCACCGACCTGCCCCGCGGGGCGCGCATCGGTACGGGCTCCCCGCGGCGTACGGCCCAGCTGAACGCGTACGCGCGCAGCCACGGCCTCGACATCGAGACGGTCCCGATCCGCGGGAACATCGACACCCGCGTCGGCTTCGTCCGGGACGGTGAGCTGGACGCCGTGGTCCTGGCCGCCGCCGGACTCAGCCGGATCGGCCGCCTCGACGACGTGACCGACTTCCTGTCGGTCGACACGATTTTGCCCGCCCCCGGCCAGGGGGCCCTGGCGATCGAGTGCGCCGCGGACAACGCGGACCTGATCGCGGCTCTCGGTGAGCTCGACGACCCGTTCACGCGGGTCGCCGTGACCGCCGAAAGGTCCCTGCTCGCCGCCCTGGAGGCCGGCTGCTCCGCCCCTGTGGGCGCGCTGGCCGACCTTCTGGCCGACGGGCAGATTGTCAAGGAAATGCGCCTGCGCGGAATAGTCGGCACGACCGACGGTTCGCGTACGGTGCAGCTGTCCACCACCGGTCCCGTGCCCGAGACGCATGACCAAGCACTGGCGCTCGGTCGCGAACTCGCCGCCGAGATGCTTGCCCAGGGCGCGGCCGGTCTGATGGGGGAGCAAGCCAAGTGAGCCCCACCACTCTTCCCGCCGCCGGTCCGGAACACGGGCACGTCACCTTCCTGGGTGCCGGACCCGGAGATCCGGGACTGCTCACACTGCGCGCCGTAGAGGCGCTGGCGAACGCGGACGTTCTCGTCGCCGAGCACGAGGTGCTCGACGTCGTACGTGCGCACGCCCGATCAGGCGTGGCCGTCGTGCATCCGGATCCGAGTCCTTCTTCGGGCTCGCTCCCGGGCACAGGCACGCCTCAACTAACGGTAGTTGACGGTGCGTCAACAACCGTTGGCCTACCCGCTGTGCGGGATGCGGCACATCTTGTCATGGAGGCCGCGCGGGGCGGCAGGCGGGTCGTACGTGCGGTGTCCGGGGACCCCGGACTAGATACGTACGCCGCCGAGGAAATGCTCGCCTGTGTCGCCGCGGGTGTGCCTTTCGAGGTCGTCCCGGGTGTCGCGGCGGCCGTCGGCGTGCCCGCGTACGCCGGTGTCCCGCTGCGGGACGCGCAAGGGGCGGACGTCCGGTTCGTGGACGCCCGTACCGCGTCGGACCGGTGCTGGACGGAGGTGGGGGCGTCGGACGGCACGGTTGTGGTTTCCACGTCCCTGGACTCCGTGGCCGCTGCGGCCGGCGAGTTGGTGGCTGCGGGGCGCAAGCCCGATACGCCCATGACCGTCACAGTGGCTGGTACGACCACTCGTCAGCGGACCTGGTCCGCGACGCTCGGGACGATCGCGCAGACGCTGAAGCAGGCGAAGGTGCTGCCGTCCCCCGATGGTGGCCGGCCGGTGATAGCCGTGGTCGGTGAGCGGTCCGCCGCCGCGCAGCGCGACCAGTTGTCGTGGTTCGAGTCCAAGCCGTTGTTCGGCTGGAAGGTGCTCGTGCCGCGTACGAAGGAGCAGGCGGCTTCGCTCTCCGACCAGTTGAGGTCGTACGGGGCTGTTCCGCATGAGGTGCCTACGATCGCCGTCGAGCCGCCGCGGACGCCGCAGCAGATGGAGCGGGCGGTCAAGGGGCTCGTGACCGGACGGTACGAGTGGATCGCTTTCACCTCAGTGAACGCGGTCAAGGCCGTGCGGGAGAAGTTCGAGGAGTACGGGCTCGATGCTCGGGCCTTTGCCGGGATCAAGGTCGCCGCGGTCGGGGAGTCGACCGCGAAGGCGCTGGTTGCCTTTGGCGTGAAGCCGGATCTGGTGCCGAGCGGGGAGCAGTCCGCGGCCGGGTTGCTTGAGGACTGGCCTCCGTACGACCCCGTCTTTGATCCGATCGACCGGGTGTTCCTGCCGCGGGCGGACATCGCCACGGAGACTCTCGTCGCCGGGCTGATCGAGCTCGGGTGGGAGGTCGACGACGTGACCGCCTATCGGACCGTGCGGGCGTCGCCGCCGCCGGCCGATACGCGGGAGGCGATCAAGGGGGGTGGCTTCGACGCCGTTCTCTTCACGTCGTCTTCTACGGTGCGGAACCTGGTCGGTATCGCCGGGAAGCCGCACAACGTGACCGTGATCGCGTGTATCGGGCCTGCTACGGCTAAGACGGCCGAGGAGCACGGGCTGCGGGTGGATGTGATGGCGCCGGAGCCGTCTGTGCACAAGTTGGCCGAGGCGTTGGCGAACTTCGGGTTGCGTAGGCGGGCGGCGGCTCAGGAGGCGGGGGATCCTGTTACCCGGCCCAGTGAGCGGCGGCCTGGGGCTCGGCGGCGGCGTACGACCTGACGGCGGTGCGGGGAGAATGTCCAAGTTCTCCCCGCAGCTCCGCTGTTGATGCCCCCGGTCACAGCAGGTGCCCGGTGCGGAACGAGAACCGGGCGACGTACGGAGCCCAGTGCCGGTAGTCGGCCGTTTCGTCCGAAGTCCCGGTCCTGGTGGAGATGTCGGCGGTGACCGATGCGAGGCGGCCCCAGATGTACCGCGGACCTTCGGATTCGGCGTCTGTCGCCGGGGGTCGGTCCATGTGGTCACGGTGGTCACGGCGGAGCAGGGCCGTGAACGTCTGGGGCAGGTCGTCGGCGTGGAGCAGGTCCTCCAGGACCGCCGCCCCCTGGGCGGGATAGCCGATGAGTACGGCGAGCAGCAGGATCAGTGGTGCGTGGTCCCCTGAGCGGACGCGCTCGATGTCCGGGCCGCTGAGACAGGTGCGCAGCAGACGGTAGGTGTTCACCAGCCGTCTCGCGGTCCGGGGCGTGGAGATGAGGGGCCCGACGGACGTGACCATGTCGTGCTCGGCGCGGGTCAGCCGGAGCGCCTCAAGTTTGCGGGCGACGTCCGGATCGGGGTTCTCGACCGCCCAGACCTGCACGGTCCCGTCCCGCGAACCCGTGGCGAGCCGACGGCCGTTGGGCGAGAACGCCAGCGCGGTCACGGGGGAGGCGGCCGTCAACTCGGTGTGGAGGGCGCCGGAGACGAGGTCCCACACCCGGACCCAGGTGTTGGCGGCGATGGCGATCAGATCGGTCGCGCTGAACGCGATCCGCAGGTCGGCCGACAGCTCCGGCAGCTCGGGCAGGGGGTACACGGGTCTGATCGGTTCCGGTGTGCCGGCCGTGGACCACAGCCCCAGCAGCGGGTGCGCGCCGATGAGCGCCAGCCGCCCGGTCGTCGGGTCCAGCACGACCCGCTCGACGTGATCGGTGCCGACGACGACGTCGGACGAGGAGTCGCCGGTGTCGCCGGTGCTGTCCGAGGGGCGCAGCCGGACTCCGTCGGCCGTCTCGACCAGTTGCCACGAGTCGGTCCGGGCGAGCAGGGCACCTGGTGTCGGCGCGGTGGTGTCCGTCTCGTGGGTGCCCGGCAGGACACTTTCCTGGATGTGCTCCGCGGTTCCGTCCGCCTTGTGCCACGACAGGGCGACTTTGCCGCCGCCGTCCGAGAAGATCACGGAATCCGCCGCAGGGCCTTGAGGGACCGGGTGTTCGACCATGCTGACCGTCTTGCCGAGACCGTCCGTCGTCAGCGCCACGATGTCTCCCGACTCGCCGAGATCTCCGGTCAGCAGCACCCGTCCGTCCGTGGTGATCTCGGCGGTCGCGAGCCGGCCGTCGGCGATCTTCCGGGTCAGCGTCGGGGCTTCGCGCTGCCGGAGGTCCCGGTGGGTGAGGACGGCCGAGGAGTCCACGGACAGGAGCAGCGGCTGATCGTCGTGGAGAGCGACGGCGGCGATGGGGGTGAAGGGTGCGACGCCCTGAAACAGATGCAACTCGCGGGCGTCGACCCTGCGGACCTGGGGATCGGCGGCGGGCTCGGGGGCGGAGGCCGGTGCCGGTCGTGAGGGCTGAGGATCCGTCTGCGCCGCCGGCTCCCGACGCGTCGAGGGTTGTCCGGTGCCGTCGGTGGCTGCGCCGTTGTCGGTGTCCGTGTCGGTGTTCGTGTGCTCGCCGGAGGCATCGGGCAGGAACTCGCCCAGGTCGGCCCCGACCAGGCTGGTGTACCCGTCCTCGGACATGGGCGGCAGGCACAGGGAGATCTGGAAGATCTTCTCCAGGTAGTTCTCCGGTGTGGAGGCCCAGTGCCGGCTGTCCTTCGCCACCGTGGACAGACCGTCGGAACCCAGTACGTCCCGGTAGTGCGTCTGGATCGAGCGCAGCAGCCAGCGCGCGTCCACGCCGACGACCACCACGAACAGCGGGAAGGCGAGCAGGAGTTGGATCGCCTGGAGGACTTCGACGACGCGGTGCGGCGGGCATCGGTCGAGGTCGTCGATGTAGAGGACGATGCGTTCGAGGTCGGGTGCGGCGGCGCGGCCGGAATTCGGTGCGGTGAACCGGCGACTGAGTTCTTCGAGGTCCCGACGGAGCAGGGCCATCAGGCCTTCGTGCTGCCGGTAGTCGTCCTCGGCCAGGCGTTTGAGGGCGAAGGCGCGGAGGCTGGACTCCTGTCGCAGCTCCCGGATGCTGTCGTCGATCGACGCGGTCTCCTCCTCGATCCGGGTGATACGGCGTCGTAGGGCCTCCTGTTTGGCGCGCAACGGGATACGGCGGTGCTCGTCGACCTGCTGCACGGCGTCCTCGGCCACCCGTAGTGCCCGTCCCAGCCTGGACAGGTACGGCCCGGCGATGGCGGAGGCCGCGACGCAGCAGAGCAGGACGGGGGCGAGGGCGTTGATGCCGGTGCCCAGCAGGTTGCGCAGTACGACGGAGAGCAACGGGCCGACGACCACGAAGAGGACGATCGCCACCAGCATGAGCAGCCGGACCGACGGCTTGCCCCTGCGGAGCAGCAGCCACAACCTCTGGACGTAGCCCATGGATTCCTTGGTCCGCAGTTCCAGCTTGCCGATCTCCTTGGGGGAGATCCCCGCCTCGGTGAGCGCCAACTTGGTCTGTTTCACCACCGGTTCCGTGAGGACGTCCTGGACCTGTTTCAGATGGTCGACCGTGAGGACGTCACGGATGCCGACAGGGTCCTCCTGGGCCAGATCCTGGGCCACCTCGTCGAGTTGGGCCTGAGCTGCCGCCCGTTTGCCCAGCAGTTCCTGGCGCAGTGTCTGGACGGACGGGAGGTCGTGCAGGATTTCGCGCGTAGGGGCGTCACCGAGCGCGAGCCGGTCGAAGATGGCGGATGCCAGGCCGGACCAGAGGTTGGCGTCGAGGTAGTGCCAGGCGTTGAACTGGATTTCGCACACACCACCGCACAGCCCGGAACCGACCTGCTCCAGGTCGGCCTGCTTCGCCCTGTGGACGAGTTCCTGGACGCGTTGCCGCATCTGGGCCATGAAGAAGGACTTGCCGGTGCCCCAGTCGCCGAAGAGCCCGATCGACAGGGGCGGTCGCACCTCGCGGGCCATGATCAACTGGCAGAGGGTGTCGACCTGTTGGCCGATGCCCAGCCGGTCGGTGCCCTCGGCCACGTCCGCGGTGTAGCCGGCGTGGAGGGTGGTCACGGGGTCCGGGAGCCAGGGTGCGGCGGCCGGTGTCGGGTCGGGGAGGGGAAGCGGGACCACGCCCTCGTCGTTTCCGGTGATCAGCCGGATCCGTCCGTCCACCTCGACGGTGGCCAGTGACCAGATGTCCGATCCGTCGGCCAGGGCTGCCACCCGCTCGCCCGTTGCCACGTCCCAGACGCTCACTGGCTCGGTCGGACCGCCGACGGCCACGCAGGGGCGCGGCCCGGGAAGTACGGTCATGGCCCGGATCGGTGTCGAGCGGGCGGGGATGGTGCGCAGCAGCGTCCCGTCGGACAGGTCCAGGACCTGGAGGGTGCCGTCCTCGCCACCGCTGACGATCGCCTGTCGGCCCTCGACCGGCAGAGCGACCAGGCGGTGCACGGGGCCGGAGTGCTCGGACACGCGCCACCGCAGGTCACTTGTGGAGGAGTCCCAGGCTGCCACGTCACCGCCGGAACCCGCCGAGACGACGAGGGCGCCGGCGGCGACGACCGCGTTGGCGAAACCGTCGTGCGCCCTCGGGAGGTGGAGCTGGGTGCCCCCCTTGGTGTCGCCGCTCCGCATGTAGCCGTCGTCGGAGACGGCCCATACCGTCCAGCGCCCGTCCACGGCACCACAGGCCAGGTCGTTGACCTGCGATGTGTCCGCCCAGAGTTCCGTGCGGAACGCCAGGTCGACACTGGACCGGACCTCCACGGCGCCTCTTCTTCCCGCACACACCAACAGGTCTTGCCCCGGCACCGGTACCACGGCGAAAGCACCGTCCATGTGGACCCTGGCCGTCTGGGCTCCGGTGCGCAGGTCGAAGACGCGCAGCGAGTCGTCGCCGCCGACCGCGACGAGTGACGTCCTGTGCGTCTCGCCGAGCGGTGAGACGCACAGGACGCGGCCGGCGAGGTCGGTACGGGGGATATGGCTATGGCTGATGACTGGGGGCTGAAGGTGACCGGGGTTGCGAAAGAACCGGAATTCCGACGCGTCCAGGGTGTTTCCCGGACCGATGACGACTGTCTGGGGCAGGGTTCCTTGCGAGACAGAGGTAAATTCGCGCTGTGTCTCTCGGGTGAGGTAGGAGAACGGCGCATAGGCGAGGTCCGGCCCCAGGCCGCTGTGTTCGTCGCTGATGGATCCGAGAACACGAGTGATCGCCTGCGTGAACTTCCCGTCGAATGCCATTTCTCGGCTGTCGGTTCCGGCGATGACCCAGATGCGCTCGTTCGGAGCTGGGCGGGGCAGGTTCGCGTACGAGGTCATGGGCGTCGCGGCCCCGGCTTCACAGAGGTCGAGGACGAACAGGGTCTGCGGTCCCTCGGCCATGTGACGCAAGGTGTTGATCCAGTCGTCCACCGAGGCTGGCTGTGCAGTGTGCGAGTCGATCCCCACGATTCCCAGGCCGCCGTCAACTCGTGGACGGCTGTGGCTGAGGACGTGAACGACGAGAAAGTCTTCGGGGCCCGCGTCATTGAACGCCCTTTGAATCTCCCTGCTCATGCTCTGGGAGGTCGGGTTCCTCAGGACGTCACATTCGAAACCAAATCGGGCGAGCACTTCGGCGAGGTGCGTCACTCGGTTTGCGGAGAACGGAAGTGGCGGATATTCCGAAGACTCTCCCCCGCTGCCGACGGCGAACTCCGAACCCGCGACGAGAATCGCCCGTCGTCCCATGAATACACAGCCCCCTCCGGGAATTCCCGCCCCGTTCGCCCCCGCGCGTCCCGCCCCGCGGTGTCATAACCCGTCAGCGTCGCAGACGTGCGGTGTCCCCGTCCCGGGGTTCGGCCATTGCCGTGGACCGACCTCCCGTCGGCAAAGGTGCCCCTGAGGCGGGCGTAGCGTAGATGGCATGACGACGTACGGATCCTTTCCCGGCTCGCGGCCCCGGCGGTTGCGGACCAGCCCCGTCATGCGGCGGATGGTCGCTGAGACGCGCTTGCACCCGGCCGACTTCATCCTCCCGGCGTTTGTGCGGGAGGGGGTCAGTGAGCCGGTGCCGATCGGGGCCATGCCCGGGGTTGTGCAGCACACCCGGGACAGTCTGAAGAAGGCTGCCGCTGAGGCTGTCGCCGCTGGGATCTCCGGGATCATGCTCTTCGGTGTGCCGGAGGAGTCCAAGAAGGACGCCCTGGGGACGGCCGGCACCGATCCCGACGGGATTCTGCAGGTGGCCCTGCGCGATGTGCGGGCCGAGGTCGGGGACGAACTGCTCGTCATGTCCGATCTGTGTCTTGATGAGACCACCGATCATGGGCATTGCGGGGTGCTGGACGAGTTCGGGCGCGTCGACAATGACGCGACCCTTGAGCGGTATGCCGAGATGGCCCAGGTGCAGGCCGATGCCGGGGCCCATGTCGTCGGGCCCAGCGGGATGATGGACGGGCAGATCGGGGTCGTCCGGGACGCGCTCGACCAGATCGGGCGTGAGGATGTCGCCATCCTCGCCTACAGCGTGAAGTACGCGTCCGCGTTCTTCGGGCCGTTCCGTGAGGCCGTGGGTTCCTCGCTCAAGGGGGACCGCAAGACGTATCAGCAGGACCCGCCCAACGCACGGGACGCGATGCGGGAGTTGGCGCTCGACCTGGAGGAGGGGGCCGACATGGTGATGGTCAAGCCGGCCGGGCCCTACCTCGACATCCTGGCCAAGGTCGCCGAGGTCTCGGACGTGCCCGTCGCCGCGTATCAGATCTCCGGCGAGTACTCGATGATCGAGGCCGCCGCCGAGAAGGGCTGGATCGACCGGGACCAGGCGATCTTCGAGGCGCTCACCGGGATCAAGCGGGCCGGGGCGCGGAACATCCTCACGTACTGGGCGGTGGAGGCGGCGCAGAAGCTGCGCTGAACCGACCGTCGAACGCCCGCTGAACATCCGTCAATGGGCAACGCTTGGAGATCGTTCCGGCGTCGGGGTGATCTCGGTTCCATCCCTCGGCGGGGTCTGGCGTGAAATCGCTGATGGGTGTGGGGAGTTGTGTCCCGGTTGGCAGCCTTGTGTCCGGCACTCATGTGGATTTGACGCGTCCGCATCAGCCTCCATACCTTCTGCGCCTGGCCTGATCCGTTCCGGAC